>JBJXEM010000044.1:0-10493 GCA_046154225.1 Rickettsiales bacterium
GGCAACTGAACGAGCAATCCGTCACCCTCGAAGAACTCGCCCAGCGCTACGAAATCAGCCGCGAGCGGGTGCGCCAGATTGAAACCCGCGCGCTTGAAAAAATGACCCAGTTCGTGATGGAAGCCGCGGCGAAAAAAGCGGCGAACGCGCTTCCTGCGCCCGCGAGTGTAAAGGCCGTGGCTTAGGGATTCACTACGCCCTCACCCTAAATTCGTAAACGAATTTAGACCTCTCCCAAGGGAGAGGTACGCTGCGGCAATTGTTGCGCTCAATAGGCGAAGTTAGGGTTACCTCTCCCTTGGGAGAGGTCGAAATCGCTCTTGCGATTTCGGGTGAGGGCGTGCTGCGTTTCAGTTTACGCCGCAGCCGCCGCGGTCGACTCGCGCCATTGCCCGATGGCGGCGATGTTGGCTATCACCAACGCACGCTCTTTTTCCTCGATGGAGCGGTGCACGCGGGCAACCACGGCCTCGAGCCAGTTCCATCCGGCTAAACGCGCCGACATGGCGCGCAACATCAGCTCGTTCAGCGGCGAATTAAGGAGCGCGCGGTAGCCTGCCGCGTAGGTATCGGCGGCGCGGTCGATCTCGCGCAGGCATCGCTCGAGCTGAGGCGACTGGGCATGCGCATCGCCTGCCATTTCCTGCAAAATCAACTCGGCTTCCAGCCGCAGCAACCCGGCCAAATCGCCCTTTTGGTAACTGGCATTCAGCGTGTGCATGTGGTTAGCCTGGGTGCCCGCACCTTCCACCACCATCGCACGGTCGGGGTGGATTTCCTTGGCCAGTTTGCGGTAGCGCGCTTTCAACTCGTGGCGACGCGAAGCGTGCAAGCTGCGTTGCGCCAACACGGCGGGCATGGCGTCAAGCCCCGGGTGCGCACTATAGGCCGCGAGCTGTTCTTCCAGCGCACTCAGCCGCTCGACCGCTTCGCCCACCGCGTCGTAATACTGGATGGCAAACGCGCCGAGCTCTTCCTCAAGCTGCAGCATTTTGCGCGCTTCGCGCTCAAGCGCTTCCAACGCTTTGGCCGAACGGATTTTCCAGTAGGTTTGCACTTGGCGGGCGGCGCGTTCGGCGAGCGAGGAGCGCTCAGGGCCTTCTAAACTGCGGACTGTGATCGAATGCGCCATACCCACCATGGATTGGTGTTGTTATCAGTTTGCATACTAGATGTTGGGGGCAATGGGAAGGATTTTGTGCGGGGTTCGGGCAAGCGCGCAGCCAAAAAATGATTGTGACGGTTACATGAAGTTTTTTCGCAGCCGTAGTGCGATGCATGCATTTATGTTAGAATCAACCCGTACCCTAAGCTTTCTGTTTCAGAATCGCTTTTCAGACACGGTGTGTCTTCACGTCTAAGCTAACGCTTTCTCGCGATGATTCCATCGTGGCTGTGTCGATTTCTGTTCAGAAGTTTGAGGTGCATTCCGTCGCAAATTCGCGACATTCTCGAAAAACTGAAGGGAAATACTCGTGGCAAATTTTGGTGATGCTGTGTGGGAGCGCTCCGGCTCTTCCGCAATCAGTCGGCAGCAGTTCATGCTCATCATGGGGTTCTTCACCCTTGCGGGGCTGGCGCTGACGGCGGCGCTGGCATATTTCACGACCGGCTGGATGGAACTTGTTCCAGCCCATGACGGCGTGAAGGCGAGCTTTCACTGGGTGGGGCCGGTCAATCAATGGCTGTTCTTCATCGGCGTGCTCGTCACATCATTCGCCGGCGTGTTCATCGCGCTCGGTAGCGACAAGCCGGCTATTTCGCTGCTCGGCTATGCCATGGTCGCGGGCCCGTTCGGCCTGCTGCTTGGCCCAGTCGTCGGCATGTATACGGCGCTTTCGGTGGTGAAGGTCATCTTCGTCACCGGTCTGGTAACCGGCGTCCTTACCTTCATCGGGGCGACGATACCTGACAGCCTCGAAAGCTGGGGCGGCTGGCTGTTCGGCGGGCTGTGCATTCTGATCCTCGGTCAGTTCGCCATTCCGCTCGCCGCATGGCTGATCCCCGGTTTCCCGGTTCAGGGCGCTCTCACGCTCTGGGACTGGGTTGGTGTCCTGCTTTTCTCGGCTTATATCATCTTCGATATGAACCGGGCGATGCGGGTGCCTGCGACGGTCGACAATGCGATCGACTGCGCGCTGGCGCTTTACTTGGACATCATCAACCTCTTCATCCGGCTCCTGGAGCTGATGGGCCAGAGGAGGGACTGAAGTCGCTCAATAAACCATCCGGTTTTCTCCTCCCGCCGCAAGGTGGGGGGAGTTTTTTGTTCTGCTTCCATCGCTTTGCGCAGTGGGCCGAATGCTAGGAGCACTTGCCCTTGGCGAGTACCGGAATGCAGCGGCGCTACATGAGGACACTCGGCAAGGGATGCGCCATGCCCACCATGGATTGGTGTTGTTACCAGCGTACATTTTAGATGCTGGGGGGAATGGGAAGGATTAAGTGCGGGGTTTGGCTGTGGATGCGCTAGACGTTGCGTTGTGCCTGTTGTTTCAGCAATGCCAATTGCGGGCGCACCAGGTCGGTGAAGATCGCGCCATCCGGGCACACCGCGCCGCTACCCCCATACATCGCACTATAGGGAACCGATGCATCCGCTGCACATTGCAAGCTGTGATCTGCTTTGGTCGGCGTGTAGAGAATGATATTCTGTTTCCCAAGCGACGCTATATCGAGCCCGACATAGGGATCTGTTGCGCCAAGGCGGTTATAGGTATCATAGGCGCGGCGCGAAGTTTCCGACGTTAATGCATGCCAAGGCGCGTAGTCGATAGGGCGAAATTGCTGCGCCAGTTTCTTACCCGCCAGCCCCGCTTCCACTACATAACCTCCCGGCGTGCGTTTGATTTTATCCACTTCCGCGATGACGATGGCGAACACATCGTCGCTTGGCTCCAGCGCCTCCTCGACGGCGGCGAGTGTCGGGCCCGAGGCTATGGCTTGCTTCACCTCACTCATTGTTCGCTCACCCAAATGCGCGTGGAGATAATGCAGCTTGAGTGGCCTTGCATCATCCTGCTCAAACCTGCGTGTCATGCAATAGGCGGGTTTAATAAAACCGGTGCGCTCCACCATCTCGGCCAAGGCGGGGCCAGCTTCCTCGGCCAGTTCACGCAGACCTGCTGCTTCCACCGTTTCACCGGGATCGATATAACCACCGATGAATTTTAACTGGTCAAGCGGCAGCAGGTTCGGCGTGTCATCCGCATTCAGTGCGGGAAGACCTTGGTAAGTGCCATCGCGCGCAATGCGCGTACGCGGGTCGGGCACGCACAGCAGCACATAATCCTTTTTCGTTTCAGGATCGGTGAAGGTGACAATCGTCGTCGTCGCTGTTTTGCCGTTAGTTTCCATGCTGTTTTGATAACAAAAATTACCAATGCCACAAAACAAATAAGCAACCCTTCATCAAATTGTCATCATTCGATGCTACGAGGGCGGTTCGTTTAGTGATCCTTAGAATTCTCAATAAGTGAGAGTGGGATCACTTGCGATGTGGGAAGAAGGAGTTGTACCATGTCCGCACTAGACTTATATTCGTCCGATTTACTGCGTGAACTTCGTTGGCGCCGGGACAGGCTTGGCAATCAGATTGCCAATGAAAATGGCACTGCGCGCGAGCTTAAAGCGGCAGAGACGGAGCTGGACGATGTTAACAGCAGAATTGCTGCGGAGGAGGCACGTTTAAGTTTTAGACGTCAAACCCTAGAACTTGAAAGAATGCGAGATGAGCCGCGAAGTGCCCCACGTGGTGAGATCTGGGACGATGATCTGTTTAATACAGACTAGCCTGAGAGAGTGGGGGGTTCGGGAAACCGACCTCCCCTCTTTTTACCCCACCACCCGCTCTTCGGGGAAAATAATGCGTACGGTGGTGCCGACGCCGACAACGCTGGTGAGCTGCAGTTTGCCGCCATGGAGTTCGGCGAACATTTTGCATAGCGGCAGGCCGAGGCCGGTGCCTTCGTGGCTTTGGCTGCGATGCACTTGGCCGAACACGGCGAGTGCCGTCGGGATGTCTTTCTCCTCGATGCCGATGCCGGTGTCGGCCACGGTAATGACCATTTGCCCGTGATGGTCGCGCGCGACGCGGACGCTGACGGTTCCGCCGGTGGGGGTGAATTTGATGGCGTTGGAAAGCAGGTTCAGCAAAATCTGGCGCAGTTTGCGCTTGTCGGCATGCAATAGCGGCAGGTGTTCGGCCACGTCGCTGGTGAGGGTGAGGTGCTTGGCTTTGGCGCGTTCGAACACGATACGCGTCGCTTCCTCGACCGAGCGGGCGACATCGATTTCCTCGGCATGCAGTTCGAGCTTGCCCGCTTCGCCTTTGCTGAATTCGAGGATGTCGGAAATGAGCTGCAGCAAATGCGTGCCGCATAAATTAATGTCCTGCACCCGCTCGATTTGTTTGTCGTTCATCGACCCGAAATAACCCGCCCCCAGCATTTCCGAGAAGCCGATGACGGCGTTCAGCGGCGTGCGCAGTTCGTGGCTCATGTTCGCCAGAAACTCGGATTTGGCCTGACTCGCCAGCACCGCCGCCGCTTCGGATTCTTCGACGCGGATAATTTGTTTGGCCATGTTGAGCGCGAAAAACGACAGCACCGAACCGAAAATGGTGAAGATGGCGAGGAAGCTTACATCCTTCATGCGCGCGCGCCGCCAGCCACTTAAAAAATCGGCTTCATCGATGACGATCGACACGGTGATGGGCAGATTTTTCAGTGTCTGGTACGAGTAGATGGTGATGGCGTTGTTGAAGCTTTGCGTGTCGGTGACGAGCTGGTGGTTGGCAGGCTTGCCGCTCGCATGGTCGCCGATGAAATCGAGGATGGCATCGCGCCCCGGGTTGTCGCCGGGGCCGGTATAGAGTAACTGCCCGGAATCGAGCATGAGGGCCATGAAGCGGTTGGTGCCGAAATCAATCGCGGTGAAGAAATCGGCAAAGAATTGCGGGTCGAGGGCGGCGATGATGACGCCACCGAAACTGCCATCGAGCTTGTTCAGCCGGCGGCTCATCACGATGAGTTGTGGGTGCGTCGCATTGCTGCTGCGATGCTGGCCGATGTAATAATTGCGCTCGGAATCCTCGCCCATGGCTTTAAAAGCCGGGTCGTCGAGCGCCGAGTCGCGGTAGTCGTACCACGCATCGTAGCCCGGCTTGTTTGCCGCCACTTCGATTTCACCCTTGGCGTTCACCAGCATGAGGGCGGCGATCTGCGGTGTTTCTTCCACCCAAAGCCGAAAATTATTTTCAATGTCGTGTGGTAAATTACCGCCGAACAGCGCGTTGAAATATTGCCGCTCGACGGCGCGCCGCAGCGTCAGGTCGACCGCGAGAAAACTCAGCTCCACCTGGTCGGACAAAATTTTGTTCAGGCGCGTGGCGTTGATTTTGCCTTCGTCGATGGCATGCTCGTAGGCTTTGCTTGCCTGATAGGCCACAAACACGCAAAACAGCAGCATGATGAGCACCGAGAACGCAATCAGCGTTTTCGCCTTGGGCGAACGCCCGCGCGCCGACGCTACCGTCGCCGCCGCCGCCTGCTTCTCATTAATGTCGTCCTGTTCCATGCCAGCCCACTATGCCTGTCGGATGTTAAGGAAATACTAAGCAAATCCTACGATTTGGTTACTTTATCCACAGGGCAGGCAGTGGTGGCGCTACGATATTCACTCAACCGTCTGAAACTAAATAGTTATTTGTCATTTCCACGAAAGCTGGAATCCATCTATTACACACACTACCTATCCGTCATTGCGAGGCATGAACCGCCCTACCTGCATACTGTGAAGCGCATAGCCGTCCCGAAGGGGGCCTCTTGGGGGCCAACCAATCCACCTGCGACTCAGCGCTGAAACCATGTCGTTTGATGCTCTGGAAAAGATGGATTGCTTCGGCTTTTCGCCACTGTACTTGTCGAGAATGAAGTGCATGCCTCGCAATGACGGCGTGTGGGTTAGAAGAAACCCAAATAACTGCTGGAAAAATGCGGTGCGGCGCATATAACCAACCCTTATGGTCAGCCGCATTCACACCGTTGCTTTTCAGGGCATTGAAACGTTGCCGGTCGAGGTGCAGGTGCATCTGGCGGGCGGGTTGCCGGCCTTCACCATTGTCGGCCTGCCCGACAACACCGTGCGCGAGGCGCGCGAGCGGGTGCGGGCGGCGCTGAGTTCGCTCGGCGTGCAGATTCCGGCGAAAAAAATCCTTATCAATCTCAGCCCGGCCGATGTGGGCAAAGAAGGCTCGCATTTCGACGCGCCGATTGCGCTGGCGCTGCTGGTCGCGCTCGGATTTTTACCGGCCGATGCGGTGGAGAATTTCCTCTGCCTCGGCGAGTTAGCGCTTGATGGCCAATTGCTGCCGGTAGCGGGCGTGCTGCCCGCAGCCCTCGCCGCCAGCGCACAAAACAAAGGCATCATTTGCCCCGAGCGCAATGGCGCCGAAGCCGCATTCGCGGGCGATCTCGACGTGCTGGCGCCCCATTCGTTGCTCGCGCTGCTCAACCATTTCAAAGGCCAACAAGTGCTGAGTCGCCCCGAGCCGCAGGTGGAAGCGCGCGCCGCCCATGGTCCGGATTTAGCTGAAGTGCGCGGGCAAGCCGTCGCTAAACGCGCCCTCGAAATCGCCGCCGCCGGTGGGCATAATTTGCTGATGAGCGGCCCGCCCGGTTCCGGCAAATCGATGCTCGCCGCCTGCCTGCCCGGCATTTTACCGCCCATGACGCCCGAGGAAATGCTGGAGACCAACCTGATCGCCAGCGTCGCGGGCAAGCTGGTGAAAGGCGCGTTCGAAAGCGCAAGGCCATTTCGCGACCCGCACCATTCCAGCTCCATGGCCAGCATGGTGGGGGGTGGTAGGCGCGCCGTGCCGGGTGAAATTTCACTCGCGCATCACGGGGTGCTGTTCATGGACGAGCTGCCGGAATATCCGCGCGTCGTGCTGGAATCGTTGCGTCAGCCACTGGAAACCGGGCAGATTTCCATCGCCCGGGTGGAAATGCACGTCACGTATCCGGCGCGTTTCCAACTCATCGCCGCCATGAACCCGTGCCGCTGCGGGTATCTCGGCGATGCGGCCCGCGCCTGCGGCAAAGCACCGCGCTGCGGGGCGGAGTATCAGGAAAAACTCTCGGGCCCCCTGCTCGATCGGATCGATTTGCATGTGGATGTGCCGGCGGTGGAAACCATGAGCATGCTTGAACGTGCCGAAGGCGAGCCGAGCGCTGCCGTTGCCGCGCGCGTCGCGCGCGCCCGCGAGCAGCAGCTGCAGCGTTTTGCTGATGCGGGTATTAGCGCCCGCACTAACGCCGAACTGGGCGGCGAAGCGCTGCAAACGTTGGTGACCCTCACCGACGACAGCCGCGCCCTGCTCGAAACCTCCACCCGCCAATTGCAACTTTCCATGCGCGGCCTGACGCGGGTGATGCGCGTGGCGCGCACCATCGCCGACCTGGCCGGCAGCGACGCCGTCGAGCGCACGCATCTGGCCGAAGCACTCAGCTATCGCCCACTCCCGGCGCGGCAGAAAGTGGTTGCCGCATGAGCGCCACCCTCCGCAGCGCCACCCGCGACGACATCGCCACACTCAGCGCCGTCGCGGTCGACTGCTTCAACGAAACCTTCGGCCATATGTACCGGCCCGAAGATTTGGCCGCGCACCATGCCGCCAAAAACTCCGTCGCCTATTTCACCGCCGCGTTCGACGCGGGCGATAGCCTGTACCTCGTCGAGCAGGACGGCCACGCCATCGGCTACGGTAAACTGGGCCATGTGGAAGTGCCGGTGAAACCGCGCCCGGCAGCGGGCGGGGTCGAAATCCACCGCGTCTATATCCGCGCCAGCCATCAGGGAAAAGGGCATGGCCGCACCTTGCTGCTGCACATGCTGGCCGACGCCCGCGTGCAGCACGCGCCCGTGCTGTACCTCGGCGTCTGGCAGGAAAACCTGAAGGCGCAGGCTTTATACACGCAATATGGTTTCAAAATTGTCGGTGAATATCTCTACCCTGTCGGCCAACATATGGACCACGAATTCATCATGGCGCGGGTGCGTGGGTGATGTGGTTATCTTAACCAAAAACTAACCTTTTTGGCTGATAATCTTGTATAAAGTAGCAATAACTATGGTCTTTCTACATGTCTGACGACCAACATTCACCCCTTTCAGCGCGTTACGCACATGACGGCTGGCCGCCATATGAACGGCATTATACATTGAATCTTGTGCCATTTTCTGAGGTGGTGGATTCTCTGGATTTGTCTGGGAAAACTGTAATTGAAGTAGGTGTCGGCGGTGGCAATATTACGCAATTGCTGCTGAACCGCCCCAAAGGTAGTGGCGGGCCCGATAAAGTAATCGGCTATGAAATTGATCCGTGCGTTACACCCAAATTGAATGATCCTCGTCTTGAATTACGGATAGGTGATTTTTGCACTGCAGACCTTACAGAATTCCAAGGCCGAGACGATGTTGTGCTCATTTCTAACCCGCCTTACATGTTGTTCCCGTATATCAATGACACCATTTCAACCTGCGGCATCAAGCAAGTCGTGCTAATGGCCTCCGGTGAAGATGCGTTAGAGCATTTTCAAGGGTACGATATTTACGCGCAGCATTCCGGCCGCGACTTTATGCCGATTGCGGAAGGCAATCATTACATTATTGGCAAAGGACTGGATACGTTAGCTTACAGAGAACCGGAAATTCCGCCCACTCATATCGTTCCGGCGCACTCCCGTGTACAGGGCACATCAATGCCCATAAACCCCATCGCGAGAGGTTGAAACATGCCCCCGGTGCAAAAAAAAGATGTAGTCTTTTATATCACGCAACATTTTCCTGAGACTGGAAAAAAAGCTTATTACTACCTGCTCACCCAGCGCGGGATGGAAAGAAAATTTTTACATATGATGAGCCAGCCGGACATGTTCGATCTGACATCTCTGGGCAAGGTGCTTGCCTCTGGCTACGGCGAACCTTCCACGGTACTGAAGCTTGCCATGGAAAAAGAATATAGCATTCACTATTCCGACACAGTTTGAAATTTACGTACCAAAGCGGATGGCGCACCCAGCAGGACTCGAACCTGCAACCGCTCGCTTAGAAGGCGAGTGCTCTATCCAGTTGAGCTATGGGTGCCTGTTGCATGGGCCTAGCATGGTTGCGCGCGCCACGCAAACCTGCTAACTGCGCGAGGAAATTAAGGAACCGCCATGACCCACGCCCCCTTTACCATCGGCATTATTCAAATGTCCATGCAACCCGAGCCCGCGCAAAACCTCGCGCGCGCGGAAGTGCTGCTGCGTGAGGCAAAGACCAAAGGCGTGCAGGTGGCATGCCTGCCGGAGCTATTCGCGAGCTATTATTTCTGCCAGAGTGAAAACCACGATTATTTTGCGCTTGCCGAATCCATTCCCGGCGGGCCTGCGTACTTGAAAATGCAGGCACTCGCGAAGGAACTGGGCATGGTGATTATCGCCAGCCTGTTCGAGCGGCGCACGGCGGGCATGTACCATAACACCGCTGTGGTGTTCGATGCTGACGGCACGGATTTGGGCAAATACCGCAAAATGCACATCCCCGATGATCCGCGTTTTTACGAAAAATTTTATTTCACGCCGGGCGATTTGGGGTTCAAAAACTTCAACACGAAATTCGGCCGCATCGGCGTGCTCATTTGCTGGGACCAATGGTTCCCTGAAGCCGCGCGCCTGACGGCCATGCAGGGCGCGAGCGTGATTTTCTACCCCACCGCCATCGGCTGGCACCCGGCCGAAAAAGCGCAGTATGGCGACGAGCAATGGAACAAATGGCAGACCGTGATGCGCGGCCACGCCGTTGCCAACAATGTGTTCATCGCCGCCCCCAACCGCGTCGGCTACGAACCGGAAACCGATGGCGGCGGCATCGAATTTTTCGGCCATAGTTTCATCAGCGACACGTCAGGCCGCTTTATCGAGCAGACGGACGAAATATTCGAAGGCGTACTGACCGCCATCGTCGACCCTGCGAAAGTGGAAATCCAGCGCCAGCACTGGCCCTATTTCCGCGACCGGCGGATCGATGCGTATGGCAAATTGCTGGCTCATCCGGACGAAGCATGAGCGACATGTTTTTAATGCCCGCCGAGTGGGCGCCACAAAAGCGCACCTGGCTCGCCTGGCCGCATAACGAGGCGGACTGGCCCGGAAAATTCGCCCCCGTGCCATGGGTGTTTGCCGAGATTGTGCGGCTGATTGCAGACCATCAGCGCGTCGGTTTATTCGTGAAAAATGCTGCAGCAAAAAGCGCAGCAAAAAAGATTCTGGCCCGCGCGCATGCAAACCTTAGACACGTCGATTTCGTCGTCGCTAATTTTGACCGCGGCTGGATGCGCGATTGCGGGGCCATCTATGTGCAGCGAGGCGCTGAAATGTTGGGCCTCGACTGGGGTTTCACCGGCTGGGCGAAATACGCCAACCACAAGGCCGACACGCTGTTGCCCG
>JBJXEM010000045.1:0-14514 GCA_046154225.1 Rickettsiales bacterium
GAATAAAAACCTTACAATTTTGTCATTCCCGCGAAGGCGGGAATCCACTTTTTCATGAAGGAGATTCCCGCCTTCGCGGGAATGACAAAATACAGAGCATGTACAAAAATTAATCGAAACGACTATAGATACACACTCAAAAAAGCGTGGGTTCCCCATACAACGCTTCAGCTCGCGCTAAAAATGCAGCCACCATTTTTTCTGAAGCGCGGTTGAATAAGCCGCCAATCAGTTTATCGAGCCATTTCGATTTGAATGCAAAATCCACCGCGAAATGGATTTCGCAGCCTTGAGGATGCGGCACAAACCGCCAGTGATTCTCCAGATGATGAAACGGCCCGCTGACGAGCGCAACATCGACTGTGCCTTCGCTTGCACCGCTTGGCGGCGTGGGGGTCACACGTGAGCTGTAGCGCTCTGTGAGGTGGCTGAAACTGATAATCAGTTCACCCACAAACGCACCGTCCGCCTCGCGGCTGACAATCCGCGCCGCGCGGCACCATGGCAGGAACTCAGGGTATTTTTCGATGCTGATCACCAGCCCAAATAATTGCTGGGGCGTGAAGGGCAGAATGCGGGTTTCGGTATAGGTGGGCATGAGGCTTCAGCTACTAATAGCCCCTGCATCCAGAATCAAGTTCGGCTTGACGCTTGGAGCCATGGTTTCACCAGATAACACCATGCGCATGCGGTTAAATTACCCACGTTGTTCAATTCTTTTGGCGCGCGCTTCTGGCTCGGGGTGGCTTGAGAACAGCTTTTGCGTGAGCGAGGGATTGCTTCCAGCGCTAGCCAGCTTGCGCAAAGCAGCGGCACCAATGGCCGGGGACAAATTATTGCTTTTCAGCAGAAGCACACCGTAATCATCAGCGTCTTCTTCCTGCGTTTGCGAGAATTGCGCATTGACGAATTTTTCAGCCAACCCGCCCAAGTCACTGGAGGCAATTTGGCCGGCAGTGCCGCTGCTGGATGCCGCAACATCGCGCAAGCCCGATGCGGCGTAAGCGAGTTTAAACTGATCGGTCGAATGCTGGCGGACGACGTGGCCAACTTCATGCCCGATCACGAAAAGCAATTCTTGGTCATTCATTGCATCCATCAACGCACTGTTCACCCGCACGTCGCCACTGGGCAGTGCGAACGCGTTGAGTTCCTGCGACATGTACACTTTGAAATTGAAGTTGTAGCCGGGGATAATGATGTAGCGCGCGAGGTTTTGCAGCCTTGCATCGTAAGGACTGCCGGCAGGCGCGACTTGGCTTTCGCTATCGATTTGTTGCGCAGTGGCCAATGATTTTGCTGCCACTTCTTCATTCGAAAGTGTCGCCGCTTTTACCATGCTTAATGCGCCACTTTGCAGGCCATCAGCAGAAAAATTCTGCCCCTTACACGCAGCGAAAGCCAGCAGTGATGCGAAGGAAATGACGATGAGCGGGCGCTTATCCATGCTGAGTCTCCAAAGTGGAAATGACGGATATTTCTACAAAAGAACTACAACCACTAATGCGAGAAAAGCAACCATCGCGGGGGCACATTAAATCCGCCAGAAAGCAATTTGCTGATGTGTGCCATTATTGCCTGAGCGCCCTTGCGGCAAAGGGGCAAACTTATTTTATTTCACGATGCCGATCACCAGCCCAAATAATTGCTGGGGCGTGAAGGGGAGAAGACGTGTTTCGGTATAGGTGGGCATACTAGTTGCGCAGTAGCATAAAAAGTATCCATGCCAAAGCCACTAGCAGTAGAATGCTTGCTATTTTTCTACCCAATGAGACCGGACGATCTAAGCTTTCTTCTTGCGGCAGCATAATTGTTGGCCAACTAATTAGTGCATCAAGTAACCACGCAAATCCGTTAAAAAACTTATTCATTTTAGCGGTTGTCGTTGGCTGCACTAAATGCAGCTGCTGCCAGCTGCTTTGCCCGCGCGGCGCGCATCCGCGCGAAATCTTCGTCGGCGTGGTAGCTGCTGCGGGTGAGGGGGCTGGCGCTGACCATGAGGAAGCCTTTGGCGTAAGCGGCGCGTTCATAATAACGAAATTCGTCGGGCGTCACGAACCGGTCGACCGGTGCGTGGGCCGGCGTGGGTTGCAGATATTGGCCGATGGTCATGAAATCCACTTCGGCGCTGCGTAAATCGTCCATCACCTGCAACACTTCGTCTTTTGTTTCGCCGAGGCCCACCATGATGCCGGATTTGGTGAAAATGCTCGGGTCTTGCTCCTTCACTGTTTTCAGCAAATGCAGCGAGTTGAAATAGCGTGCGCCGGGGCGGATGGTTTTGTACAGGCTCGGCA
The DNA here is from genome assembly GCA_046154225.1 of Rickettsiales bacterium. Lineage (GTDB taxonomy): Bacteria > Pseudomonadota > Alphaproteobacteria > Rickettsiales > UBA3002 > QFOX01. The sequence continues at coordinate 2,298 of JBJXEM010000045.1, forward strand.
CGGTTTCGATGTTGTGGTTATACACATCGGGCCGCGCTTTGGTCACGATGCGGATGGCGAAGTCTTTCTTCAGAAAATCCGGCGTCAGCACTTCAATGGTCGTGTCGGGCGAGGTGGTGCGGATATATTCGATGGATTGCGCGAAATGCGAAGCGCCGCCATCGTCGAGGTCGTCGCGATCCACACTCGTAATCACCACATGTTTCAAATTCAGTTTACTGATGGCGAGCGCCAGGTTGCGCGGCTCGTCGGGGTCCACCTTATTCGGCACGCCGGTTTTAATGTTGCAAAACGCGCAGGCCCGCGTGCAGGTGTCGCCCAGAATCATCACGGTCGCGTGCCCTTTGCTCCAGCATTCGCCGATATTGGGGCAAGCCGCTTCCTCGCACACCGTGTGCAATTTATTTTCGCGCATCAACTCGCGCGTCGCCACATACCCCGCCGATTGCGGCGCCTTCACCCGAATCCAGTCGGGCTTGGGGAGTTTTTTGTCGGTGGAGTGGGGGATGTTCAATAAATCGGCCATGGGGTGAATATTCCTATGGGTTTTACTTGCAAAAGCCAAGCGAATACCTTAGTAACCGCGCTCCATTCCTATCATTTGTTGGAGATTCCATGGCTCGCGTTACCGTTGAAGATTGCATCCTCACCATCCCGAACCGCTTTGATTTAGTGGTGACGGCTGCGGCACGTGCCAAGCAGATCAGCTCGGGCATGCCCCTCACGATCGACCGCGATAACGACAAGGACTCGGTGGTTTCCCTGCGCGAAATCGCCGACAAAACCATCGACGTGAAACTGGTGCACGAGGAAATGATTCAGGGCTTCCAGAAAAAAATGGGCTTCGATCCGTCGGACCGCATCGAGGACGAAGAGCAGAACCACGGCAGCTATTCGGTGAACAGCCGCGGCGAAATCGAGCAGCATTTCAACGAAGAGCAACATGCAGCCGAGCAACCAAGCCAGGGCATGAGCTTCGTGGAAGAGAATATCGAAGTTGAGGACTAGTCGCAATCGACTGTTTTAGGCTCTAATTTATAATAAATACGCGGCATTCTTAACGTTTCATTTACCCTGATTTAGTATGGTGAACGGAACGCTGAGGATTGTTATGCCCGTTAAACGTTCCGGCTCGAATCCGATTGATTCCCTTCTCGATAGTTACAGCTGGCAGAGCGTGGTGAACAAGGCGGTGAATTTCACCTATTCATTCTCGAATCAGGTGGGCAGCTTGGTGCCGGATGCACTCAAGAGCGCCTATCTTTCGGCGGCACACCAATGGGAAAATGTCGCCAACATCCATTTTATTCAGAGCGCCACCGGCAAAAGCCAAATCACGTTCTCGCAGCATGATTTAGCGGCTTATGGGCAGAGCGTCATCGGTGAAACCTTCCAATATGTCTATACTGCAAGCAAGCAATTCGCCAAAGCTGAGGTTGTGCTCGATGATCGCTTCGCCGGGGCTGCAAGTGTCGCCAGTGGAACGCTCGGGTACCTGACACTCATTCATGAGATCGGTCATTCCATCGGCCTCAAACACCCCGGCAATTACAACGGTGAAACGGGCAGTGGCTCGGGCGTGTTTTTGCCCACCGCCGAAGACTCCCTGAATGCCTCTGTGATGTCGTATTACAGCAGTTCGATCGTCAATCAGTCGAGTAGCCCGCCGGTGACGCCGCAAATTTACGACATCGCGGCCGTGCAATATCTTTACGGTGCCAATACCGCCTATAATTCCGGCAACACCACCTATGTGATTAATGGTGCCAAAAACGCCCAAACCATCTGGGATGGCGGCGGGAACGACACCATCGATGCCAGCAAATTCACGACTTCCTCAAGCATCAACCTCAATGAGGGGTTAACCAGCTATAGCCATATCGGCCAAAGCTACGTGTGGGTGGCGTTCAATGCGAACATCGAAAACGCCACAGGCGGCAGCGCCGGCGACGCGATCGACGGCAACAAACTCAATAACATTCTCACCGGCAATGGCGGCGACGACAGCATTTTCGGCGAAGCGGGCAACGATACGCTTTATGGAGGCAGCGGCAACGATGCGCTGAATGGTGGTGCTAATAACGACCTTCTGTACGGTGGCGATGGCGTCGACACCTTGGTAGGTGGCGCGGGCAACGACACGCTGGTTGGCGGGCTTGGGGCGGATATTTTCTATTTCACGGCGGGTTCCGGCGTCGATACCATCCAACAATTCGAGGGGGCTGGTGTCGCCGGGGGCGATGTGCTGCGCCTTGCCTCGCTCAACCTCGATAATGGCGGCTTTGCCTCGATTACCAACCTGCTCAATGCCATTACTTATTCAGCCAGTGCGGCGGTCATTCACCTGGGTACGGGCAACGATATTTCACTGGTGGGCGTCACCACTCACTTGAACAGTAGCGACTTCCTCATCGGTTAACTCTAGCAACCGCCTGAAATCTGCATTATATTGCAATGCATGATCAGACAAATGGAGCTGGTGGAGAAAATCCGCGCCTACGACCCCAACGCGGATGAGGATGCACTCAACCGCGCCTATGTGTTTGCCATGCAAAAACACGGCAGTCAGAAGCGTGCGAGCGGCGACCCGTATTTTTCGCACCCGGTGGAAGTCGCTTATAAACTCACCCAATACCGGCTCGATACCGCGAGTATCATTACTGCCCTGTTGCACGACACGGTCGAAGACACCGACGCCACGCTCGACGAAATTGAACAATTGTTCGGCGCGGAAATTCGAGGGTTGGTGGATGGCGTGACCAAACTGAACCGGCTTGAAATCAAGTCGGAATCGAGCAAACAGGCTGAAAATTTCCGCAAACTCGTGCTCGCCATGGCCAATGATTTGCGCGTGCTGATGGTAAAATTGGCCGACCGTTTGCACAACATGGAAACGCTGCACTACATTCCAAAACCGGAAAAACGCCAACGCATCGCCCGTGAAACGCTCGAGATTTACGCGGCGTTGGCCGAACGTATCGGCATGCGCCGCATGAAAGAGGAATTGCAGGATTTAGCCTTCGCCGAACTATTCCCCGAAGCGCGCGAATCCATCATCAAACGCCTCGATTTCCTGCGTGGCCAGGGCAAAACACAAGTCACCCGCGTCGAGGATATCCTTCGCGAATTGGCCGATTCCGGTGGGCTTAAAGACCTTAAAATTTATGGCCGCGAGAAAAAGCCCTATTCCATTTGGAAGAAAATGGAGAGCAAAGGCGTCGCCTTCGAGCAACTGGCCGACATTGTGGGTTTCCGGGTGATCTGCGCCAACATTCAAGAATGCTACGGCATGCTTGGCCTGATTCACGCCAAATACCATACGATTCCCGGCCACTTTAAAGACTATATCTCCACGCCAAAAGTGAACGGCTACCAATCCATCCACACTGCCGTCATCGGCCCGCAGCAGCAGCGTATCGAAGTGCAAATCCGCACCGAGGACATGAACGACATCGCCGAATACGGGATTGCGGCCCACTGGGGCTACAAGCAGGGCCAACAGAACGATAAAGTAAGCACCGACGGCAAGCAATATCGCTGGGTGCGCGAGCTGCTGGAAATCATGGAGCAGTCCGAGGGGCCCGAGGAATTCCTCGAGAATACCAAACTCGAAATGTACCACGATCAGGTATTTTGCTTCACTCCGAAGGGCGAAATTATCGCCCTGCCGCGCAGCTCGACGCCGGTCGATTTCGCATTCGCCGTGCATTCGGGCGTGGGGTTCACCTGCGTGGGCGCTAAAATCAATGGCCGCATTGTGCCGCTGAAACACCAGCTGAAAAACGGCGATCAGGTCGAAATCATCACCGCCAAAACCCAAACGCCGAGCCCCACATGGGAACGGTTCGTGGTGACGGGCAAAGCGAAATCCGAAATCCGCCGCTACATTCGCGACCAGCAGCACGACGAATATGTAACGCTGGGCAAAGCCATTCTGGCCAAAACCTTCAAGCAGGAAGGCCACGAGCTGACCGAAAAAGGGCTGGAACCCGCGCTCGCCGTGTTCAAAAAGAAAACCGCCGACGATTTATATGCCGAAGTGGGCGAGGGCATCATCAACCGCAATCAGGTATACGACGCGGTGTTCCACACCCGCAAATCGGCCGATGCCGGGGTGAAAAACCCGTTCGAGCTGGCCACCACCAAAAAGAAGGCCCGAAAAAACGTGCCCATGCCCATCCGCGGCCTCATTCCCGGCATGGCGATCCACTATGCGGGCTGCTGCCACCCCATTCCGGGCGATAAAATCGTGGGCATCGTGGCGACGGGCAAAGGCATCACCATCCACACCATGGATTGCGACACGCTGGAAAACTTCGCCGACACGCCGGAAAAATGGATCGACGTCGCATGGGACGCGAGCGGGCAGGACGAGCTGTTCATCGGCCGCCTGAAAGTGAGCCTCAGCCACGAAACGGCGGCGCTGGCCAGCGTGGCGAACGTGATTGCGAAGGACGAGGGCAATATCAGCAACCTCAAAATCACCAACCGCAGCACCGACTTTTTCGATATTTTGATTGATGTCGAAGTCAAAAACGCCCGCCACCTCAACGCCATTATAGCTTCCTTACGCGCCAAAGACGTGGTGCAGGCCGTGGAGCGGGTTTAGGGGACGGCCTTGAAAAAGCGTCATCCTGAACTTGTTTCAGGATCCATCATAGCCGCGTCTGCGGCGATTTTACTACTACCCTGCTAACGGTAATTCACCTGTATTTACGTGCCAGACGGCACTTTGATGGATCCTGAAACACGTTCAGGATGACGCCAAACGAAGCCTCAGGGCCACTTTCTAGCCGCTAACCAGCTACAACTAGGCACTCCCTCGCAATCTTCACGCAACTGTCACACTTCTTTTCAATGGCTTGGGTTATAACTGGGTCATGGAATTACTTTTTTAGGAGTATTTATGAGCGACGAAAAAAACGGCATTGGGGTTTCGGGGGTAGTTGGCGGAATCGGTGGTGGTCTTGCGGCAGGTGCCATCACAAACAATATCATTTCCCAACGTGGGAATGTGAAAGCGTTCATGGCGGCCACCCCAGCGGAAGGTGGTCCTTTTTGCGGCGAACCGATTGCGAAATCTTGGGCCAATATTACGGCAAAGGCTAACGAAGCAAATGCCAGCGATAAAGCCAAAAATCTAGCTCAGGAAATGGCAAGCAAATCCGCTGCTAGAAATGAAATTCTCAACGTAAATGGGCATATCGCTAGCGGCAATGCTGTAAATCACTTACATTTTTCTCCCGCTGTTAATGGCGTTCACGACATTACTGTTACTCATGTTGATGGAAAGACCCACACGATAATCGGAGCCCTTAAGAAACTACCTGAGGGTTTTGAGCCAGGAACTGCCTATCATGGCGGTGCAGCTGCTGCTTTCTTTGAGGGTGAGAAGCCTTTTCTAAAAGTTGTTGAAGCCGACGTGGCGAAAGACTTGGCTCAAATTACCCGCAAAGGTGGAGGATTTGCCTTTGGTCTTAGAAATGCCAGCGCAGGTGGCAAGGCTGCTATCATTGGTATGGCATTAGCAGGTACCGCTGCGGGAGCTTATACGGTGCACGCCATCCTCGGTGGCAAACATAGCAACGCCGTAGCCGCTGAGCCGGAACAAACCATGGCGAAGGCGTAAAGGGAGGGAATCATGGCCGACAAACCAATCGATACTGAAAAATATCAGGGGCCAACTAAGGTCGATTCTGTTTTAGGCGTTGGTGCAAAATATGGTCTTGTAGGCGGAGCGGCGGGCGCAGCCGTTGGCGCTGTGGGCGCTTCAGTGACGCTAAAGAGTAACGGCAAAATGATTTCTGAATTAAGCAAGGAAATTGCAGTTGCCGGACATGGTGTGTCAGGCAAAGCAGCTGCTGTTATGGGTGTCGCTCTGTTGTCCGGAATGCTTGTTTCTGGCATCACTTCGGGGCTTGGATACCTGAAAGGCGCTAAAAAGGCTAAAATCGCCCAAGATCAGTTTGACGAATTAAAGTCGCAGCGCGATGAAGCGCGCCAGACCGTCTCAGCTATGCAGACGCAAATGCAAGGGATGCAATCGGAAGTGGACACCCACCGTAAAAAATTCACCGACCACATTGCCTCGCGCAGCGAGCACGGTGGGCACGCGGGCGTAGCGGCGCACGAGCAGGCGCAGGCCTCGCATGAGGGAGCTGCACGCTAATGACCGATGTCGCCACAGACACTGCCGCCAAAGCCACCGACCATTTGCGGGCGGCGGGCGGACAAGCCGCTGAGGCAGTACGTAGCACCGGCCATGCCGCACGCATCGCGGCTGAGCAAGCCCATGGTCATGTGAAAGCCGGCCTCACCGGTGCCAGCGATGCCATTAAAGCCAAGGGTCTTGCCCCGGCTGCGCGCGAGGGTGCGAAGGAGTTTTGGAAATCCCGGCCACTAGCCACCATCGGTCTTGCCGTCGGCGGCACCATTGTGGCGGCGCATGTAGTGAGCCACGCGTTCTCGGGCCCGCGCCAGCAAAAAGCGGCGAATCGCGATATGTCGCGCGGCGGCCCTAACGTTTAACGCATCATCACTGTGACTTAAATGGGCAGCGTCGCGCTGCCTTTTTTATTAGCGGCTACCTGGCATCGCTGGTATAGCGGGCGCATGGAAAAGTTGCGCCTTGGGGTGAATATCGACCATGTGGCCACGCTGCGTAATGCGCGCGGTGGGGCGCACCCTGATCCGGTGGCAGCGGCGTTACTGGCGATGCATGTCGGGGCCGATGGCATTACGGCGCATTTGCGGGAGGATCGCCGCCACATTCGCGATGCCGACATGGCGCGATTGAAGGCCGAAGTAACGTTGCCGCTCAATTTCGAAATGGCCGCCACAGCCGAAATGCTGGCACTGGCGCTGCACATAAACCCCAATGCCTGTTGTTTGGTGCCCGAAAACCGCGCCGAAAAAACCACCGAAGGCGGGCTGGATGTGGCGGGGCAGCAAGCCGCGCTCGCCGAATTCGTGAAACCGTTGAAGGCGGCAGGCATTCGCGTGTCGCTGTTCATCGACCCCGTGGCGGCGCAGGTGGAAGCTTCGCACGCGGTGGGGGCCGACATTGTGGAACTGCACACGGGCGCCTATGCCGAAACCGGCGGGCATGGGCCCGAGGGCGGCGATACGCTGCGCGCGCTTCAGGCAGCCGCAGCACACGCGCACAGGCGAGACCTTGAAGTGCATGCCGGACATGGATTGACCACCGCGAACGTGGGCCCTATCGCCGCGATTCCTGAGATCGTCGAGCTGAATATCGGTCATTTCCTGATTGGCGAGGCGGTATTTATTGGGCTGGAAGCGGCGATCAGGCGCATGCGGGAGGCGATGGATAAGAGCCGACAGCAAACAGCTAACAGCTAACAGCAAATTAAGATTGAGCTATAGGCTGTAGGCTGTAGGCTAATAGTCTATGGCTATCTTCGGCATCGGCTCGGACATTTGCGACATCCGCCGCATCGAGCAATCACTGGCACGCTTCGGTGAGCGGTTTGAGCAACGCGTGTTTACGACGGGCGAACAGGCCCGCGCAAAGCGCCGCAGCGGCGGCGGCAAACGCAACGGCGTGGCCAGCACCTACGCCAAACGCTTCGCGGCCAAGGAAGCTTTCGGCAAGGCACTTGGCACCGGCGTGGGCGCAGGTGGCGGCATTTTCTGGCGCGATATTGAAGTGGTGAATCTTTCGAGTGGAAAACCTACCATTGCATTGCATGGCACCGCCGCCGAGGCGCTGAAACTCGCAATGCCAGCGGGCCACCGCGCTGAAATTCACCTATCGCTGGTCGACGAATACCCCATCGCGCAGGCGTTCGTGGTGATAGAAATGGTGGCGAATGAGAGAACGCTGTAAGTTCCTCCACCCATCGGGGGGAGGGGTTTTAGGCAGCATTGTTATTCCAAAATCGCCGGCGACGGCGTAAACATGCTGCCTGCCACCACGTCGCGCGGGCGCAGGCCACGGGCAACCACTTCACCCGCTTTCAGGAATAAAAAGGCTTTCACCGGTTCTTTCGCCGCCACGCGCTGGGTGAGTTCGCCGAGTGTGACGTTCGGCAAAATCTGCGTAACCGTGCCGTCATCGGTGATGAATAATGCATCGACCGGCGTGTACACTTTCATCGCAGGCAGCGCGACTATGGTCGGGGCGCTGAAGGCGATCATCACGCCTGTACCGTCGGCCAGATTGTTGAGGGTGTGGATGTATTCGAGCTTAAGCGCTTCTTCACCGCGTAATTCCACGTCGTAGCGCACGGGGGCGTGGGGCGGGAATTTTGCCTTAGGGTCGGCAGGCCCGGCGTCGATGCGCACAGCTTCGCGCACGAACAGTAATTGCGTTTCTTGCGCCATGGAAGTGGCGGCCAGCATAAAGGCAATAAAACTAACGCACCAAAATCGAAGCGGGGATTTCATAGGTCACAGTGTCTCCAACGTGTATAGCATCGGCCTCGGCGCGACCACCGTCAAGCTCGATGACATTGCCACCGGGCGCATCCGGGCCGATGGGTGTCAGCGATTTAGGTTCGCCGTGGCCGATGAATACTATTTTTCTATCGGGGCTGATGAACAAAATATCGAGCGGAACAAGCGTATCTTTCATCCAGAATTTGCGGCGTGCCACGTCGGGAAAAGCGAACAGCATGCCGTCGGTGCCGATGGCGCTGCGCTTGGACAATCCACGTTCGCGTGAGAGGGTATCGGCCGCGATTTCGACGTTGTAATGGCGCTGACCGATGGTGACTGGAATGGTTTCCGCCTGCACAGCTTGCGCCGATTGGGCTGCAAAAAAGAATGCCAATGCTAATAGAAACCGCTTCATGCCGCCTCGAGTGCCTGGGTGATGTCGGCCAATAAATCCGCCGTGGTTTCGATACCGATGGAGAGGCGCAGCAAGCCGTCGGTGATGCCGATAGCGGCGCGTGCTTCGGGCTGCATGTTGCTGTGCGTGGTGGTGGCTGGGTGCGTGGCGATGCTTTTCGAGTCGCCGAGATTATTGGAAATGGCAATAATACGCAGCGCATTTTGGAATCGAAATGCCGCGGTTTTACCGCCCTTGAGGGTGATGGCAACCAACCCACCCGCACCGCGCATTTGCTGCTGCGCCAGTGCATATTGCGGGAAGCTGGTCAGGCCAGGATAATGCACCGCCGCGATTTTGGGATGACCTTCGAGCAGTTGCGCCACGGCGAGGGCATTTTTGCAATGCTGCGCCATGCGAAGCGGCAGGGTTTCAAGCCCTTTCAAAATCACCCAGGCATTAAAGGGGCTGAGGGCTGGTCCGGTATGGCGGTGGAACGGGAGGATTTTTTCCTCGATCAACACTTTCGGTCCTAAAATAGCGCCACCCAAGGTGCGGCCCTGGCCATCGAAATATTTGGTGGTGGAATACACCACCATGTCGGCGCCCAGCTCGAGCGGACGTTGATAGATGGGGGTGGCGAATACGTTGTCGACAATCACCGTCGCGCCAGCCTTTTTTGCGAGTTTACACACGGCGGCGATGTCGGTGAGCGCCAGCGTGGGGTTGGCGGGTGACTCAATGAAAATCGCTTTTGCGGGTGTGGCCAGTGCGCGCTCCCACGCAGCTAAATCGTCGCCATCGATGAGTTCGGTTTGAATGCCAAAACGCGGCAGAATTTCGGTGATGATGTAGTGACACGAGCCAAACAGCACGCGGTTGGCCAGCACCCGGTCGCCGGTTTTCAAAATCCCCATCAGGCTTGCAGACACCGCGGCCATGCCGCTTGCCACGGCGACGCAACTTTGCGCGCCCTCAAGTAGGCACAGCCTGTCTTCGAGCATGGCAAGGTTGGGGTTGCGGTAGCGCGAATAGACAAACCCCGGTTCCTCGCCATTAAAGCGCTTTTCGGCGGTTTCGGCGGTGTCGTAACAGAACCCCGAATTAAGAAAAATTGCCTCCGACAACTCGCCAAACTGCGAACGCATGGCGCCGCCGTGAATGAGCTGCGTCTCGAGCCCGGATTCGGCCATGAGTTCGGGGGATTCAAGGGAGCTGGGTTTGGGCATAAGTGCGGGTTTAGGGGTTAGGGTTTAGGGTATAGTTAGAAGGAAGAGTGCGAATACAGAATTTGCTGTATAACCTACACCCTTATGTTAGGCAATCAGCCCCTAAACCCTAAACCCTAAACCCTCCCTTATGTTCGGCAAAAATCCCAAACGCGGCCCGGAAACCGGCGATGGCCAAACGCTGCAGGTGGTAAATATTTTCCCCACGCTGCAGGGTGAGGGGCCGTTTGCGGGGCATCCGGCAGTGTTTATTCGCCTGGGCGGCTGCAACCTTGCCTGCAGTTTTTGTGATACCGAATTCGAGCAGTTTGAAGCGATGACGCTCGATGCCGTTCTCGCTCAGGTAACCAAACTTTCCGGCTGCACGCCCTCACCCGAAATCACCGGCGGTGATTTCGACCTCTCCCAAGGGAGAGGTTTGCCCGTGGCTCAGCATACCGAAACCTCTCCCTTGGGAGAGGTCGAAAAACGCCCTTCACGTTTTTCGGGTGAGGGCGTGCAGCGCCAATTTATTCGCGACCTTGTCGTCATCACCGGCGGCGAGCCGCTGCGGCAGAATATTGCGCCGTTGTGCGAGGCGTTGCTGGCGGCGGGATTGCGGGTGCAAATTGAAACCAACGGCACTTTGTGGCGCGAGTTGCCTAAGGCGGCACATGTGGTGTGTTCACCCAAAGTGACCGACGGACGCTACCACACGTTACGCCCGGATATTCTGGCGCGGGTCGATGCCCTGAAATTCATCATCTCCGCCGACGATGCGGAGTATGCCGATGTCGGGCAAGTAGGGCAGGTGGGCACGAATATTCCCGTCTATGTGCAACCGATGGATAGCTACGACCACACCCGTAATGCCGCGAATCTCGTGCGTGCGGCGGCACTTGCCCAAACCCATGGCTACCGCCTGTCGCTGCAAGTGCACAAGCTGCTAGGCATTGCATAAGGTATTGCGGAATAAATGCCTTATTTGAATTGTCATCATTCTGTCATCAAACTGTCATGGTGAGTGACTAGCGTATATGTTTGGCAAACTAGAATCTCAGGCATGGCACGTTGAAACTCTGGACAGATAATCCCAATATTCCACCGCCGGGACAGGGCCATAATCGCGGCGCTGTGGGTGCGAATCTGCAATCGGCGATTGATGCGGAACTGACAGGATTCGGTGCTGAATACGTGAACTGCCCTCATGTCGAAATCGACCCCAATATCGGGCTGATGCTGCTGATGGGGCTTACGAACCGGCTCACGGTACGTAAAGAGGCGCTCAGCCGCGACTACCCGATTGATGGCAAAATCGACACGCAAACGCCAGATTTGCTTCTGACCGATGCGGTAGAGCAAGCCCAGAGCGAAGGAAAAACGCGCATGACCATCATGCTGCGCTTCCCCAATACACACAGCAATGGCCAGCGCTTCAACAAAATCCACGGGGTCAAGAATGTTGGCAATTGCGTCGAGATTCCGGTGGTGATTGACGTGACGCCTGAATCCATCGACGAGTGGAAGGCCGACCAACTGCGCTATCCTGTTAACGGTCATGGCTACGGCAAGCTGCATGCTGGTGAAAGCGACAAGCTCGCGCGCAGATATGGTTTCGGCGACGCTCGTGCGATGCAGAATTCGTATCCGCTCGCACTCAATAATTTCTGGCTGAACCTGAACGAATCGCGCCAGAAAAGTCAGGCCGCACTGATGGCTGAGCGTCAGAAAGAGCGGGCGAATCTGTTGAAAGAAATCGCAACTGAACGTGCCGAAATCGAGCGATTTCAGCAAAAAATCGCAGAGCCATTACCAAATGAATCGATCATGGCAGAGAATGCAGCGTTGGTCGACTTGGCGCTCGAAGAATTTAATCTGCTGTATGCCCGAAAAAACCGACAGCAAAAAGAGTTGGATATTCTCAAACTGTGCGCTCGTGAAGAGAGGATAGGTGGATCGGGCAAGATTTCGGACAATCTAAAAAAAGCAATCAAATCCAAAGCGGGCGAAGTGCGCGCGACCAACAAAGAATTCACAAAAACACAAGATTTGTACCGTGAATCGTTGCTGCTCAGCCCCGAATATGTCGAGCGCCAACGCAGTGCATGGCGCACGATTATTGAATACAAACAGGAAAAAGTTGTTCGTCTTGAAACGCTCCTCGAGCAATGTGACACACAAATTGCCGAACTCGGTAACGAGCCTCCCAAGCACG
>JBJXEM010000046.1:0-22745 GCA_046154225.1 Rickettsiales bacterium
GAATAAAAACCTTACAATTTTGTCATTCCCGCGAAGGCGGGAATCCACTTTTTCATGAAGGAGATTCCCGCCTTCGCGGGAATGACAAAATACAGAGCATGTACAAAAATTAATCGAAACGACTATAAATCGAAGCCGCGTACATCGTTAGAAAAAAGGGCCGCTATTGCTAGCGGCCCTTTCTATTGGTCGTGACTGAAATGCCTAGTTGACGATTTCAATCTCGGCGCGGCGGTCGCGCCACAGGCAGGCTTTCAGCTCGTTGCCGGCAATGCCTTCGCATTGCGACTTCGAAGCGGTTTCGCCCAGGCCACGTACTTCCGATTTACCGGTCACCTTAATGCCTTTGCCACGCAGGTAGCTGGCGACGCTATTGGCGCGGCGCTGGCTGAGGCTTTGGTTGTAGTTCGTGGTCCCGATTTCGTCGGCGAAGGCGACGATTTTCACGGTTTTCACTTTTTTGGTTTTCAGCGTGCTGGCGAGCGTATTCAGTTTCGCTTTCGCCGCCGGGGTCAATTTCGAGCTGTTGAAATTGAAGTACACAGTGCGCAGTTCCACGTCGAGGCTGCTGCCACAGGTGCCTGTGCCGCCTTTAACATCCCATTTGGTCAGGACGCAGTCGCCGAAGCTGTCCACAACGGGTTGGCCGTTGCTGCTACGCACGACGTCTTTCGTGGTGTGCCAGCCGGTGGATTTGTCGTAGAGGCCGCGCAGGTTGTGCTCCCCGCCCGCCTGTGCCGATGCAGCCAGCAGCATCGCCGCGCCCGCTGCCAGAACCGTCGATGAAGTAAACATTTTCATGGTTTTTATCCTTAGCTTGTCGTGTGAGTGAATAGCTACACCACGAGCGGGCTTGCCGAAGCGGTGCATCGGCACTATGTCTAGGCGAATGGGCCGAACGGATGCAAATATTCTGTGGCAGGCCCGTGCCATAAACGTCGAAGAGTGCGCAACTGTTGCAACAATGCCACAATGTGGCCCAGGAGGCAAAGTGACCGATAAGATTATGAAATCGAATGAAGAATGGAAGAAAACCCTGAGTCCGGAGCTGTATCGTGTGGCGCGCGAAAAAGGGACAGAGCGCCCGTTCGTCGGTAAATACACCGACGAGAAAACCCCCGGCCAGTATCATTGCGCCGCCTGCGGGGCCGAATTATTCCAAAGCGACAACAAGTTCGATTCCGGCTGCGGCTGGCCCAGCTTCGACGCGCCGCTTACCGCCCAAGCAGTTGAAGAACATACGGATACCACACACGGCATGCGCCGCACCGAAATCACCTGCGCCAAGTGCGACGCGCATTTGGGCCACGTATTCCCCGACGGCCCACGCGAAACAACCGGCCTGCGTTACTGCATCAACTCAGTGAGCTTGGATTTAAAACCCAAAGCCTAACGCTTACGGGCCGCGCGCTTTTTAGGGCTGGGCGCGGCAGCCGGTTTTTTCACCGGCTTGCCTATCGCCTTGCGGTACTCGACCACATTCGCCTCATGGTTTTCCATGGTCGCCGAAAAACGATGGCCGCCATGGCCGGTGGCCACGAAAAACAACGCGTCTGTCGCGGCCGGGTGCATCACGGCTTCGATCGCGGCCTGGCCCGGATTACAAATCGGCGTCGGCGGCAATCCCTCGCGCGTGTAGCTGTTATACAGCGTGTCGGCCTTCAGGTCAGCGCTGGTGAGTTCGCGGCCGAGCGGACGGCCTGACTGCGCCTCGATGCCATACACCACCGTCGGGTCGGACTGCAGCTTCATGCCGCGGCGCAGGCGGTTCATGAACACCCCTGCGATTAGCGCCCGTTCATCCGCAACGCCGGTTTCGCGCTCGACGACGGAGGCAAGTATCAACGCCTGTTCGGGCGTGGTGATGGGGGCGATGTCGCCGCGTTGCTCCCACGCTGTCGCCAATTGCACCTGCCGCTGGCGTTGCAGCCGTGCCAGCACCGCCGCGCGCTCCTCGCCACGATTGAATTGCACGGTGTCGGGGAACACCGAGCCTTCGGCAATGGTGGCGGGCAGCTCGCCCGACAATAACGGCTCGGCCATAAAGGCGGCACGCACTTGCATCACGTTCCAGCCTTCGGGGATAGTGAGCTTATGCACCACCACCTGCCCCCGCGCGATCTGGCGCAATATCTGAGCAGGCGTTAGGCCGCCGATAAAATGATATTCCCCCGCCTTGAGCGATGGGTATTCGCCGCGTGCCAGCACTGGCAATGCCACCAGCCACGGCGGCGGCAACAGCCCTTCCGTGTGTAGCTGATTCAAAATGCCGCGCACGCCAGTGCCGGGGGCGAGAATGACGGTTTTTTCCACATAGTCGCCCGGCAGGCGATAGAAATACACACTGGCGGCGGTGAAGCCGAACACGCCCAACAAACCCATCAGCACCATGCGCAGTAAAAAAATTTTCATGCCGCGTTTATGCCCCGGCACTTCGATGCCTGCAAGGAAGTTGGCACAGAATACCACAGCGCAACATAGCGCGGCCACACATGCCGTTTCGCATCCATATCGCATTCTTATAGGTGGCACGTCAGGCTAGTCATGAATCAATCACGGAGTTTTTCATGACCAAGAATCAAAAAATCCTGCTCGGCAGTGTTATTGCCGTCGTGGCCCTTGCGGGCACGGCCATCGCCGCTTCATACGTGACGCGCGAAACCCTCACCGCGAAGGCCGAGCCGCAAGTCGCACCTCAGCAGCGCGCCGTTCGTCATGCCAAACCGCAGCGCGTGGCCGCCCAACAGCCGGTGGCCGCTCCCTGCAACGACCATAACATTGTGGGTACCGTGGGTGGTGGGGTTGCGGGCGCACTGGTCGGCAACCAGTTCGGCGGGGGTTCGGGCAAAACCCTCGCCACGCTGGGTGGCGCGGCAGGCGGTGCCTATTTAGGCCACGAATATATCCCGACCCGTGGGTCGACGTGTAACTAACGACTAGCTCGCGGCTTTAAACACCAAGCTTGCGTTCGTGCCGCCGAAACCGAAGCTGTTGCTGAGTGCGGCATTCACGTTTTTCTGTTTGGCCTTCAGAGGCACTAAATCCATACCCTTCACCGACTCGCTGGGGTTATCGAGATTCAGCGTGGGCGGCAGCATGCCGGTGCGCACGGCTTGAATCGCGAAAATCGCCTCCACGGATCCGGCCCCGCCCAGCAGATGGCCGATGGCGGATTTGGTGGAGCTCATGGAAACATCCGTATCGCCGAACAAACGACGCACGGCCCCGGCTTCGATTTCGTCGCCCTTGGGGGTACTGGTGCCGTGGGCGTTGATGTAGCCGATGTCGGCGGGCTTCAAACCCGCATCGTTCAGCGCCATTTGCATGGAGCGGAAACCGCCATCGCCGTCGTCGGCCGGGCTGGTGATGTGGTAAGCGTCGCCGCTCAGGCCATAGCCGCCGAACTCGGCATAAATTTTTGCGCCGCGGGCTTTGGCGTGCTCGTATTCTTCAAGCACCAGAATGCCCGCCCCTTCGCCCATCACGAACCCGTCGCGCGCTTCGTCCCACGGGCGCGAAGCTTTGGTGGGGGTTTCGTTAAAGCCGGTCGATAGCGCACGCGCGGCCGCAAAGCCCGCGAGGCCAATGCGGCAAATGGTGGCTTCGGCGCTGCCCGCGACCATCACGTCGGCATCGCCGCGGATGATCATTTTCGCGGCATCGCCAATCGCGTGCGCGCCGGTGCTGCAGGCAGTCACCACCGAATGGTTTGGGCCCTTGAGCCCATGTTTAATGCTCACCTGACCCGAAGCGAGGTTGATGAGTGACGCCGGAATGAAAAACGGCGACACGCGGCGCGGGCCCTTTTCAGCCATCAGCAATACGGTTTCTTCAATGGCGCGTAAGCCGCCGATGCCGGAGCCAATCATGACCCCCGCGCGGATGCGTTTTTCTTCGGTCGATAAATCGATGCCGGAATCACGGATGGCTTCGTCGGCCGCACCCATGGCGAAATGGATGAACTCGTCCATTTTCTTCTGCTCTTTCGGCTCGACGCAGGCATCGACATTGAACTCGCCCGCCCCGGTGCCGCGCGGCACGATGCCCGCGACTTTGGCCGGAATGTCGGATACGTCGATAGAGGTAATGGGGGCCAAGCCCGATTCGCCCGCGATCAGGCGCGTCCACACATGCTCGATGCCGACGCCAAGCGGTGACACAATACCCATACCGGTAACGACAACGCGACGAGTCATGATGAACCTCAGGAGTAAATGGTGACAGGTGACAGGTGACAGGTGAAGAGTGAAAAAACAAATGGCAGACGCTTACGCACCTGCCACTTGTCACTTATCACATGTCACGCGCAGCACTATGCCGCAGCGGCGTTTTTCTCGATGAAGGCAATCGCGTCCTTCACGGTGGTGATTTTCTCGGCAGCTTCGTCCGGGATTTCCACGCCGAATTCTTCTTCGAACGCCATCACCAGCTCCACGGTGTCGAGCGAGTCGGCGCCCAGATCGTCGATGAAGTTTGCGTCCGTCGTCACCTTGGCTTCTTCAACGCCCAAATGCTCGACGACAATCTTTTTCACGCGGGTGGCTACATCAGACATGGAATCCTCATTGGTTAGTGAACTCTGCACTGCTAGATGCGCAAGCGTGCAGTTGATTGGCGCGACTTAGCACAGGGAATAATCGCTTGGCTAGGAAAAATTACACCATCAACAGCCCGCCGTTAATATGCAATGTCTGGCCCGTGATGTAACTCGCGGCATCTGAAGCGAGGAACACTACGCCTGACGCCACATCTGCAGGTGTACCGAAACGCGCCGCTGGAATGTTGGCAGTGATGCGCGCGGCCTGTTCTTCGTTCAGCTTATCCGTCATGGCGGTTTTAATGAAACCGGGGGCGACGCAGTTGATGGTGATGCCACGGCTTGCTACTTCCTGTGCGAGTGATTTGCTCATGCCGATCATGCCCGCCTTGCTGGCGCAGTAATTCGCCTGGCCCGGATTGCCCATTACCGCCACCACCGAGCTGATATTGATGATGCGCCCGGCGCGTTGTTTCATGAACGGGCGCAGCACGGCGCGGTTCAGTTGAAACGTGGCTTTCAGGTTGATGGCGATCACGGAATCGAAATCCTCGTCCTTCATGCGCATGGCGAGGCCGTCTTTGGTGACACCGGCATTGCATACTAAAATGTCTAAACCGCCCAAGGCGGCTTCCGCCTGCCCCGGCAATGCCTCGACGGCCGCCGCATCCATCAGGTTGCACGGCAGCACCGCGCAGCCACCACCCAGTTCGGCATTCAGCGCCTCCAGCGCCTCAACCCGCGTGCCCGAAATGGCGACACTCGCCCCCGCGTCCTTCAACGCCTTCGCAATCGCCCCGCCAATGCCGCCACTGGCACCGGTGATGAGGGCACGTTTACCGGTGAGAATGGTCATAGGTAACTCCTTGGTTGCATGGGTAAATAAGTGGATTAGGGGCACAAGTCACGAAAAATAGCGTTTAATTCAATCTTAAGAGAATGCTGCTAATATTTGCAGATGGCAGATGAATTACAGGGTTATTTATTAAAGCGCGCTGAGTTGGATTACGATCGACTCTACAGCTTAATGAGCATCGCATTGCTGGATAGCGACCTACAGCGCATGAAATTCATTCTACATCGCCTCAAGGGCATACCTGTCTCACCCCTGCTTTCGCCCAAAAATGATCCTGGTGAATTTGCAACTCAGCTGACTACCAGTGATCTCACACTCCAACTGTGCTATCTGACGTCACTTTGCCTAATGGGGGAGGCCTCCAAACGGTTAGAGCGGGAGCACCCGGAGATCATCGCGAATAATGCAAGTTTCCCATGGAAATCGCTGCAGCGTATGCGCGATACCTACACCCATTTTTATAGAGATATTCTCGACCCTGAAAGCAACCCGAGATTAAAAAAGGCACATGAAAAGGAAGTAGAAAAATTCCTTTTAACTCTCAGTGAAACCCCAGATGGGTCTCCCGTACCACAATTAAACCTCGGCGAAGATCAAGATGAATGTACCCGTTATTTTGCTGCGGCTGTTGGCATTTATAATGAAATGTCCGAACTTCATCAAGCGCTCAGGGGCCAACCGATCACATTGCCCAATCTACATCTAATGGAGACAGATAAAGCCTTGGGTGGGGATAACCTCAGCGTCGGTTTGTTATGTACATTATATCATAATTTCATACTAAATGTAATCGGTGATTCAATGAACCGCCTCTCCTGCTTCAGTCCGATGAGTGATAAGTCGCCACACCAACGATCCAAGAAACAGAAGATTATTTCCTATCGCGATGCCTCGGCACATTTTGGCGGCTTCTTCGGTGTATTCCATTTTCACCGGACAGGAAAATATGAGAAACCGGAGAACGTAATTCTTTCTTTAGTGCACCCGTTGCTGGACAAATTCACCGAAGAAATCTCCGCCTACCTTCCAAATGATCCATATAATCCTGAGACTATTAAAAATTTCACTCAGAGACTGGTTGAAGATTATACCAAGTCCATCATGGGAAGCGCGGCGAGTGATCCAAGTAAAAAGGAGGTCATCGACCAAACGATAGTAAAAATCGCTAACCGCCGTTTAAGTGCCCGCTTAAGGGATGCCTATATCATGGCCGCGGGGCATTTATTACAAAAAACATCGGCAGATAAGGCGGGCATTATTCTCGATTTAGTGTTCGATGAAAAAAGGACTTCCACTGAGAAACTACAGAATCCGATTGAACTTAAATCTTTGAATGGGCTTTCTCATACTCTCAAACCATTCATGAAAAAGTTTGCCGAGGAAGCGCAAATGTACTCCTCACCTTTTGGCAAGGGCTTAGATAACGGCCGATCCGCCCATTAACCTCCTTGCTGTAGCGCTCCATATTCGCAGGATCACGATGGGGGTTGCTTGCTTTAATAAAAAGCAGCTTCAGCTTCACCTCAGCCTCGAATGGTATATAAGGGCTACGCGATTAACCAACCTTTGGAGGATTTATGCGTCGTATGCTACTCACTACCGCGAGCGTTGCCCTGCTCGCCACTGCTGCCCTGGCCCAAACTGCGCCCGTGGCAGGCGGCGGCAACTCGCACCGTGCCGATATTCAGGCCGACCGTGCAAAACTGAAAAGCGATGTACAGGCGGCCAAAGCCGAGCATCAGCAGAAGGTGGAGCAGCGCAAACAACAGCACGAAGAACGTGTGGCTAAACGTCAGGAGCTGCGTCAGCAGCGCCAGCAATTACGCAGCGATTTTAAGGCAAAAAACCAAGCGCTGAACGCGCAAGGCAAAGCCCTTGCTAAGCCGGGCGCAGCTGCTGCGGGCCAGTAAACTTTATCTCCCGGCGGGTCAGTGATTCGCCGGGAGAACATTTCTTGGTCGCGAATATTTAAAGCGCTACGCCGCTTTCGAAAAACTCTCAAAATCCTGCGGCGTGCCGATTGCAACCGTTGCGATCTCGGGCGCGATGCGCTTGACGAGGCCGCCCAGCACATTGCCCTGCCCCAACTCAATCACGCGGGTGACTCCCGCCGCTTGCATGGCACGGATGGAATCGACCCAGCGCACCATGCCCGTCACCTGCGCCACCAACAATTCACGAATAATGGCCGCGTCGGTTACATATTCCGCCGTCACGTTGGCAACCAGCGGCACGGCGGGGTTTTGCATGGTGGCGTCGGCCAGCGCTTCACGCATTTTCTCGGCCGCCGGGCCCATCATGCTGCAGTGAAACGGGGCGGATACGGGCAATGGTAGCGCCCGCTTGGCACCGCGTTCCTTCGCCACTTCGATGGCGATTTCCATGCCGCGTGCCGAGCCGGATATGACGGTTTGGTTGGTCGAGTTCTGGTTGGCGATTTCGATCACTTCGCCCATCACCCGCGCCCGCGCTTCGCGCACCATTTCCTCGACCGCCTCAAACTCCGGCCCGATAATGGCCACCATGCCGCCGCGCCCGGCGGGCACTGCCTGCTGCATAGCTGCACCACGAATGCGCAGCAGCTTGGCGACCTGCGGCAGCGTAAACGTACCCGCCGCCGTGAGGGCCGAATATTCACCCAGCGAATGACCCGCCACGCAGGAAGCCCCGGCGGCGAGCGTAAATCCCATCTCACGCTCCATCACCCGAAACGCGGCGAGCGATACGGCCATAATGGCGGGCTGCGCGTTTTCGGTGCTGGTCAGCTCGGCCTCGGGCCCATCCTTGATAATGGCGGAGAGTTTCAGCCCCAGCGCGTCATCCACTTCCTGAAATACCTCACGCGCAACGGCGAAATTGGCGAGCAGCCCCTGCCCCATGCCGACGGATTGGGAACCTTGCCCCGGAAATACGAGTGCGGTGGTCATTTTACCCTCATGCTTTATTTCTGCAGAGAGTTAGCGGCGACCCTGCCCATTTGCAAGCGCACAAAGAAAGGGCAGCCATTGCTGCCCTTTACATACTTTGTATCAGACTCTTTTCACGATATCATCGATACTGTTCAACCACTTTATTATTTAGGCTTGCTGCAAAATTATTCAAACCATGATCTGCTTGCGGAGTATTGGTTACAACCGAACTTTGTTGCGGCCTTGAATCACCAAAGATATGTTGCCCCACTTTCACCGCCAATGCCGTTTCGGCATCCAGAATCGCCTTCTTCATCGCTGGATCATATTGCTCCTGATAGGACTTCGAACCAAGTACTACGATTGGCTCTTCGGCTAAAACCGGATCAGGGCTATTAAAATTACGGCTTAGTTTTTGAAAGAACTCGCCCCCTTGAGTGCCGCTGGAAAGCGACATGCCGCGCGCATACATATAACTACCTAATTCAGCGGCTGAAAGCTCTCCAGAATTTTTGTCATACGCCATCGCTTGCCTAATATCGGCGAATTGCGTCAAATCAACGCCGTCTTTTTTTGCAATATCCAATATTGATTGACCATAAGCCTCCACCGACCGCATTTGCCTTTCATCTAATTGGTAATCTCCATTCTTAAAGCCAATCGGCATTCCAGTCATTCGCTGATCGGTATTATCAGGGTTATCAAAAGTCCAAGATTGGAAACGCGCCTTAGCGTATTCAAGAAAACTTCCATATTCTGGCATGTGGTACTCCTACAATTAAATAATGTATTCGCAAAAACTAGAAACAACGCCCACCCTGTTTTGTAACAATCTTGGGGATGTCGTTTAACACTACTTTATTAAAGTCGCTTGATTGAATGCCGTCTCTGGCAAGCTGAAGCGCTTCATCACTTGTGATATCACCGCCAACATTCATACATTTATTTTGGCGAGCTAAAACGTATTCGGCACGTAATTTCCCAGAAGATGAGCGTTCTGAATAATTGTCACGCATCTGAGCAAGGATATCTGGAGCAAGCATTTGCTCTACGGTATGCGAAGCCGATTGCTGTGCGTGCTCCACGGTGGATGCTGGTTTTCCATCGGTTCCTGCAACTGCTATCTTTTGCTTGGTAATGCCATAGGTAGCCGCTCCAATTTCTCGTATTACAGCAGCATCCACTATTATCTTTTCCTCGGGATTCAGTTTCTCGTAAGCGCTTTTACCCATTGCCGTCTCCATCCAATTCATGTTTCACGTGGCGAGCGTGAAGCCGCACTATCAGGTTGTATGTTAACCCCCCCCCATTAATTTTTCGTTAATATTTTATGTATTTTCGTAAATTTTTTTCGCCGCCGCTTTTTCTTGACATTTGTACATACATTCGTACATTATGGGCATGAGAATTGCGGGGATTGAATGGGACGAGGGGAATTCGGCAAAGTGCCAGAAGCATGGCGTGTCAAAAGAAGAGATTGAATCTGTTCTGCTTAATCCGCGCACGGTAGGATTCCCGGATGCGCTCCATTCTTCCATGGAAAACTGCTTCTGGACCATAGGCCGCAACGAAGAAGGACGATGTATATTCTTGATTTTTACCTACCGCAGCGCTCTCGAGGGACGTTGCGTCCGCCCCATCAGCGCTCGCTATATGCATCAAAAGGAGGTCGATTATTATGAAAAAGAAATTCCCGGTTTTTAAAACGGATGAGGAAGCAGGACAGTTCCTCGAAACCGCCGATTTAACGGAATATGATCTCTCCGGGTTCAAGCCGCTTAACTTCGAGTTTGCGGCGAAGGATGAGCGCATCACGATGCGGCTGCCTTCTGACCTATTGTCTCGGGTGAAAGAAAAGGCAATGGATGCCCATATCCCCTACCAGCGCTTCATCCGCCAGTTGATTGAGCAGGGGTTGCGTTAAATTTTCGCTTGCCTTACCCGCCCCCAATGCCTATACACCCCGCTCCCCGGGCATCCGGGGCATTAATACACAGGTCCGCAGGCGTGGCACATGGGGTGGCATGATCGAAGCGGGCCGTTAATGAGAGGAAGTTCCCATGGCATTCTACGAATGCACTTTCGTCGCCCGCGCTGACTTCAGCAAAGCCGACGTGCAAAAAGTCACCGACCAGTTCACCAAAATCGTGACCGACGGCAAAGGCACCGTCGTGAAAACCGAATATTGGGGTCTGCGTCAGCTGGCCTACAAAATCAACAAAATGGGCAAGGGCCATTACACCCTGCTCGGCCTCGACTGCGACGCGCAAACCCTGCGTGAGCTCGAGCGCAATATCGGCATCAACGAGGACGTGATTCGCCACCTCACCGTGCGCGTCGACACGATGGACGCAACTCCGACCGTGATGCTGCAGCAAAAATCCGGCGATTCTTACGAAGCCGCATAAGGAGACTCGGTATGGAGCGGTCGCGTGTGCGCGGAGCGACATACCTAACAAAAGGAGACTAAGACCATGAACACAGAATATAAACCCCGCGGCGATCGCCCGGAACGTTCCAGCGAAGGCCGTAGCTTTGGCGGCGCACCACGCAGTGGCGGCGAAGGCCGCCCGGGCGCTGCAGGCGGCGATGCTGCCGGTGGCCGCAAAGTATTTTTCCGCCGTCGCAAATCGTGCCCATTGTCGGGCCCGAACGCGCCTGCGATTGACTACAAGGATGTCAAACTGCTCGGCCGTTACATTTCCGAGCGTGGCAAAATCCTGCCCAGCCGCATCACCGCCGTGTCCGCTAAAAAACAGCGCGCACTGGCTACCGCCATCAAACGTGCCCGTAACTTGGCGTTGTTGCCATACGTCGTACAGTCGTAGGAGTATAAATCATGGATGTCATTCTGCTTGAACGTATCGCCCGCCTCGGTGGCGTGGGCGACGTGGTGAAAGTGAAAAACGGCTTCGCCCGTAATTTCCTTTTCCCCGAGAAAAAAGCCCTGCGCGCAACCGACGACAACAAAAAAGTGTTCGAAGGCAAACGCGCCGTGCTTGAGAAACAAAACGCTGAAAGCCGCGCTGCTGCGGAAAAACGTGCGGAAGGGATGAAAAACCTGTCGGTGCAAATCATCCGTCAGGCCGCCGAAGACGGCAAACTATACGGGTCCGTCGCCGTGCGCGACATCGCGGTGGCACTGGCCGAAGCCGGTCACGAAATCGAGCGTCGCCACATCGACCTGTCCGCCGCGATCAAATCGCTCGGCGTGTACGAGGCCGTGATTCACCTGCACCCCGAAGTGTCGGTTGACCTGAAAATTCAGGTTGCCCGCAACGCTGAAGGCCTGCTGGCCCAAGAACTCGCCGCCAAAACCGATGCCCCCGAGGCCCCGGAAATGGACGACGCCGAAGAAGAAACCTCTTCACACGACGAGGACGCGGCATAGTTTTTAAGTTGCTCCGCGAGATCGCCTACTGGCGATCGCTAGGCGCAGCTTCGCTGGCTCATGGCTGGCTCGCCCGGCTCGCTTGAGTACAAACATCAAACCCGACCGAACTATCGGTCGGGTTTTTTTATTGCGTGATGTTATGCACATCGTCCCATCACCCGATGTCGCTGGGAACGCTTGGGTCGCGCGGAATTTTATGTTAGCATGTGCGTAACGTCGCCACTGTCATGGAATCGTCATCATTGCGCCTTATGGTGATGCTCCAACACCACTCACGAAAGTTCCTATGGCTGCTGAAATTCACTCGCTTGCAAACCCGCCCATCGCCACCACACCGAAGGAAGCGCCGCATAACGTCGAAGCCGAGCAGGCGATATTAGGTGCGATTCTGGCCAATAACGAAGCGCTGAACCATGTGGGCACCAACTTGGCGCCTGAGGATTTTTACGCCGGCATTCACCAGCGCATTTTCACCGCCATTCGCCAGTTCAACGACCGCGGCTTGATTGCTAACCCCGTTACCCTCAAACACCATTTCGCCGGGGCCGAAGGGGTCGAGGACCAGTACCTCGCGAAGCTCGTGGCCGCTGCCACTTCCATCATCAACATCCACGACTATACGCGCATCATCCGCGATCTGGCCATCAAGCGCCGCCTCATCGGCATCGGCGAGGAAGTGGTGGTCGACGCGTTTAATCCGCAAACCGAACATGCGGGCATTGCGCTCGTCGAAATGACCGAGCAAAAATTATTCAAGCTGGCAACCGAAGGCGACGCGGAAGGCGGTTTCAAGGCCCTTAAAGCGTCGCTGGTCGAGGCACTGAACCGCACCGAAAAAGCTTTCCAGCGCTCCGGTGCGGTGGTGGGGCTCGATACCGGTTTTGCCGACGCGAACCGGTTGCTCGGCGGGCTGCACCCTTCCGACCTCATCATCCTCGCCGGTCGCCCGTCGATGGGGAAAACGGCGCTGGCGACGAACCTCGCCTACAATGTCGCGAAGGCGTTACAGCGCGAAGATGCCGATGCGTTCGAGCGTAACGAAAAGCCCCGTTCCGTCGGGTTCTTCTCGCTCGAGATGTCGGGTGAGCAGCTTGCCATGCGCCTGCTCGCCAGCGCCGCCAGCATTCCGTCGGAAAAATTACAGAAAGGCACGCTGAACCAGGACGAATTCGCAAGCTTGGTGGAGCGCAGCAACGAACTGGCCGGGCTGCCGTTTCATATCGACGACACACCGGCGCTTTCCATCGGCGCACTGCGTTCGCGCGCGCGGCGACTGAAGCGCGTGCATAATGTGGCACTGCTTGTCATCGACTATCTGCAACTGGTGCGGCCTACTGCGAGCAACAGCCAAGCAAATCGTGTGCAAGAGGTGTCGGAAATCACGCAGGGACTGAAAGCGATTGCGAAGGAGCTCGATATTCCCGTCATCGCCCTCAGCCAGCTATCGCGCGCGGTCGAGCAGCGCGAAGACAAACGCCCGCAACTAGCGGACTTGCGCGAATCCGGCTCGATCGAGCAGGACGCGGATTTGGTGATGTTCGTGTATCGCGAAGAATATTACCTCAAGCGCATGGAGCCGCGCATGGGCACGCCCGAGCACGCCGAATGGATGGCGAAAAACGAAACGGTGCATGGCCTCGCCGAACTCATCGTCGCCAAGCACCGTAACGGGCCGATTGGCAAAGTGGAGCTGCAATTCCAGGGCGAACTCACCCGCTTCAGCGATTATGTGAAACCCGACCATTTGCCGCAGCAGTTTTACTAGGCGGTAGGGCGCATGCCTATGCCAAAACCAACTAGCCCAACAAGTTAGTCAGATGAAACAAAAAGACTAGACTTTCCCACCTCCACCATTACAATCCCAAGTTGTAATTTTCAGAGGGGGCCTCTATGCCCAGATACCAGCTACTGGTGATCGAAGACGAGGCAGACATTGCTGAACTTATCTGCCATGCCGCCGGTGAAATGGGAATGGATACACGCCATGCGTGTAATTTTGACGCCCTAACCGAGATACTTGCCGCTTTCACACCCGACATCATTCTGCTCGACATCATGATGCCCGAAAAAGACGGATTCGAAGTGCTGCGGTTCCTGCACGAGCAGCGCCACCCGGCGCGCATTCTGGTCATCAGCGGCGACGCCCATTACCGCCCCATGGCATTCCGCATGGGCGAAGGGCTGGCGGTCGAGGTGGTGGGCGTGCTGGCCAAACCGTTCCGCCTCAGCGAATTGCGCCTCGCGCTTGCCGAAATCGTCGCCATGCTGGACGAGCCGGATACGGGCACGCAGGGCGTGGCATGAGCGCCGCCGGCACAGGCAGCCGCTAATGGACACGGCAGACATTCCGTTTTTCGACAGCCACCTGTTCATGCCGCACGGCCATTGCTTTTTATGGCAACCGGAAATTCTGTGGCTGCATGTGCTGGCCGATGCCGGAGTGGCTGGCGCCTATTTCTCGATCCCGTTTGCGCTGTATTATTTTGTCCGCAAGCGGCGCGACCTGCCATTTCCAAAAATCTTCCTGCTATTTGGCGCGTTTATTCTGCTCTGCGGTTCGTCGCATTTGATGGGCATCTGGGTGCTGTGGCACCCAGATTATGCGCTTGAGGGCGTGATTAAAGCGATGACGGCGGCGGTGTCGATCGCCACGTTTTTCGTACTGGTGCGCTTGATGCCCAAAGCACTGCAACTGGCCAGCCCCGACCAGTTAGCCGCATTAAACGAGCGGCTGCGCGGCGCCAACCGCGAACTGGAAAGTCTGTATCAGCAAAGCGAGGCCAGCGGTGAATCGCGCCTGCGCGCCGTGGTCGATCATATCCTGAGCGGCATCATCACCATCGACGCAAGCGGGCGCATCGAAAGCCTCAACCCCGCGAGTGAACAGATATTCGGTTACAACAGTACCGAAGCCATCGGCATGGAATTTACCGCCCTGCTCGGCGAATCGCACCGCGCCGCTTACGCCGCATTTTTCGCCAGCCCCTTTAGCCCGGACTGTGTCATCCGGGTGAATACACGCGTGGAGATCGAGGGCTGCCGGAGTAATGGCCGCGCGTTCCCGATGGAGTTTTCCATCAGCCCGTTCGCCCTTGGCGATACGCAGCATTATTGCGGCATCGTGCGCGACATTACCGAGCGCCGCGAGGCCGAAAAAATCCATGAGCAGCTGCGCCATGTGCAGAAAATGGATTCGCTGGGGCAACTCACCGGCGGCGTGGCGCACGACTTTAACAACTTGCTGGCCATCATTCTCGGCAACCTCGATTTCCTGAACGAAAAATTGGATGCGGATAGCCCGCTGCGCCGTTTCGTTGCCCCCTCCATCGCCGCTGCCGAACACGGTGCCGACCTGACCAAGCAGCTGCTCGCTTTCGGGCGCAAACAAGCACTGCAGCCCAAAATTATCGACCTCAACGAATTGCTGCATTATTTTACGGTGCTGGTGCGCCACACGCTGGGCGAACGCATCGAAATCATCACGCGTCCTGCGCCCGGTTTATGGGTGGTCAATGTCGATCCCAGCCAGTTGCAAAACGCCATGCTCAACCTCGCCGTCAACGCGCGCGATGCCATGACGCGCGGCGGCAAACTGATTTTCGAAACCTCGAACATCACCCTGGATACCGACTATGCCCGCCTGCATACCGACCTGGTGGCCGGCCAGTATGTGCAGCTCGCCGTCAGCGATACCGGCGAGGGCATGAGTGCCGAGATTATCGAAAAAGCCTTCGAGCCGTTTTTTACCACCAAAGAAGTCGGGCGCGGCAGCGGCCTAGGCCTTAGCATGGTGTATGGGTTCATCAAGCAAAGCCGCGGCCATATTAAAATTTATAGCGAACTAGGGCATGGCACCTCGATTAAAATCTACCTGCCGCGCGCCGATGGTACGCCGGAAATCAGCACACCAAACGACACCGTGATGTCGAGCGACGAAAAAAAAGAAACGCTGATTTTAGTGGTCGAGGATAATGCCGAAGTGCTTGCGCTCACCAGCGCCATGGTGGCAAGCCTCGGCTATCAGGTTCTGCACGCCATCGACGGCGACGCGGCGCTGGCGATTTTCAAAACCCGCGACGACATCGCCCTGCTGCTAACCGACGTGATGTTACCGGGCAGCCTGAACGGCCCGGCGCTGGCGGCCAAAGCCCAAGCACTACAGCCCACCCTCAAAGTGCTGTTCAATTCCGGCTACGCCGAACATGCCATCATGCAAAGCGGCCTGCTCGACGAGGGCGTACATCTCATCGGCAAACCCTTCCGCAAGCGTGAACTGGCCGCAAAACTCGAGGAAGTGCTGCGCGAGGGATGAGAATATAGAGTGGGTGGTGAGTGGTGGGTTGTGGGTGGTGAAGAAATGCGTTAACCACTACCCACCAACCACCACCCACCACTCACGATATGTCATCCATGCATCTCGCCCCCACCCTCACGGTCAACCTCGCAGCCATTGTCGCCAACTGGCAATTATTGCGCGGCCAATTCACCGGCGAAGAATGCGCGGCGGTGGTGAAGGCCGACGGCTATGGGCTGGGTGCGGTTGAAGTCGCGACTGCGCTTGAGAAAGCCGGGTGCCACACGTTTTTTGTCGCCACGCTGGATGAAGCGCTACAACTGCGTGCGGCGCTACCCGACATCCGCATTCTGGTGCTGCACGGCCTGCAGGCGGGCGAAGAGTTTGCGTTCGCCGCCCACCGGCTGATCCCCATCCTCAATTCCCACGCGCAGGTGATGCGCTGGAAGCCGGTAGCGCTGGAACATGTGCACGCCGTGAGCGCCCTGCATGTCGACACCGCCATGGGCCGTATGGGCCTGCAGCCCGAGGAATTCGCGGCGCTGGTTGCGCACGAACACGGCATCCTTAGCCAGTGCCGTGTGGGGCTGGTGATGAGCCACCTCGCCTGCGCGCCCGAGGCTGAGCATCCGCTTAACGCACAGCAGCTCGAACTGTTCCAAACCATCGCCACGCACGCCCCTGGCATTCCGCTCAGCCTGTGCAATTCCGGCGGCATCTTCCTGCCGAAAGCATTCCATTTCAATCTCGCCCGCCCCGGCTGCTCACTCTACGGCATCGCGCCGCAAGCCGTTGACACCAACCCCATGGCGCAGGTGGCGACGTGGCATGCCCCCATCCTCATGACCCGCACGCTGGAACGTGCGCAAAGCGTGGGCTATGGCGCGACCATCACAGCCGCCAAAGGCACCCGCATCGCCACCGTCGCGAGCGGTTACGCCGATGGCTATCTGCGCCATTTATCGAACGAAGCGGTGGGCTACATCGGCGAACACCGCGTCAAACTACTGGGCCGGGTGACGATGGACATGCTGTGTTTCGACGTGACGCAAGTGCCCGAACCCCTCACCGCCGACGGCACCATGCTGACGCTGCTGGGCGACGCCGACGGCATTCGCGTGGATGACGTGGCAGATGCCGCCGGTACCATCGGCTACGAAATCCTCACCCGCATCGGCGCACGGGTGCATCGGGTATATGCCTAAACGCGGCGCTCGACTCGGGGCTTTAGTTTCATTATAACCGCACCATGCAAAGCCTCCTCCGCCATAATCCTGTCGCCACCATCGGCCATGTGTTCCTGCTGTTCCTCGCGGCAATCGGGCGGTTGGCGCTGTTTACCAAAAACATTCTGGTCGAGGGATTTCGCGGGCCGTATTATTTCCGCCAGATCGGTCGCATGCTGATCGATATCGGTTATTATTCGCTGCCGGTGATTGCTCTCACCACCCTGTTCACAGGTGCGGCACTGGCGGTGCAAAGCTTCTCGGGCTTCTCCCGCTTTTCGGCGGAAAGTTCCATCCCCATCGTGGTCGCCCTCGCCATTACGCGCGAGCTCGGGCCGGTGATGGCGGGGCTCATGGTGGCAGGTCGTATTGGCGCTGCCTTCGCCGCTGAAATTGGCACCATGCGCGTGAGCGAACAGATCGACGCGCTGGTGACGCTTTCGACCAACCCGTTTAAATACCTGCTATTCCCGCGCGTGCTGGCTGGCACGTTGATGCTGCCGTTTCTGGTATTCATCGGCGATATATTGGGCATTTTCGGTGGCTATGCGGTTTCCACCAAGGCGCTCGGCTTTGCCCCGATTCCCTACATCAACAACACCTGGAATTACCTGCAGTGGCACGATGTTTATGGCGGCCTCGTGAAAGCCGCCGTGTTTGGTTTTCTGGTGACGCTGATGGGTTGCTATCACGGCTATCACAGCCGCGGCGGCGCGCAGGGCGTAGGGGCGGCCACCACCAATGCGGTCGTCAGCGCGTCGATTCTCGTGCTGCTGGCCAACTATTTACTCACCGAATATTTCTTCGCAGTATGACGATGGCTTTTCATGACTCAGCGTGTCATCCCGGCCCTGTGCCGGGATCCATCTTCCTAGAAAATGATTGTCGCGCAGACGCGCGACGCTGGGTTCCCGCTTTCGCGGGAATGACAAAGGAACTGGCATGAGCGGTACACCCAAAATCAAACTCACCAACGTCCATAAACGCTTCGGCAAAAAAGTCGTGCTCGACGGCGTGAACCTCGAAGTCGCGGCGGGCGAGTCGCTGGTCATCATCGGCGGCTCGGGCTCGGGCAAATCGGTGACCATTAAAATCATCCTCGGCCTCATCGCGCCGGACTCGGGGAAAATCGAAGTCGACGGCGTCGACGTAACCCACATGGATTTCCGCGAGCGTGAGCCGCTATTACAAAAAATCGGCATGCTGTTTCAAGGCGGCGCGTTGTTCGACTCGCTGCCAGTATGGCGCAACATCACCTTCGCCGTCGCCCAGCGCGACCATAGTTTAAGCAAAAAAGACCTCAAGGAAATCGCCGTTGAGAATCTGGCAGCCGTGGGCCTCAGCCCGGAAGTCGCGGATTTATTACCGTCGGAACTCTCAGGCGGTATGCAAAAACGCGTCGGGTTGGCCCGCGCCATTGCCGCCCACCCGGAAATCATTTTCTTCGATGAGCCCACGACGGGCCTCGACCCCATCATGGCCGATGTGATTAACGACCTGATCGTGGCTTGCGTGAAAAAACTGGGCTCGACCGCCGTCACCATCACCCACGACATGGGCAGCGTGCGCAAAATCGCCAGCCGCGTGGCCATGATCTACGAAGGCAAAATCATCTGGGACGGCCCGGTGGCAAAAATTGATGATTCCGGCAACCCCTATGTCGACCAGTTCGTCCATGGCCGCAGCCAGGGGCCGATTCACGTCGAGGGGCGCAAGGCGAGTTAGGCGCTGGGAACAGTGACCACTGGCCTATCGCGCACGTTGCCAGCTACTAAGTCACGAAAGCTGCGATCACCGCGGGTTGTTTCCTCGATGCCACGCAGTTGCTGGTGATCGAACGGGTTAATCTCATCACGAAAAATTTCCTGCTTGTCCATGCCATCACGCACCGGGAACGTCTCGGCCACCCGTGGAATAAAGCTCTGCCAGTTACTGAATTTGCGCTTATCCATGGTTTTCGGTGCCCATGATTTACTGGCGCCAGCCGCAGAATCCATCAGCAGGTAACTGATGTCACGCGAATCGGCGCATTGCTTGATCATGTCGCTGGTCGTTGTTTTACCGCCGAAGAAAACACAGAGTCCCTTCTTTTTGCTGTGTAGTTCGCTCTGGCTCATGAATTTAATGGTGTTTTCCGCCACCTGGTCTTTGCCGCCGGGCTGCGGAATAATGGTGTGAATCGACTCGGCATGTTCGGTAGCATTGGCCGTGCTTAGCGCCAAAACAAGCAGTTTTTCCTTGTGCGCAGGGTCGCGGTTATATTCGAGCACTGCTTCATCCAACGCCGCAACAACCCCCTCGCGCTTGCTACGCCCTACCACGAAATAGGCTTTTTTCGGGTCAACGCTAGCAACCAGCATGCGCAGGCACGCGGCTACTTCTTTACGCGCGCCTTCATCCAAATCCCCCCAGGAATCTGTCGCCGCGCCTGCAATAAGAATAGGGGTTTTACCGATAAATTCAGGAGGAAGTTCTGGCTGGAACGGATCGAGTTTGCTGCTTTTTTTGACGACTTCAAGATGGTCTTTCAGTCCCGCCAGAAATGCGTCATCAGGGGCCTGCGCAGGCCCCTCTTTTTTGGTTTCGTATAGCGAATGAAAGGCTTTTGTTTTCTCATCGAACGCCTGTTGTCGCTCAGCAATAAAGGCCTCTTCACGCGTGCGAAGCCCTTCGAGCTGCTTAAGGGTAACGCCACCCGAAAGCGCTGAAAGCGCAAGTTGGATAGGGCTTGTTTGAATAGCTCCGCCTCCATCAGTTCCTAAGAACCATGATTTGCAGCATTGAAGCCAGCGCTTGAAGGGGACTTCTAGTAAGCTTTGGACGTTGTTATAGCCGATGTTGGAATCGGGACAAAACTCCATCGATAGTTGTGGGGGAATTGTGGACGAAAGACGCCGGATTTTTTCATTCAGGTCATCGTTTTTTATCTCATTGAGCGCATGCGCGACACGGACTTTTACGCCGTATTTTTCGGCGATGCCTACAGCTGCCGCAACGTTACCTGTGTTTTTGTTGGTCTCGCCTGCGTGAATACGAATGGTAAAATCGCGCAGGAAATTCCAGCCATTGCCTTGTAATTCGGACTCCGGTTTTTTAGCCCACTGTGCGATGTGCGCGAGCGGGCTGGTAAAGTGGCTGGTGGGGTTCGATTCGTAACCGAGCATGTCTACCCCGGCGATCAGCGGGTGCCGTGCAGCGTATTTAATTTTCTCGAGCTCGGTCATGATCCGGTCTGGTGTGAAGGTCCGCGGGATGCCGACGAGGTAGCGTAGCTGAACGCCGTATTCCTTTTCGACCTCGG
This sequence comes from Rickettsiales bacterium, assembly GCA_046154225.1. GTDB lineage: Bacteria > Pseudomonadota > Alphaproteobacteria > Rickettsiales > UBA3002 > QFOX01. The sequence goes on from JBJXEM010000046.1 coordinate 20,518, forward strand.
CTGTCGCCGCGATCATTTCCTTGAACCAGGTAGGCTCGCCTTGAGGGTCGAGGTTGAGCATCGACGCAGTCGATAGCTCGGCATAGCGCACGCCCTGTTCGGCATAGCTACGACCTATTTCCATCAGCATGTCGTGGGTAACGGCAGGGTTTTTCACGATAGGGTTCACGAAGCGGTAGAATTCACGATCAAACTCGCTGAAAACCATCGTGACATCCTGCGGGATGTTTAGTTGATATTGCAGCCGCGCTAGATGCTTCTCCGTTAACGCTTTTAGAGGAATCACATCGCATTTTTCATTCTGGACTTCGCAAACCAGTCCCTCATGCCGCATCGGATCGAAATTGAGGCCGAACCCTCCCTTTTCTTTAATCTTTTCACGTTCCTTTTCGGTAAACGTAATGCCCAGTCGCTCCAGAAGCTCCACCGGGTAATCGAGATTGTGTTTCAGTGCGAGTTCTATGAGTTTAGCATCACTCAGTTGCGCCGATGAGTGCGTATGCAGATCAGTAATCGGCGCGTGTTTTGCGGGGTCGAAGCCTTTAAATAACTCGCGATTGGCGGGCACGTTGGGGGGGCACACTTCGGAGGTCGACAGAATACGCAGCTCGGTCCCTGTCATGCGTTCGTTGGTGGTGGTGGGTTCTGGCTGCCAGGTGCCTGCATGTTGCACCAGCGTACTCACCGGCTGGTTGTACATTTGCAGGCTCAATGTGCTGGCGCTATTGGGGACGACAACATCGAGTAGAAATTGGTGGTGGAGACGGTCGTCAATCACATGGGTGGTGACCGGCGTTCCGTCGGCGACGACCTTCAAGCCCTGACGAAAATGGCCCTGTGCGTCGAGCAGGTTCGACGACGGCGACTTCATCATGCGGGTGTTGATCTCGATGCGTAGGCGGCGGTTGCCATCCACATCGGCATCGTCGAGCACGCTCACGGTGAGCGGCAGTTGGGCGTTATGGTCGAGGCTGGCGATATTATTCATTGGTCACGTGGTTCGGCTATGCTACGGGGTTGACTCATCTTAGAGTATTTACGCGGCAAACGTTACGGAATTATGAAGATGGCCCGTCAATCATCCCAATTCGTCTGTCAGGAATGTGGCGCAGTGCATGCCAAATGGGCGGGCAAGTGCGATGCGTGTGGGGCGTGGAATTCGATTGTGGAAGAAGCATCGACGGCCACGCCGAAGGGCTTGAAGCCCGGTAAAAGCAAAGGGTTAGAGATAAGTAGCCTCAGCGACGCCGTGAGCCCCCATACGCGCGCGCCTACGGGCATTCATGAGCTGGACCGGGTGCTGGGCGGGGGGCTGGTCGAAGGCTCCGCCATATTATTGGGCGGCGACCCGGGCATCGGCAAATCGACCCTGTTGCTGCAGGCGGCGGGCATTCTGGCGGGTGGTGAAAACCCCTCCCCCCGTCGGGGGGAGGATGGGAGGGGGGCAACCCCACATGCTGCGCTTGCTGGCAGCCCCCCTCCTCACCTCCCCCCGATGGGGGGAGGAATAAAACGCCGCGTGCTGTATATCTCGGGCGAAGAATCGCTCGCACAAATCCAATTGCGCAGCCAGCGGCTGGGGCTTTCAACCGCGCCGGTGCAACTGGCCACCGCCACGTCGGTGCGCGATATTCTCAGCAGCATCGACAAAAACGACGCGCCGGATGTGGTGGTGATCGATTCCATCCAGACCATGTTTGTCGATAATATCGAATCCGCCCCCGGCACCGTGGCGCAAGTGCGTGCCAGTGCGCACGAACTCATCCGCGCGGCCAAATCGCGGGGTTTTGCACTCATTCTGGTCGGCCACGTGACGAAAGACGGGCAAATCGCCGGGCCCCGCGTGCTCGAGCATATGGTCGATACCGTGCTGTATTTCGAAGGCGACCGGGGCCAGCATTACCGCATTCTGCGCGGGGTGAAAAACCGCTTCGGCGCGACGGATGAAATTGGCGTGTTCGCGATGAACGACACCGGTCTGTCGGAAGTCGCCAACCCCTCGGCGCTGTTTTTGCACACGCGCGAGCATTCGGTTTCGGGAGCCGCCGTGTTCGCCGGAATGGAAGGCACACGGCCGCTGCTCGTTGAAATTCAGGCCCTCGTGTCGCCCTCGGGCATGAGCACACCTAGGCGCGCAACGGTCGGGTTCGATTCGGCGCGGTTGGCCATGATTCTCGCCGTACTCGAAACCCGCGCGGGCATGAAATTCTCGGACAAGGAAGTGTTCT
>JBJXEM010000047.1:0-7126 GCA_046154225.1 Rickettsiales bacterium
TGGTCGCACGCGCCGTCGCGCCAAGCACAAAATGCTCAATCAGCTTGCCTTGCTGGCGAGGCGTTAGACGGCTTCTTCTCTCGTACATATTTCCATCCTAGCAGACCCGCTTAGATGGAATAGCCCCTAGTATTGAGTGGCGGCCTATGGCCGCGTGGGGGCAAGCATAGATTGCCCCCGCTTCGCTCCCCCTCGTTCGCGCTAACGCGCTCCGGCTCGGCGCGGCCATCGCGCCTACGCACGATCCTCAAACCGCTACAGTCTGAGTCGGCTAACAAACCATTCACTTGTCACTACGGGCAAAATCAGCGAAGGATGCGGGCATGGAAACGCGTTCACTGCTTGCTCAATTGCTGCGCCCGCGCTGTCCGCGCTGTGGGGTGGGGCCATTGTTCAAAAGCCCGCTGCAAATTGTGGACCAGTGCGGATGCGGACTGGTGCTGAAGCATCACGATTCCGCCGACGGCCCGGCATTTTTTGCCATCACCATTGTTGGGTTTCTGGTGATGGGACTGGCGGCGTTCGTTGAATATCATTTCGCGCCGCCTCTGTGGTTGCATGCCCTCATCTGGGTGCCGTTCACGTTCATTGCGTGCATTGTCGTGCTGCGGATTTTCAAAACATTGCTGGTCACGCTCGAATACCGCCTCGCCCTTCTGAAGGAAAAATCCGATGATCCGCTTCCATAAACCGCGCCCCGTCGCGTGGCTGTTTTTTATTACGGGCCTCGCCGTCACCCTCGGGCTTGGCACGTGGCAGGTGCAGCGTTTGCAATGGAAAGAAAACCTGCTTGCCACCATCGCGCAGGCCAATACCGATGCGCCATTAATCATCCTTCCCGCCACCGAAACGGAACTAAAACCGCTCGAATTCCGCCGCGTCAGCATCAAGGGCACATGGGTGCCGAATGTCGAATTCACGCTGCTGCCGCGCTATTTCAAAGGCACGGTGGGTTACTGGGTTATCACCCCGCTGAAGCTCACCGATGGGCGAGTGCTGCTGGTGAATCGCGGCTGGGTACCCACCCAGAAAAAAGACGCCGAAAAACGCCCTGAAACCTCAGTAAAAGGTCGTGCCACGGTTGATGGCCTTCTGCGCGTCGGCCCCGAACGCAGCACGTTCACCCCCAAAAACCAGCCCGAGCGCAACCTCTGGTTCGGCCGCGACATGGCAGAAATGGCCGCGAATGCCAAACTCGAAAACGTCGTTCCCGCGATGCTCGACGTGGTGGGCACGCAGGATGTCACGCATTTGCCGGTGCCGTCCGACGGCATCATTCGCCTGCGCAACGACCATCTCAGTTACATCCTCACCTGGTACGGCATCGCGCTTGGGATGTTGGTGATTTTTGTAGTCTACCACCGGAAAAAATAGTATGCTTAGCGCATGAAAATTCCACGCCACGCCACGCCACGCCACGCGTTTAGTTTAGTTGAGCTGAGTATTGTGCTGGTCATTCTCGGGCTGCTGACGGGCGGCATCCTCTCCGGCCAATCCCTCATCCGCGCGGCGGAGTTACGCAGCGTCACCACTGATTTCAATCGCTACCAAACATCCATCAATACTTTTCGCGACAAGTATTTTGCCCTGCCCGGCGACATGACGAATGCCACCGCTTTCTGGGGCATCGCGGGCGGCACAACGGGCAACGACAATGCCTGTTACGACGCCACATCCACCGATGCTAAAACCTGTAACGGCAATGGCGACGGCCAGATACTGGGCTACACATTGGCGAGGATTAATTCCGAACCCAACCGTGCCTGGCAGCAGCTTGCCAACGCGGGGCTGATTGAAGGACAATATAACGGGCAGGCAGGCGCTGTCCTAATAGCCGGAACGACTTCACCGCAAGGCCGCATCAGTAGTTCTGGCTACTTTTTGGTGTACGTAGCGTATACCGGCTCCTACGGGGAGAATTTTTCCAGTGACTCCAACGGCAATCAACTTATTTTTGGTGTCGGTGGGGGAGCACAATTTCGCAATCCTGCGCTGAAGCCCGAAGAAGCATGGAATATCGACACCAAGATTGACGACGGCAAACCCTCCACTGGCGTGCTACAAACCGATACATTCTTTGGTACCGCCTGTTACACGGGCGCTTATCCAACCGCCGTGTATGCGCTCACCACCTCAAGCATTGCCTGCAATTTGCGGCTGACGTTGCGTTAGGTTTTCTTGCGCCCAATGAGGCGTCATCCTGAACTTGTTTCAGGATCCATCAAAGGCGCGTCTGCGCCGGAATGTCCCTGCTTCATAACTTGCTATGCCTTAGTTTCTCCGCGCCAGACGGCGCGTGGATGGATGCTGAAACGAGTTCAGCATGACAAGTGCGGCAAACCACGCTAAACCCCTCGCATGCGCTATATCTCCACCCGTGGTTCGGCCCCCGTTCTTGATTTCCGCGGCGCGTTGCTGGCGGGCTTGGCGAGCGATGGCGGGTTGTATGTGCCGCAATCCATTCCGCAATTTTCACCGCAGCATATTTCGGCCATGGCGGGCTTGAGCTACACCGAACTCGCGGTCGAAATCATGACGCCCTTCGTCGGCGATTTTGTTTCGCGCGCGGAGTTCACGCGCATGGTGGCTGCCGCTTACGGCAATTTCCGCCACGCCGCTATCGCGCCCATCACGCAACTCAGCCACGACCATTTCCTGCTTGAATTGTTCCACGGGCCCACGCTGGCTTTCAAGGATTTCGCGCTGCAACTGCTCGGTCATTTGCTGGAACATGCACTCAAGGGCGAAAAAAAACGCAGCGTCATTTTAGGGGCCACTTCGGGCGACACGGGCTCCGCCGCCATCGCAGGCTGCGCCGGGCGCGACATCGCCATCGTGATTCTCTACCCCGAGGGCCGTACATCCGAAGTACAGCGCAAACAAATGACAACGGTACCCGATGCGAATGTGCATGCACTTGGCGTCGACGGCACGTTCGACGATTGCCAGGCCATCGTGAAGCAACTTTTCACCGACGAGAAACTGCGCGCCGAAATCAATTTACTCGCCGTCAATTCCATCAACTGGGCGCGGGTGATGGCGCAGATTGTGTATTATTTTTATGCTGCACTCGCGCTCGGCGCCCCGGCGCGACGGGTGAATTTTTGTGTACCCACCGGCAATTTCGGCGATATTTTTGCGGGCTACATGGCGCAAAAAATGGGCCTGCCCATGGGCACACTCGTCATCGCCAGTAACGCTAACAACATCCTCGCGCGCGCGGTGGGCACCGGCACCTACGCGCAAACCGGCGTCAGGCCCACACTCAGCCCCAGCATGGATATCGACATTAGCAGCAATTTCGAGCGGCTGCTGTTCGACCTACATGGGCGCGACGGCGCGCGCATGGCCGGGCGTATGGAAGAATTCAGCGCCAGCAAATCCCTCACCCTCAGCCCGGCGCAGCATACGGATTTACGCAGTATGTTTGCGGCTCACGCGGTGGACGATGCGGCGACCCTCGCACAAATCCGCACCATTTATGCCACGACCGGCCAGTTGCTCGACCCGCACACGGCCGTAGGCGTCGCCGCGACGGAGGCATTGCACCGGGGGCACAATAAATTATTGTGCCCCCTTGGCCCCCCCCTTGGCCCCACCGTCACCCTCGCCACCGCGCATTCGGCCAAATTCCCCGATGCGGTGCGCGAGGCGACTGGCCTGACGCCCGCACTGCCCGCCCATCTCGCCGACCTCTATGATCGACCCGAACGCATCACGCGCATTGGCCGTGACGCGGGCGATGTGGCGCGCTATATAGGCGCGCTATGACCTATCAACTCACCACACTGGATAACGGCCTGCGCATCGCGAGCGAGCATTTGCCTGGTTGCCTGACGGCGGCGTTCGCGGTTGCGGTCGATGTGGGTGCGCGCCACGAAGGCCCGCGTGAAGGCGGGCTGTCGCACTTGCTGGAACACATGGCGTTCAAAGGCACCGCCACCAAAAACGCGCGCCAGATTGCCGAGGATTTCGACCGCATGGGCGGCAACGTGAATGCCTATACCAGCCACGAACACACGGTGTATTACGCCAAAGTGCTGCGCGAATATGCCGACGAAGCATTGGCCTTGTTGTGCGATATCGTTGCGCATTCGGTATTCGATGCCAACGAGCTGGAGCGCGAACGCGAAGTGGTGCTGCAGGAAATTGCCATGCACCAGGATTCGCCGGATGACCTCGTGTTCGATTTGTTTCAGGAAATGGCCTATGCGGGCCAGCCTCTTAGCTTAAGTATTTTGGGTAAGCCCGAAGATGTCGCGAAGTACAGTCGCGAAGATTTGCTGCAGTATGTGGCGAAGCATTACCAACCCAACCGGCTGGTGATTGCCGGTGCGGGCGATGTAAATCACGCGACGATGGCGGGCGTTATTTCTACGTACTTTGCTGCGCAAAAAAACACGCAGCAAAAAAACCCCTTACCGCAGGCGCGTTATGTGGGCGGCGAGAAAACGCTCGAGAAAGAACTGGAGCAGGTGCAGCTGGTGCTCGGGTTCCCGGGCGTCGCTGTTACCGACGCCGATTATTACGCCGCGCAAATTTTCGCGACCATTTTAGGTGGCGGCATGTCGAGCCGCCTGTTTCAGGAAATCCGCGAAAAACGCGGGCTGGCTTACACCGTGTCGGCTTTCGCGTCGAGCTATCAGGATGTGGGGGTGCTGGGCATGTATGCGGGCACCACACCGCAGCATTTAGCCGAGCTGACAGCAGCGCTTCGCGAAGTGCTGGCCAGCATGCAAGGCGGCGTGAGCGAGCCCGAATTGCTGCGCGCCAAAAACCAGTTGAAAGCAAACGTGGTGATGACGCGCGAATCGACCGGTTCGATCGTCGAGTGGATGGCGCGGCACATTCATGTGTATGGGCGCTACCGCACGGCCGAGGAATTGCTGCAGCAAATCGACGCCGTGAGCGCCGCCGACATGACGCGCATCGCCAAACTGTGCCTCACCAACGCCACGCCGACGGTCGCCGCCCTCGGGCCTGAAGGCAGCGTGAATCACGCGCAGCTGACCACGAAACTGGCTGCATGAGCCAAGGCAAAAACAAACGCGGCACTATTCCTCCCCCCCTAGGGGGGAGGTTAGGTGGGGGCCGAAATGAGGCAGAGTCTGTGCCCATAACGCCCCCACCCCAACCCTCCCCCTATGGGGGAGGGAGCACGCACTTTGCCAGTGTTGACGAACATTTCGCAGGCCTGCGCCTCGACAAATTCCTGAGCCTTGCCCTGCCCCAACTCAGCCGCGCGCGGGTGCAGCAAATCATCGAAGCGGGCGGCGTATCGCGGGCAGGCAAAACACTCACCAGCGTTACGGGCAAAGTAAAACTCGGCGAAACCTATGCGCTGCTGGAACCGGAAACAGTGGCGCTCGACCTTACGCCCAGCTCCATCGCGCTCGACGTGGTGTATGAGGATGCAGAATTTCTCGTCATCAACAAACCCGTCGGCATGACGGTGCACCCCGCCGCCGGTACGCGCGGCGACACGCTGGTGCATGCGCTGCTGGCTCATTGCGGCGATTCGCTGTCGGGCATTGGCGGTGTGGCGCGGCCGGGCATCGTGCACCGCATCGACAAGGAAACCTCGGGCCTGCTGGTCGTCGCAAAAAACGACGCGGCGCACCAATCGCTTTCGACGCAGCTACAGGCGCGCACCCTGAAGCGCCACTATGTGGCGTTCACCTGGATGGCACTGAACCCGCGCGACGGTGAAATCGAGGCACCGCTGGCGCGCCACCCGCGTCATCGACGGCAGATGGCAGTGATAGAAAACGGGCGTTATGCGCTGACGCATTATACCACGGACGCGACTTACCATGCACCCGGCAGCATCACGCCGCTGGCCAGCAAAATCCACTGCGAACTCGATACCGGCCGCACCCACCAAATCCGCGTACATATGATGCATGCCAAATGCCCGCTCGTGGGCGATCCGGTCTACGGCGCGACGACCGCCACGCGACTCAATCGCCTGAAGGCCGGTGGAACCCGTGTGCCCGAGGAGGTCGCAGCCGTATTACAAATGCTTAATCGCCAGGCGCTGCACGCCGCCGAACTGCGCCTAACCCACCCGAAAACCGGCGAATTTATGGAGTTTTCCTGCCCCCTGCCGCCGGACCTGCAGGCCCTTGAAAACGCGCTGGCCACCTTGACTTTTCATGCCTGAAGCCGTATAGATTGCTTACAAGTAAAAGCAAAAAATCTGGCATGCACGCGGGCGTTCCCCGCACCCACTACAAAGGTTTTTTATGGCTACACCACGCGCGCTTGCGCCCTTACCTGTCATCTCGCCCGATGGCGGCCTGCGCCGCTATTTGCAGGAAATCCAGAAATTCCCGATTCTCTCGGCCGACGAAGAATACATGCTGGCCAAACGCTGGGCCGAATATGCCGATTACGACGCGGCGCACAAGCTCGTCACCAGCCATTTGCGCCTCGTCGCTAAAATCGCCAGCGGCTATCGCGGCTATGGCCTGCCCATCAGCGAACTGATCGCCGAGGGCAATATCGGCCTCATGCAAGCGGTGAAAAAATTCGATGCCGAGAAGGGCTTCCGCCTTTCTACCTATGCCATGTGGTGGATTCGCGCGAGCATCCAAGAATTCGTGCTGCGCTCGTGGAGCCTCGTGAAAATGGGCAGCTCCGCCGCGCAGAAAAAACTGTTTTTCAACCTGAAGAAAATGCGTAAACGCCTGAAAACGGTGGATGACGGCAAGGTGCTCACGCCCGACGAAATTCGCATCATCGCGAGCGAGCTTAACGTGAACGAGCAAGACGTGATCGACATGGACAGCCGCATGGGTGCGCACGACCAGCACCTCAACGCCCGCGTGGGTGGTAAAGGCGGCGACTCGGACACCGAGTGGATGGATTTTTTGGCCGACCCCGAAGACAACCAGGAAGAACGCCTCGCCGAATCGGAAGATTACGGCCAGAAACGCGAGCTGATGCTGCAGGCGCTGGAAAGCCTGAACCCGCGCGAACGCGACATTATTTTGCAACGGCAACTGAACGAGCAATCCGTCACCCTCGAAGAACTCGCCCAGCGCTACGAAATCAGCCGCGAGCGGGTGCGCCAGATTGAAACCCGCGCGCTTGAAAAAATGACCCAGTTCGTGATGGAAGCCGC
>JBJXEM010000048.1:0-5920 GCA_046154225.1 Rickettsiales bacterium
GGAATACACCTGCTGCGTTTGGGGTTTCGATCAGTGCGTCGCTATAGAAAAATAAACTGTCGCCGGGCATGAACGTGGTTTCCTGCGTAGCGTAGGCATGGATGCCGATACCCATCGGGTTGCCGCACCCATTGAGGATTTGCGCATGGCCTGTCTCCGCGCGCACAATGACGGGATGCGGCGTGCAGGCGCAGGCGTAATATAATCGATCACTCTGCGTATCGACGATGCCGTAAAACATGGTGGCGAACTGGCCGCGCTGCAATAGCTGCAGCAATTTTTCGTTGAGCAGCGCCATGTAGTCGCCGGGGCGCGAGGCAATGAGCGAATGTTCTTTGAGGTAGGCATCAAGGCGGAATGCATTGAGTGCGGACGCAACACCGTGGCCCGCGAAATCCACCAGCCAGAATGCCGCCTGATGCGGAAACAGCCGTTTCATGCCCCAGAAATCGCCCCCGATTTCCGACGAAGGCTGGTAATGCGCGGCCACGTCGAGGCCGCAGAATTCATGGATATTTTCAATCTCACGCCGACCTGGTAAAATCGATTGTTGCAGCAGGCGGGCGCTCTCCAGCTCGCGTGCGGTGCGATCGCGATATTGGGTCAGGATTTTGGTAACATGGCGCTTCTCCAGATGCACCATCACCCGTGCCACCAGCTCCTGCGGATAGACCGGTTTGCTGATGAAATCCGTGGCCCCATGCTGGAACGCCTTGACCCGAAGTTCGGGTTCGGTAATGGCGGTTTGCACCAGCACGGGTAAATCGCGAAAGCGCGATTGCGCACGAATCTTGCTGCAGCATTCGAACCCGTCCATGCCCGGCAGCATGAGGTCGAGGATCACCAGTTCCGGCCGTAGCGTTTCCAGTGTGGTGAGCGCCTCTTCGGCACTGGACACCATCGTGAGTTTGGTGAAGCCACATTGCTGCAACGTTTTTTGCAAAAAAATACTGCTAATTTCGTTGTCCTCGACAATCAATATCGGCGAGGCGAGTAGTCGTGTCTGAATGGCGGGGTCGGACGATTGCATGATTCCTCCTACGCTTTAGGCATGGCAAATTGCTGCGCAATAAACTGACGGATACGCTGCATTTCCGATTCAATCTGCTGCAGCAACATGCTGCGCTCGCCATAGGTAGCGCTGGCAGCTTTTTCGGCACTACGGCAGAGTGCTTCAAGCGGCTTCATGCCTAGATTTGCAGCCGATCCTTTCAGGCTATGTGCGGCAGCTTTCCAGTCAGAAAATTCTTCCTCGCGGCGCGCCGTACGCATGGTTTTCAGAAAGCGATCTGAAATATTCAAAAACAGCGCCAGCAGCTCTGCCTGTTCTGTGGAATCCTCGGTAACCATCAACAGGCGCGCGACATCCATCGGCGGGCTTGAGGCATCAGCAGTATGTACCGGTTCCGGCTGCGATACTGTTGCGTAGGGCAGAATAAACCATTGCTGCAACATTTCACGCAAGCGTTCGGGCTGCAGAGGCTTGCTGAGATACTCGTCCATGCCGACGGCAAAGCAGGCTTCGCGATCGCCCGAGAGCGCATTGGCAGTCATCGCGATAATCGGAATATGCTGCGCCTCACCCTGCTCGCGTTCGCTTTCGCGGATGCATTTGGTGGCGGCGTACCCGTCCATTTCCGGCATCATGCAATCCATAAAAATTGCGTCGTAAGGTTTGCCGGATTCACCGGTCAGAGTCTGCATGGCTTCGATTACTTCAAGACCGTTCTCAGCCACGTCGATATGGGTCACACCGAATTTTTTAAGCACGTTGACCAGAAATAACTGGTTCACCGGATGGTCTTCGGCAACCAGAATGCGTGCAGTTTCCACCGGCACCTGCCCTTGTTTCGGCGCAATGAATGCTCGCGATACTTGCGTTTGCTGCGTTTGCTGTGGCAGTCGCACCGGCAGTGTAAACCAAAAATGCGAGCCTTCTCCTTCTCTGCTGGTAAACCCAATCTCGCCACCCAACATGACGACGAGTTGCTTGGTGATGGTGAGACCCAGGCCCGTGCCCCCGTATTTTTGCGTAATAGCCGCGTTACCTTGCACAAATTTTTCGAAAATCGCGCTTTGTTTTTCAGCCGGAATGCCGATGCCGTTATCGCGTACATCGCAGGTGATGGTGCCCCGTTCGGCATGATAACCCAGCCGCGCTTCAACGGTTCCGTTGCCCGTGAATTTGATGGCGTTGCCCACAAGGTTAGTGACAATTTGGGCAAAACGCACCGAGTCGCCAATTACCATTTCAGGAAGCGATGAATCGACTTCAGTCAACAAGCGGCTGCAACGTTTGTCGGCAAGCGGCTTCAAAAGCTTAATGGTCTGGACGAAGCTGGTGCCGATGGAAAAAGCGGTGGTGTCGAGCACCAGTTCACCCGCTTCGATTTTCGACATGTCGAGCACATCGTTCAACAGCAGCAGCAAATTCTGCGCCGAGTGGTTGATGGTGTCGATATACTCGCGCTGCACGGGGTTGAGGCTTGTGTCTCCCAGCAAATACGCCATGCCGAGAATGCCATTCATCGGCGTGCGCAACTCGTGGCTGATGTTGGCGATGAACTGCGATTTTTCCTGCGCGATACGTTCGGCCTGCACGCGCGTTTCGTCGAGCTGCACTTGTGCTTCACGCAGCGCAACCAGGTCAACTTTTGCACGCTGCATAGCGCGACGCAGCTCGATTTCATCGGCGGCGATGGCGGCCAGTTCGACCAGTTCGCGGCGGTTATCTTCACTAAACTCCGGGCGCGGCACGCGGTCGATCACGCACACAGTGCCAAGCGCGAGACCATCGGCGGTGACGAGCGGCGCGCCGGCGTAGAAACGGATGTCGGGGTTGCCAGTGACCAGTGGGTTGCCAGCAAAGCGCGGATCCTCCAGCGTGTCGTGCACCACCATCACTTCGGACTGCAAAATCGCGTGCGCACAGAATGCATAATCACGCGGGGTTTCCGTGGCAGATAGCCCGAAGCGCGATTTGAACCACTGGCGCTCCTGATCGAGCAAAGAAACCAGTGAAATAGGCATTTGAAACCGCTGCGCCGCCATGCGCGTCAGCCGGTCGAACACAACTTCTGGTGGAGTGTCTAGAATGTTGTAGGACTCGAGTGATGCAAGTCGCGCCGCTTCATTCGTCGGCAGAGCAGCAGGCTGAAAGCAGCTAATACCCTCATTCACAGATTCGATAGTACGATGTTGTGCCATTTATTTTCACCCTTCATGCAATTTATGGTTGCATTTTATTTTTATTGCAACCTAAATACGCTACAACCTAGGGGGGAATATGTCAGAAGCGATGACCGCCGTTACTTTACAGCCGCAGCCAAGCGCAGGGCAGTCGGTTTTTACCTTGCCAAGCCACCTAACCATTGAAACGGCCGATGAGCTTGCGACGTCATTAAAAGAGATGGCCCGCAACGGCGGCCCATGCCTGCTCGATGCCTGCGAGGTGATGGTCATGACAACCCCCGGCCTGCAGCTGATGATTTCATTGGCGAAAACCATGGCGGAAACTTCTGGCAGCCTGCACATTCAATCGCCTCCTGAATCGATGGAGCGCCTGCTGGTACAGTCGGGCTTTGGCCATCTCATCACCCCATCCCTCACGCAGGAGTAACTCATGGTCAAACGCATACTGGCTGTCGACGATTCCAAAACCATGCGCGAGATGGTGTCGTTCACACTGAAAAGCGCCGGCTATGAGGTGATGGAAGCCGAAGACGGCAAAGCCGCGCTCAACTCGCTCGGCGGGCTGAAAATCGACGCCGTGATTACCGATTTGAACATGCCGAACATGAATGGGTTCGAACTGATACGTGCCCTGCGTGCCAACCCGCTGTATAAATTCACGCCGATTTTAATGCTCACCACCGAGGGCGATGCGAGCAAGAAAGAGGAAGGCAAAGCCGCTGGGGCGACGGGCTGGATTGTGAAACCATTCAACCCCGAAAAACTTGTCGAGGTGGTGAAAAAAGTCTGCCCCGGAGCTGAGGCCGCATGAACGATCTTGAACAGTTTCGCGCCACCTACATCACCGAGTGTTTCGAGCTGCTGGCCGACATGGAAACGCGGCTGATGGGACTCGATGTCGCGGCCGTCGACCGTGAAGACCTCAACGCGATTTTCCGTTGTGCGCATTCCATCAAAGGCGGCTCGGGCGCGTTTGGACTGAGTTATATTACTCAGTTCACGCATGTGCTCGAAGCCCTGCTCGATGCGATGCGCGATGGCCGTGTAGCCGCTACACGTGGTGCGGTAGACACCCTACTTCATGCCGCCGACATTGTGACGCAGATGGTGCAGGCGGCGCAAGAACACCGCGAACCTGCTGCTGAATTGGGTGCCGAAGTAAAGGCTGAACTCGAGCGCTTAGCAGGCGGCAGCACCAGCGAAGCGAGCGTCGCACCCAGCACCGCAAACGCTACATCACCCACGCAGATATGTACGTGGCGGATCGAGTTCAAGCCGCACGAGACTTTGTTTGCGAGTGGTAACGAGCCAGTCCTTATCCTGCGCGAACTGGCGCGGCTGGGCACGGCAGAAATCACGACGCACAGCGAACATGTGCCGTCGCTCGCAACCCTCGATGCCACCGCTTGCTATCTGCGGTGGAGTATTGAGCTTCAGACCGAAAAAGACGAAGCGGCAATACGCGAGGTATTCGAATTCGTGACGGATCATTGTGACCTGCGCGTGGCAATGGTCAGTTCGCCGCTCAACGCGTTGGCAGCACAAGCAAGCACTGCAACACAAAATAATCCGGCGGCGGAACCGGCGGCGCGGGGCGGGCAGTCCACCTCCATCCGTGTCGACCTCGAAAAAATCGACCGTCTGGTGAACATGGTGGGCGAGCTGGTAATTACCGAAGCCATGCTGCGCGACCAAACGCGCGACCTCAAGCCCGAGCAATGCGCCGGGCTGCTGCGCGGCATCGACGAGTTATCGCACCACACGCGTGAATTACAGGAAGCGGTGATGAGTGTGCGCATGCAGCCGGTGAAGTCGATTTTCGCGCGCATGCCCCGCATCGTGCGCGACATTTCGGCGCAGCTCTCGAAAGATATACAGCTAAACATGACCGGCGAAAACACCGAGGTCGACAAAACCGTTATCGAGCAACTATCCGACCCGCTGATGCACATGATCCGCAATTCCTGCGACCACGGAGTCGAAACTCCAGCGCAACGCGTCGCGCTTGGCAAACCCGCACAGGGCACCATCCAACTGTCGGCGTATCATCGTGGCGGGCGCATCATTATCGAGATTCGCGACGACGGTGCGGGCATTAACCGCGATCGGGTGTTGGCCAAAGCACGTGAAAAGAACCTGATCGACGCCGCAGCCAACCCAAGCCCCGAAGAGATCGACCAGATGATATTTATGGCCGGGTTCTCAACCGCCGAAGTCGTCACCAACGTGTCGGGTCGCGGGGTGGGCATGGATGTGGTGAAGCGTAATATCGAGGGCATGGGCGGTACCGTGCGTGTGGCGAATATGCCGGGGTTGGGCGCGCTGTTCACCGTGTCGCTGCCGCTGACGCTTGCCATCCTCGACGGTATGATCGTGCGCGTCGGGCCCGAGTTTTACATCATCCCGATCACCAGCATCATCGAAACCCTGCGCCCTCGGCCCGAAGCGGTGCACGCGGTCGACGGCCATAGCGATGTCATCAACGTGCGTGGCGAATTTATATCCGTCATTTACCTGCATCGCCTGTTTCACATCCGTCATGCCGAAACAAAC
Organism: Rickettsiales bacterium; assembly: GCA_046154225.1. Lineage (GTDB taxonomy): Bacteria > Pseudomonadota > Alphaproteobacteria > Rickettsiales > UBA3002 > QFOX01. The sequence continues at coordinate 5,746 of JBJXEM010000048.1, forward strand.
CCGAGCAAAGCGCTGATGGTGCTGGTCGAGGCTGGTGACAAAAAGCTGGGGCTGGTGGTGGATGAGCTGGTGGGCCAGCAGCAAGTGGTCATCAAAAGCCTGGAAGCCAACGCCGACCCGGTAGCGGGTGTCTCCGGCGCCACCATTTTAGGCGATGGGCGGGTGTCGCTCATTC
>JBJXEM010000049.1:0-74303 GCA_046154225.1 Rickettsiales bacterium
AGCATCTGCGCCGTCATGTCGCGCAGCTCGACGGCATTGCAGCCCTGAATCAGCCGGTCGGCCAGCGTCGATTTCCCATGGTCGATATGGGCGATGATACTGAAGTTGCGAATCTTGGATATCTCTGTCATGGCGCGGCTTTTAGGGGGTTGGCAGGCCCGATGCAAGCCCCATTGCAGCCCCGCAAGGCAGTGCAGCAAGTGTATATGACAATTTCGTGAAGTTTCGCCTCCCCCCATGGCCGAAGCCCTGGACTTTGTGCTACGCTGGCCCTGTTCCTGTCATCCTTTTCTATCAACCTATCTTGGGTTGGGGATGATTTGGACGCGCAAGCGTTCACGCGCTTGTGTTGAAGGAGCTTTTACTATGGGAATGCAAATTGACTATACCCAGCTTCCCCCGGAACTACACCCGGGATTGCTGAACGAGGATCCGTACCAGCTGCTTCTGTTACTGGAAGCAGTGAAGAACGGAAGGTATTCCAGCGCTGTCATTTTCGACCATGCTGCTGGCTTCGCGGACATCGACGTTGAGATCGCAAAGGTCGAAGCGTTTATTGCTGCGAATCACCAGCAACCGATGCAAACTCCTGCTGGCGGCAATATCAATCCGTTTGCCGATCATCTGGGCGATGAACGAATGGCGAAGGTGTTCGACGAACTCCTGGGCGGCGCTGCTGCATCGGAGAGTTCCGGCGGGCATGCAGCGCCATTCGGCCCGGGTCAGGGGTTCGACCTGGGTGGCCAGACAGGCGCGACCGACATCGGCATGCTTTTCGCCTACCTCGATCGGGTGGGTGACGCAATCCGTGCGGCAACGCTTGTTGAGCCTATGAAGGCCAGCTTTGCTGGCCGTCGCCCACCGCTCGTCGCGGCATTAAACGCCACGACCGACCAATTCACCGTGAAGCTGTTAGTAGAGCATGGCAGTGCCATGATCTGCGCAGAAAGCCTGGATGGTGAGCTGGTTCAAACGTTGCACGTCGAGATCCACGGGCGCACAGGCAGCGTTACGGCCGATCTAATGTTTCAATCGGCCGAACTTGTCTATGTCACCCCCGTGATGATGGCGGGCGGGTTTCCCGTTTTCGTCGTCAAATTCCCAATGCGGTAGCCACTTAACATGGCACTTCTTTGACACTTCAGAGGCTCCCTAACGGGGGCCTCTGTTTTGTTTGGAGCAACCCTAATCCCGCGGCCAATCACCCTCTGGCCAGTTACGCGCGGTATGGATGATGTTCAAAATAGTGATTCGCTTTTTGCCAGCATTATCTTCATGCTTATGATAGGCAATGATGTAGGGCATATTGCTTACGCTTTTTTCGTACGTGTCCTCAACCCGCCCGAACCTGCCTGTAGGGAATTCTCCCAAACGCATCGCGGCCGAAAACAAAGCATCCGCTAGGGCACTAGCGGCTTTGGGATTATCGGTTGCTATGTAGGCGGCAATGTCATCAAGCGCGTCCAGCGCGTCTTTTGACCATTTAACACGATACGTCATTTTTTCTTACTACGCGCCACACGCTCAATAGTAGCATAGACGCGCTTCATCGCCTGTTCGTGCGAAACAACACGCCCGGCATGCATATCCGCAAGCCCACGTTCAATGCCGCGAACAATCTCCATCTCCCTCTCAAGCATCGCTCTAATCGCTTCCGCCGATAGAAAGGAACGGCTACGACGCGTGGCGTTAGCAAGCTTGTCCAGATCATTCTTCATCGATTGCTCGACACGAATGGTAATCGTTGTCGTTGCTGGTTTGGGTGTGTTCGGTTGTGCACGCATGTGTACATGTTAGCACAACTTCTTCGGTGCTACAAGGGCGATTGCCTTACGGGATTTTTACTGGAAAAGTATGACAGTCGGCCTATGAAGTGTGTATCGATATTTACGGAGGTTTTTATGCGCCGCATGCTTCTTGCCACCACAGCCGCTGCCTTGCTGCTCGTAAGCGCTACCGCCCACGCCCAGAACGTGATGCCCACGCCGCCGAGCACCGACCTCAGCACCCTCAAATCCGGGCTCTACACGCTCGATGCCAGCCATACCTCGGTGCTGTTCAACCTCAGTCACCTCGGCTACTCGAACTATTTCGGGCGATTTAATACCGTCAGCGGCACCTTGCAGTTCGATGCGCGCGCGCCGGAAAACAGCAAGCTGAACATCACCATCGACATGAACAGCATTGACACCAACAGCGCCAAGCTGGAAAGCGCCCTGAAGGGCGCGCAATGGTTCGATACCGGCAATTTCCCGACCGCAACTTTTGTGAGCACCGCCGTTGAACCCACCAGCGCCACCACCGGCAAAGTGACTGGCAACCTTACGCTGCATGGCATGACGCGCCCAGTCGTGCTCGACGTCACCTTCAACGGCGGCGGCCAAAACCCGATGATGGCGGTCGACGCGCTGGGCTTCTCGGCCACCACCACGATTCAGCGTTCGCAATTCGGCGTCACTCAATTTTTGCCCATGGTGGGCGACACTACGGCGCTGACCATCTCGACCGAGTTCCACCTGCTGCCGCCGGGGAAATAAGCGTGCACGCATCCGAGCTCACGCGTTACGATTCCGTCGCCGTCACCCTGCATTGGACGATTGCGCTGTGTATCATTTTCATGATTCCCTTCGGCTTCTTCATGGGCGATTTGCCGGATTCCCTGCGCCCAACCGGTTACGTGCTGCATAAATCCATCGGCATCACGGTGCTGGCACTCAGCGCGTTTCGCCTCATCTGGCGTTTTATGAACACACCTCCTGCCCTAGCCGCCACCATGCCTGCTGCCCAGGCACTGGCGGCCAAGGCGGCGCATTGGGTGTTTTATTTCCTCATCATCGCCATGCCGCTTTCGGGCTGGCTCATGGTCTCGGCCAGCCAAAAATACCCCACCGTGTTTTTCTGGTTGGGCGAAGTGCCGTTCATCCCCATGCCCGCAGGCATCGACGCCAAAGCCACCCGCGACCAGCTCAAGGAAATTCACGAGCTGCTCGCCTTTGGCACACTGGGTTTGCTGGTCATCCATATCGGCGCGGCGCTGCGGCACCATTACCGCCTGCGCGACCACACCCTGCGCCGCATGCTGCCGTTATGGCTGCAACGCAAGACATCATAACCTTACATTGTTGGTGTCGGCCGGTTCACTTTTGCGGAGCTACTTCAACTTTGCCCCAAGATCACTTGCATAGATTGCCACATTTTCACCCGCCACTGCTTGCCCGTCGACACGGGCGATGGATTGAAATGGCCACACCGCGCATTACATAACGCATCAAGTAATCCCCCTGAGCAGACAGGAGCATCCCATGAACGCACACGCCAATGCCGCCGCCTCACCCGCCCCCACCGGGCATGTCACCATGTATCCCTACACCTCGCTCGGCCATGCCGACCATGGCTGGCTCGACGCGCGGCATCATTTCAGTTTCGCCCGTTACCACAACCCCGCGCGCATGGGTTTTGGCACCTTGCGGGTGATTAACGACGACAAAGTCGCCGCCAGCCGCGGCTTTGCCACCCACCCGCACGAAAATATGGAAATCATCACCTATGTGCGCCAGGGTGCCATCACCCACAAAGACAGCATGGGCAACACCGGCCGCACCGGCGCGGGCGACGTGCAGGTGATGTCGGCAGGCACCGGCGTATTCCATTCCGAATTCAACCACGAGGCCGAGGACACGCGGCTGTATCAAATCTGGATCGAGCCGAACGCAATGGGCGTCACCCCACGCTGGGACGCGCGCGCCTTCCCCAAAGCCCCGGTGCGCGAGGCGTTGTCGGTGCTGGTGTCGGGCCAGAAACAGCATGCACAAAGTGGCGCATTGTTCATCCACGCCGACGCGGCGATTTACGGCGGCCGCGTGCAGGCAGGCACCACACTCACGCAAGTCATTCAGCATCAAGCCTATGTGCTCGCGTCACTTGGCAGCTTCACGGTGAACGGCCAAAGCTTACGCGCGGGAGATGGCGCTGAAATCACCGGCACCGCGCAACTGTACCTCACCGCCATTACGGATTGTGAAATCCTGGTGATTGATGCGGCTGAGCAACCAAAGCCGGTGAAGTAACGACACGATGAGAATAGTCCGCACGCTCGCGCGCAACTACGCCGCTTGCTTGCGCCCACCAGTCGATGCCGCCGAGCGATTAGGGCCAGAGCGGAATGTGCGGTTGCCGAATTTCTTCTTTTTGGCGTTGGCGTACGAGCGCGGTTTTTCGCCCGCGATCCCCACCGGTTTTTCGCCCGGGTTCAGCAAACGTTGAATAGCGCGCCATTTACCACCATCGCGGCCGGTGAGCAGGTTCACAGCCGCACCCTCTTTGCCGTTACGGCCGGTGCGGCCGATGCGGTGGATATAATCCTCCGGGCATTGCGGCATGTCGTAGTTGATGACATGTTCGATGTGCGGAATATCAAGCCCGCGTGCAGCGATATCGGTCGCTACCAGAATGCGGCATTTTTGCGCACGGAAATCGGCGATCACGCGATCGCGTTGGCGCTGGTTCAAATTCCCGTGAATCGCATCGGCCCGGTGATTCAGCGCGCAGAGTTTTTTCGCCATTTTATCGGCGCCGAACTTTGTTTGCACGAACACGATGATCGAGCCTTCGCGCTGTTGCAACTGCACCTGCAACTGGCCGTATTTATCGGTTTCGGTGACGGGTATCACTTCCTGCTTGATGCTCGCCATCGGCGTGTTGTTGCTGCCCACTTCGATACGCACCGGATTGGCCATGTATTTTTGCGACATGGCAACAATGTTCGGCGGGAACGTGGCCGAGAACATGAGCGTCTGGCGTTGTGCGGGCAGGAATTTTACGATGGCATCGATTTGAATGCCAAAACCCATATCGAGCATGCGGTCAGTTTCGTCGAGCACCAGGAAATTGGTGTCGGTGAGCTTGCAGGTGCGGCGCATCAAATGGTCGTTGATGCGGCCGGGGGTGCCCACAATCAGGCGCGGATTGCGGCGCAGTTGCGAAAATTGCTTCGGCATAGGTTCGCCGCCGATGAGCAGCGCGGTGTGAATGCCGCTGCCTTCGCCCAGTAAATCCTCGAGTGCTGCCATCACCTGTACGGCCAGTTCGCGCGTGGGGGTCATCACCAATGCGCTGCCGGTCGGGTTGTTGAGCAATTTTGCAATCAGCGGAATGCCGAACGCGGCGGTTTTGCCGGTGCCGGTTTGGGCCGAACCCAAAATGTCTTTGCCTTCAAGTGCTGGCGGAATAGCTGCGGCCTGAAGGGGGGTGGGGGTGGTGTATTTCATGTACGCAAGCGCGCCCATGAGCTCGGGCGGCAGCCCGAGCGTGTCGAAATTTTCCATGATACATCCTTGTAGGCAAGCACGCGCGACGCGTCAGCGACCGCTTCGTTGCATTGCTATGTGTGGTAGTAGGCGGGCCGAAACTAACCGAGCAGTTTCAAGTTCCCGGCCGAGGTTTTACCTTTATCGGTAATCAGCTCGTACGACACCTTTTGGTTCTCGTCGAGGGTGCGCAGGCCCGCTTTTTCGAGTGCGGTGATGTGCACAAACACATCGGCGCCGCCGCTTTCGGGTTGAATGAAGCCGAAGCCTTTGGTGGGGTTAAACCATTTTACAGTACCGTTAGCCATGTGTGTCTCCTGGACAGTGAGTTTGACGTATGAACCACCGCCCGAAATGAACAGTGGGTGAGATTTCTACCGGAAAGTTAGACCCGGTTTCTCTTAAATCAAACGCTGTAGGGACCCGTATTGGCTGGATCGTTCTGTATCGGTCGATACGCTGCAAGAAGCAGCCGGCATATGCAAAGAAATAGAAGACTCAGGGCGGCTTCTACCGTAAATCCTACGGAAAGCAAGGGATATATTCAATGCGCTCCGACTTCCTCGCGCAGTCCTGAGAGGAAAATGGTGCCGCCTATAGGATAGGCTCGGCTTCGCCTGCGCTCCCTTGCTAAACGCGCAAAGCGCGTTAAGCGCCGGGTCGAACTTAGGTTCTCATCAAACTATAGCCGCCCCCACCGCCCAAAGCGCGGTGGTGCCGCCTATAGGATTCGAACCTACGACCCCCTCATTACGAATGAGGTGCTCTACCAGCTGAGCTAAGGCGGCACACTGCACACTGTTGCGGCAGGTTCATTACTGAGAACGCCAGCAAGTTACAACCACTTTTAATCGCTTCCCGATCTCAGAACACGTTGATTTTGACCCCCAAAGCAGTTTCAAGACTATGCGAATTGTGGCTATTTATTGGGAGAAGAATGTGCTTTCTAGGCTAAATATTTGACTTCGCGCTGCTCCAGCTCCAATTTCGTAATGTCCGTCCCCTGACGCTTTTGCATCACATCGCGAATAAGACGCGCATTGGAAAATTTACAGACTATATCAGGATTCAGCCATGCGTTTAAAAACAGAAAAATGGCTACTTCAGGCCATGGTTATTGCGGCCTGTATGGTTCCGCTGGTGGCGGGCCTTGAAGGAATGCTATCGGGCGCACAATTTCTGGGTAACGGCTCAATAAATTTGGATAGTCATTTCCGCTACCTCTCCGGATTACTCTTCGGCATCGGCCTTGGCTTTTTAAGCACCATTCGCAGCATTGAATCACAGACGATGCGTTTTCAACTTCTAACAACCATCGTCGTTATCGGTGGATTCAGCCGATTGATGGGCGTCCTCACGATAGGATGGCCAGATAGCAGCATGGTATTTGGACTTTGCATGGAAATCCTTATCACCCCTGCATTATGCTTTTGGCAGAACTCTTACGCGCGACGCTACTCAAACAGAGTATTTAGCTAACAGGTTTGTTAAAAAACTGGAATCTCGATACTAATTCGTGCTTAGCTAGCTGCGTTAATCAAACGTTACCGTTTCAACGGTTGATCTGACGTTGATGGCTACATCTTTTAATCTGAAGGAGAATGAGTATGGCTACCAAGACAAAGAAAAAAGCGGCACCCAAGGCTGCCGTGTCGATTAAACCCGTGAAAAGCAAACTGACCAAATCGGCCATGCTGAGCCACATCGCGGAAAGTACGGACCTGTCGCGCGCACAAGTGGGCGCGGTGATCGGTGCGCTTGAGGGCTTGCTGTTGGGTTCGGTACATCCGAACGGCGTGGGCGAGTTTATGTTCCCCGGTCTGTTCAAGGTCGCGCTGCGCAAAGTACCAGCGCGCAAAGCAGGGACGATGATTCGCAATCCCGCCACCGGCGAGATGATGAAAGCCTCTGCAAAACCCGCCTCCGTCAGGGTCAAAATTCGTGCGCTTGCTAAGCTGAAAGCTGCCGCAACGAAGTAGGTTTTTTGTCGATGCACCGGCATTCTTCGGGATGTCGGTGTATGTTTATGAGTTTGAATTTATGACGCCAGCCAAAGATCTAGATAGAGCATAGATTTTATCCAGTCAGAATCACTACCCAAATGACAGTGGCGTGAACCAAAGAAATAAGCACTGCTGCACTACCGAGGTCTTTGGCTTGTTTGGAGAGTGGGTGCTGATCGGCGGAAATGCGCTCGATGGTAGCTTCGATGGCGGTGTTGATGATCTCTACCAGCAGGATAAGCAGCAGGCTGCCGATCATCACTGCGCGAGCGATGGCGCTCACATCCAGCAGGCAGGCGGTAGAAACGCCCACGGCGAGGAGCACCAGTTCCTGCCGAAATGCGGCTTCGGATGCATAGGCTGCTTTCAGACCATCATAGGAATAGCCGAATGCTTTGATCAGTCGGGGGAGCCCGGTGGGTTTTTTGTCGGTCATTTTTTATCTCGAAATAGGTCGCGTTCGCCGAATACGAACCGGGTGTAAAACCAGCTAAGGCCAAGCAGGCTGAGGCCAAGGCCGAAGAAGGAGAACACGCGGAACAGCCCTTCAAGTTCTGAGGCATCGTAGAGAAACACCTTTCCAACCGTAAGGATCATCACTGCCAGCGACGCGATACGGATCATTTTATCTGCACGAAGTGTGCCGTAGAATAACAGGCCCACACCGAACAGCAGCCATGCAACCGAGTAGCTGTAGATTTCCGCGTTGCTGGTTTCCGTTCCATTTAGATAAGTGCCATGGAATAATTGGCGCACGCTCAGCGAGAGCAGCACGAAGGCGAGTAACAAGATGAATACCTGCGCATATCGCACCCAAGTAGATTTACCCAGATGCGGCAATTCTTGGGTGGCACGCCATGTCCATAGAATCGGCAATCCATAGGTTAACAGCAAGGCGTTGAAGATGGGCGAATCGCCGACCGTTTGTGCCGACCAGAGTGGATTGTAGGCGATCAGGTCGAAATAGGTGATGCGGAATATTGCGATGCCTACAAGCACTAACCCACTCAGTGCCACTGCTTGCCGCGCAAAGTTTCGACCGATCCAGAGGCAGACTAGGCCGTAGACAAACAGGATATTGGTGATCACCCCACGCTCAATGAATCCGGCTTTGACGAACAGCACGTTTTCATCAACATGGAAGGCGTGGCGGGTGAGATAATAACCCATCACGGCAATCAGCGCGATGGCAGCGATTTCGAGGGCGCGTACCAGCCCATCATCCTTGGTGGAGCGCAATAGGTAGCTGGCCGCAACAAAGCACACTGCCGGTAAGCCAAGTTGGAAGAGTGGCCAATCCACCATCGGAATGCCCTGCTGCAATGCCAGCTTGGCCTCCATGAGGCTATAAGCGGTCAGCTGAATCAGCAATAATATCTGCGGCAGCAGTAAGAAGCCAAATACGCAACCGAGAATGCCTGCAATATAGCGGAGGGCTTTGACATCGATCTTGGTGTTGATCCAAACGATGGCAAGCAACTGGAGTGCAAAAGCGACGGACAGGAACTCGCGTGGCAGCTCGATTGTCAATGCCAGAGAAATAAACGCGGTGCCGGTCGCAGAATAAATCGCAAGCATATGCTGCTTTTGCGGATGGTCGTCAGGCACCTCCGTCAGGATATTCTTAACGCTACACGTTCCGAGCATAGCGAAACCCAGCGCCATCCCGCCCCAGAATGACGGAATATCTGCCACCAATGTCGTGGTGTGTAGCGCATAATAGGCAAGCAAGTAATAGCCGAGGCTTGCTGCAGAAGTCAGGCCCGCCCATAACAACGGCCTTTCGCTTCGGGATTGTAGCAGATAGCCGCTAGCAATATACAATACGCCAAAGGTGGTGTTGGTAATCGAGAGTTCCCCGGCATCCGCAGTGTGCCATGCGAGCAGCATTACGGCATTCACCGCCATCGATATCCATGGCACGAGACCGTAGAGCTTCTGGTTGCCGTAAGCCAACCCAATGCCACCTAGCGAAAGAATGCCGAACAGACCCCATTCCATCACGCCGAATCCGGCATGGACGGTCATGCTACCCATCAGGAGCAATGCACCACCTAGCGACAGGTAATTCAGCGCTGAAGTGACTTTGAATAGGTCGGTAATATCGGCACATTCCGCATCGTATTGCTGTTTGGAGGTGGCAACGACCGTTGCGCTTACTGCGATAAGGAAAAGGCCTAAATAGATGCTATCACCGGGTGTGAAATGGCTCCCGAATAGCCAGAGGCAGACCCATAAGAAAGCGCCACACACGGTCGGAATCGCCAATGCCCACCAGCCTTTTTTGCGACTGACAGCCATTAAGCCGGTGAGTACGAAATAGAGGTATAGGAATAAAATTGGTGCTTGCGGATCATGGCTACCAACCAGTGCCGGGGTAAGGAACCCGCCGATAAGCCCAAGCAACGCAATTGGCATACCGTGGCGCAATGAGAGCCATACGGCGGTGGCCGTGACAGCTGCCATGCCGCTGAATCCCACGAAAGCAGGAATTAAATCATAGAGGCTGGTCGCGGCGAACAGGCAGACATATAAATCCGCTATGCCCGCGCCGGATAGGGCTTGGGCGATGCGTGTACCGTTGGCAAATTGTGGGCGCTCGCGCACCCAATCCGCCGCATAAAGCAACCCGCCGCCGAAGATCATCCCAAGCACCACGCGCACGGCGGGGCTGAGCAATCCCGTCTCGATGGAATATTTTACGAGGAAGAATCCGGCTAATGCCAATGCGATGCCTCCAATCCAGACCGGCAAGCGAGCACCAAATTGTTGCTCAAAACTAATACGGGGAATGGCTGCCTTTTTAGAGGTAGCTGTGTCTGCTTCGCTGTTGGTGGTGTGAGCTTCTGTATTGGTTGCAGTGAAATCATGTGAGGGTTGTGCCTCTGTAACCAATGCCTCTGCGGAGGCAGGGTGCACTAAGGGCGTAGCTTGTGCCGTTTCCTGACGCTGCCAAGGCCATATTCTGGGAGGCGATACAATTTCGGGCGGCACCTTTACACCGGTCTTTTCAAGAAAAGCGAACAGTTCCTGCAGCTGCTTTTTCAATGCCTCCAGTTGCGCTTCCGTATTCTGTATACGGCTACGGTTTACCCAAGGAAGAATGACCCCGGTGAAGAAAAAGAAACCGCCGATGAGAAGAGCAAAGAGCCACATACAAACCTACCCTGTGATGCCGCGAATGGCTGCGACAGTTTTATTCGGAAATTCCGGAAGCAGCTTAGTGCTGCGCGCCAACACCACTAAATTCAATAAGGCGATGATGATGAATAATTCGAATACATCAAGCCCGATGGCGAACAGTTCAGCACTGATAAGCATTGCCAATGTAATAAAAGCCGAATTGATTACGTTGCGCGCCGCGATAATGCGCGAGCGGTATTTAACCTCGGCCTTTGCCTGCGTGATTGTATAGAGCGGCACAATAACTCCCTTGCCTAGTCGATTTCAATTCACTATAGCCTTTAATTGAACAATGTGCAATAAGTAATTAAACATCGTCTAATTAAAGAGAAAATCATGGCCCGCCGTTACGATCACAGCAAGGCAGCATTGCAGGAAATGGCGATCAAAGCAGGCCAATCTATTATTCAATCTCAAGGGTTCGGCAAATTCAGCGCCCGCAAGGTGGCGGCGGAGATTGGCTATACAGTCGGGACGGTCTATAACCTGTTTGGCAGCCATGATAACCTGATCCTGCATATCAATGCCCGCACGCTCGACGCATGGTTTGAAGATCTGCAGCGTACGGTAGCGGCACGTAAAACCCCGCCTTCCTTTGAAGACTTGGCACTTTACTATATCGACTACAGTACCGCACATTATAACGAGTGGATGGCCCTCTTTGAACATAGCCTTCCGCCCGATGCCCCCATGCCTGAATGGTATATTCCCAAAATGCGCCGCTTCTTCGAACTGCTAGAGGGCATGGTGCTGCCTTATGTGAAAGCCAACCGCCGCAAGGCGCGCCGTGCCGCACGGGTGTTGTGGGCAGGTATTCATGGCATCTGCATGCTTTCTATCTCCCGCAAACTGGACCTGATCGATTCCGAATCGGCACAAGTCTTGGCAAAATCCTTTGTCGAAAATTACCTGCGAGGATTGCAGCATGCGTGATGGCGTCATTGTTTTGCACGGCATTTTCCGTACGCATCGCAGCATGCGCAAACTTGTCAATTTTCTGGAGAAGGATGTGTTTGAAGTGCTCAACCTGGGTTACCCGTCCACCAAACATCCGATTGAAACCATTGCAGACGTAATCCACCCAAGCATTTGCCACCACCCACATGACCGGAAATATGTCCAGGATTTTTTAGCCCCATTTTCGTAAGATAATCCGCCCACCATTGCTTCATTCTCGTGCGCTCTGCCAGATGGTTCTAATGGTCGTAGGCCCGTCGGATCTTATTCGGTTCCACATGCGCCAGTTGGCGCTCAATAGCATCTACCGATAAAAGGCCGCTTTCGTTAAGTATGGTCGAGGCCGTCGCTCTGATACCGTGAATGCTGGCCTGACACTAATGATTATGAAGATTTGATGACATGCGCCTTTTGGCATTCAAATTCCCCCTCCCAGCTGATATATTAAAGAAAATGCCGATACAGGCATGCAACGCTCGGGGGTGGATGTGTATACCTATTCAATTGCGGCAGAAATTCTGCCACATTGCCGTTTTTCGACAGTCCGGGATGCATTGACGGATGAATGTTCCGTAGAGCTGCTTTTACCCACACTCCCCGAGGGGCACAATAAAGTATTCGATGCGTTTTTCGAGGACCTTGCGCGGGAGTTCGGTTGTAAAGCCGAGATTCATGAATCTGGGCAGCGCATTCATTACAATGCGGGGAAAAGTCATGACAGCAACAACCTTGCCGCGTTAGTTCGGTATTTGGCGGCGCGCTACAATTGCAGTGCCAAGCAGTTGATTGACCAGTGCCCTGTGGAACAACGCAGCACACTTACTGACCTGTGTCACGGCGACAGTTTCGCCACAGCCCTGCATATCGAAGATACACCGGACGAGAAAGATATCATCCTCACGCTGGATGCTTGCGCCCAGCAATCAGAATTCCTCGAATGGCTTGGGAAAATATACGATTATGACCAAACCGAAAAAGACGGTAAAATAACCCTCAGGTTACATCACCTGCGCGATACCAATGCGCCGATGACCGAAGCCCAATACCTCGTCGATCTCTCGCGCAACATTGCATTCAGCTGGGGGCTCGATCGCGGCGAGATTCTGCGCTGCATTCATCCGCCAGTGGCGCGCGACTATGTCAACAAAGCGTTTGCGCTGCGTGCCGCCCCGCAGATTCAATCGCATCTGGGTGATGTGCAATACAGCCAAGACATTGCGATAGTGGGTGGCGGGTTTAGCGGCGTGTCGTATGCCATCCAGCAAATCAACAAACTGAAGGAGAATACAGCCGGGGCACCCATTCGTATTCGCATGATTGAGCGTCGACCCAGCCAGTTTGCCGGGGGAATCGCCTATGGTACCGCCGGCTATGAACATCATGTGAATGTTCCTGCGGAGTTCCTTTCCCTCGACCCGCATAACCCGAAAGACTTTGTTGACTGGCTCGAAGAAATTGGCCTCCCGCGCGATGCGGCCCATACCCCTTCTTATCTCCACATGCCGAAAGAAATTATTGTCCCCACGCAGGACCTTGCTCGCGAGGCGACGCAACGGCGCCTTTACCATTATTACCTGATGAACCGCCTCCATGAGGCATTGCAATCCGTCGAAGCGGATGGGCTCGCCGACGTCGAGATTATTTATGATGAGCTGGCCAAAGCACCGGAAGATTCTGCGAAAGGCAAACGACTTACCCTCGCCAGCGGCCGCCAGATCGAAGCCACTCATGCGGTTTTTGCCACCGGTCACGGGAAAAGCCCGGCACCCAAATTCCTGACGGATGCCAAAGAAAAAGCGCCGAACGCTGTGATCCTGAATCAATGGGGAGAAATGGACCAGCTCACCCAAATCCTGAGCGATCCAACGAAGAAAAATGTGGTGGTGTTTGGCACCGGGCTGAGTGCCATGGATGTGGTGATGACGGCCGACAAAGTCGGGTTCTTCAATGACCCATCGCGCAAGCTCACCTTGCTTTCGCGAAGTGGCAACCTCCACCCCGTGATGGATAAACACCATGATTACCGTCAGCCCGAGGCGCATCTTTCAGAGTTTGGCGAGGTGCCGACAACCATTCAAGGCGTCGATGCGTATGTAACGCGCGCGTTCGACATACTGCGCAAAAAAGGCTTCGCCACCATCAACAGAGAACATACCAACGAAGAAGTGTTCTTTGCATTAGCCCCCTTGATTCCTGAGTTCGTTAAAGAAAGCGGCCTGGAGGAGCGAGATCTGCTGCCTTTGCTGAAGCAACATAGCAGTTTTATCAACACCACCGCCGTACCGATGGCCGAGACCATCGGCAACACATTCCATAAACATCTGGATGCTGGGCAGGTAGTTCTGGCAACAGGAGATACGGCCAAGATTGAGATGACGGACAATCGCATGCAGGTGCAGTTTAAAGATGGCCATGCGCTTGATTGTGATGCGCTGGTTTCCACTTTGCCACCGGTCAGTGACCCTGAGCGTATTCCCCTCTACAAGGAAATGCTGGGGAATGGGGCGCTGCGAAAAGAACCGCGGACGAATATTGGTATCGACGTCGATACTCCCACCATGCGTGCGATCAAAATGGATGGGACGCCTGACGACCATGTCTTCGTCATCGGCCCCATCGTCGCCGGGGATGTAATGGCTGATCTGGGTCATATCGGGCCGACGTCGCAAGTGGTCTCGGGCCTGCGCCAGCAAGCTAGCCGCGTGGCTGATTGCATCGATGCGCAATGCAAGAATACCCGCCGCCCCACTGTCGCGATCTTAATGAACAGTCTTCCTGAAACGCAGGAAGCAGTCATTTGTGAACGGTGGTTGCATGCAGTCGAGAATTACGGGTTACAGCCGCTTTTGATCAAACCCGGGATGGAAGAATCGGCGCTGAAACGATTGCTTGATCGGGTAGACGGCGTAATGCTCACGGGGGCTGATTCGAATCATTACCCTCCCAATTATGGCCAGGAACCGCTACCGGACCAGACGTTTGACCTTGCGCGCGACCAAACCGCGACCTTCGCTGCCACCTATTGCAAAGAACATAAAATCCCCATTTTTGGCATTTGCCGCGGCGCGCAGGATATGAATATCGCGCTCGGCGGCCAGCTCACGCAGCATATTGAGGGGCATGATCAAGGGTATCAAGAGGGTGCAGATCGCAAAGCCCCGGCGCACGCCATTCAACTACGCGAAGGTGGATTTCTGGCAACGTTGCTGGGTAAGCATGAACTGCAAGTCAACTCGATTCATCGCCAAGGCATTAAGGTCCCACAATTGGCCGAGGAATTAGAAGTAGAGGCAACAGCCGGGGATGTGGTCGAAGCCTTTGGGTTACCCGAGACCGAGCATCCCTTTTTTCACGGAGTACAATTTCATCCCGAGTTTACAAGCCTTGGGCAAG
The DNA here is from genome assembly GCA_046154225.1 of Rickettsiales bacterium. Lineage (GTDB taxonomy): Bacteria > Pseudomonadota > Alphaproteobacteria > Rickettsiales > UBA3002 > QFOX01. The sequence continues at coordinate 14,843 of JBJXEM010000049.1, forward strand.
GATATAGCTCAATATTTGAAACATTCTCCAATGCAGTTTTAGCCCGGCACGCGGAGCCGCGGAGTCCATCACTTCCGCTAGTTCATCTCAGTCGATTAGAAACGCCGTCAAAAGCAAATTCCGCCAATCCTGTTCTATGGAACTGCTGATAGGCGCAACACTAACGTAATCTAGATTTCCTCAAACGGCCTGGGTCTAAAAAACACAACTAAGAGATGTGTTTATTATTGCACATTACACGATAATTTGTACAAACGGTTCACAAGAAGAATGATATGCCCCACAAGGGATTTCTAATTTTAACAATAAATATCTAACAATTATAATGAGGGGGAAATAATGAAGAAGATTGCAATAGTATTAGTCTTGAGCACATCTTTCGCTGCGAACTCGGGATTGGCCGCAAGTCAGTCGCAAGGTAGTGGACCCAGTCCGTATACGGAATGTGGTATTGGCGCTGCGCTTTTTCCCGACACTTCATGGGCGGCAGTTACCTCTAACGTAATTTGGGATTTAGGTTCAACAGCATTGAGCTCTGCATTATCTTCTCCCGAAATGTGCAGTCCCAAAAAGGTGAAAACGGCCAAATTGATTCTCGAAACGCTACCTCAACTTGAAAAAGATGTAGCTATGGGACAAGGAAAATATCTTACAGCTATGATGGAAACCGCGGGATGCGCTCCGTCTGTGCAAGGTAAAGTAGCGACTAAGCTACGGGCTTCATATGCCAGCACTGTAAGCACCCCTGAGTACGCTACGCAATCGCGTACTGATCGTGCGGCAGCGTTCTATAATGATGCGCGCGATGCTATGGCTTCCACCACCTGCAATGTCGTATTATAAGCTTAAAACGATCTTTTTCTATGCAAGGATCCAGCGCTCGCTAATGCGGGCGCTGGTTTTTTGTTGTGCACTTATATTATTTTTTGCGCTCAGCCTCGCTCCAACCAACGCACAAGCTGAACTACCAAACAAAGAGCTCGACAAAATAAGTGAAAGTGCTGAGTGGCTTGCACTGAGTTACTATCATAAAGGCTATTTAGGCGGATACCGAAGCGAAATTCTAAATGCCGATTATTTTGTTGCAGCGAATGGTGCAGAAGACCCGCGTGAAGAACTGAGAACCTTTGCGCAACAAATGGAAGATTATGCTCAGGATGGACTACAGGCTGAGAGCCTTTGTCATTTTCCTGCACGCATCACTTTGCTTCAAAAGCAATCATCCGCATTTAGAAATTTCAAACGGCCTTTATGTAATGATTATGAAACCATGAACCGCCCAGCCGATATCACGGATATCTCGTTGGTTTTTGCGAGCGGCTATTTTGACAACCCCAGCTCATTTTACGGGCACGTAATGTTAAAGCTGGACTATGATGACTCCCCTCTCAATCAAGATACTCTTGATGCAAGCCTAAATTATGGAGCCATCAATACGGATAAACCCTCTAACCCTCTCTACATTATCCGCGGAGTATTCGGCGGTTATGAGGCCTCCTATAAACGCAATAACGAGTTCTTAAATGCACACACTTACACTAATGTTCAAATTCGAGATCTATGGGAATACCGCCTAAAATTGAGTGAAGCGCAGCGCGTATTTGTTGTAGAGCACTTATGGGAACTCTCGCGCGCTCGTTTTAGCTATTATTTCTTCAACGATAATTGTGCGCATCGCATAGCCCGCATCGTTGAAGAAGCAACTGGTAAGAAGCTAACTGACACTACCGGCTTCTGGCTGCTACCTACTCAAGTTTTGCGCAAATTGCGCCACGGAAATGGCCCTGATCTTATTGCCAAAGAATCCTATGATCCTTCGCTAAAAACGCGCTTTTCTGCTGCTTACGATGCGCTCAACACCAATCAAAAAGAAGCTCTTGTTGCGTACTTAGAATTGGATCCAGCCGCCCAAAAGGATGCTATTGCGTCCCTCTCTACTAATTTGCTGCGCATGGCCCTAGATTATTACGATCTCACGATCGCAAAGCTGAAAGAGCAGCCGAAGAATCTTGAGAGCATCGCAACAATCCAGCAACGCCGGTCATTGATACTACTCGCCATGTTGCAGCAACCCGTAAACAGCCTGCCGCAAGAAATGCAAAAAGAGCTCCCTTTCCATTCGCTACCCGATTCACGGCCGGAAGGATCGCTACGTGCTGACATTGGCTACAGTGATCATGCCTCAAATGGTTTCACACGCTTAACATATCGTCCTGCAAACAACGATTTACTCGACAATCCTATAAGCGGCCAATCACGGTCACGGTTTTTGATGGGGAATGCGCAAATAGAGTTGGAGGATCATCAATTACGTCTTCGTAAGCTCGTAGTAGCCGATATTCTCAACCTGAATACCAATCCATTGCCTACATCACTTACAAACGAATACTCCTGGGGTATGCGTATTGATTATTCCCCGCGCACGGAGCTTTGCACTCATTGCGACTCAGCGGGCATAGAAGGGAAAATTGGTAAAGCAACGTACGTAAGTCGGGATTTACTAGTATATGGTTTAGTGGGTGCACGCCTTCATAGTTGGGAAGAAGATACGCGCAGCCTTGCAAACATTAGCGGTGAATTTGGTGCCATTGTTACCCCTAATGAGACGTATGCATTTCAACTGGGAGGGCAGTATGCCCGTGCGCTAGATGGTCGTGGCGAGGATATTGTCTTTAATTTTGAAGGGCTTATGCGTCTTTCTCCTCAGTTTGATGCTCGCGTGAACGCCTCAACCGATGGTTCACATACAAAACTATCTACAGGGATTGCCTGGTATTTCGATTAGCGCAAAGATAAGCAAGGCATTACGATGAGCCGACAGTTCGGTCGCATACAAAGGGGCGGGACAGTGTCGGGACACTGTTTTGGAAGGATAAAAATCAGACCCTCAATCTGAATCAAATGGCGACAGTGCAGGCGGATAGTTTGCCTTTATAGCCCATCTCATAGAGCGCATAGAGCAAGGCATTTGTGCTCATGCATTTATCGCGTGTTTTGTAGGTATAGCCTCCGGGGAAAACAAACTCATGGCGGTTATTAAGCTTACTAAGTGTTTCTAAAATTCTGACTGCTTGCGATGAGAGTGGGACAATATGAGGCGTTCGCATTTTCATGCGGGTGCCAGGGATACGCCATTCCTTACGTTCTAAATCGATTTCCGACCAGCGAGCACCACACAATTCGGCAGGGCGCACATGGGGGTATCTCCTTTTGAGGGAGCCAGACTTTAGGGGTATATGACCAAATTATATCCCTAAGTGAGGCTGGCTTGGGTTGAACCAAGCCAGAAGATACTGGATATTAAGCCGTTGTTCTACATCATTTTTTCTAGACTTCTTTGGAAACTATTGGACGTCCCTAGAAGGGGGAAGGATTTGAATAATCTATGCAAGCCGCTTAAATAACAAACAAAATGTTATATTGAATAGTTGCGGTACCCCTAAATGTACCCCCACTTAACTGTTGCTTCAAAAATCACGCAGTCCCTAGTATGGCTTAAATATGCTCTCAGGATTTGTTGAGTTTAGACGGCTGTAAAACTCAACTGCGTACCTATCAGTCATGCCAGCAACAAAGTCACATATTACGCGCATCTTATCTGCCTTTTTTGTGAAGTGCTTGTATGTTTGGCGGTAGTCGGTAGGCAGAAGTGCTGCACCACCCTTACCTGAAAGGCATGAAAAAATATCAGTCACTATCTGTAACCCGCGATGCTCGACTATCTTTAATCTTGGTGACATAATCATCGAAACAAAAGTAATGTTTTTAAAAACCTCTACTTCTTTTCTGACACTTTCTTCAAGCCATACCTTGCTTAAAGCAGGACAATGAGAATTGTACTCAAAGCGTATGCCACCCATAAATGTTTTTATCAGTTCAGAGGTGAAGGTTGTTCTAACGTAACCCGATTTAATTAGTGACTCTGAGCCCGCGTACAACAAAGATGAGTAATATAAGCCTTCATCTTGATTATTAACTTTGATTGAGTCATCAGGAATTAGGCGCGCAAAACTACGTTTCAGAATCGATGCAACCTCGGCTGCTTTCATACTAAGATCTGGTGTGCGCTTATTGATTGTTTTAGCTACCTCCTCAAAAAGTTCGCTGCCCCCAGCCAAAATAGTGATTGGGGAAATGAAGCCAGCCTTGAAAGAATCCTCTAGGTCATAAGTGGAATAAGCAATGTCATCAGCAATATCCATAATCTGACATTCAATGGTTTTGAACTTGTCACCCTTCTTCAAGCTGGGGGCGATTGCCTTTTTAATTTTTTCTACCAGTGGAGCTTCACTGCCGTAATATCCTTTTATCAATTTAGCCGTATCCCGCTGTAATGGGATTTCACGGTCATACTTTATGGATGCCGCGATAGTGCGAAAACAAAGATTTAAGCCAACACGATTTTCAGAACCTTTATCCGTGTCTTCTAAGCGCGCTCCCATCTCCTTCTTTTCCAACCTTGTTAAAATTCTTATAGTTTGTGCATTACCCTCGAAACCGCCGTATCCTATCATGCACTTATCTAGAGCTTTTTCCCCATTGTGGCCAAAAGGAGGGTGGCCCAAATCATGTATAAGACCAGCCACCTCAGCTATTTCGCATGATAGTTGCTTCTTTAGTGCTGGTTCATTTGCATTGAGTTTAGCAGCGATAGATTTTGCAATCTGCGCGACTTCCAAGGAATGAGTTATTCTATTACGGAAGAAATCGGACTCTGGACTCGGGAACAGCTGGGTTTTTCCCTGTAGTCGACGAAAGCTAGGGCAGTGTATTACTCGTGCGTAATCACGCCTTGCTTCCGAGCGATAACCCTCCGAGGGATCACGGGGGGACGCAAGTAGCCTTTGCCAATCATTCTTTGAATATAACTTTGCAGAAACCATTATTGCTTTGTAGCAATATGCTCTACTTAACTCTACTTTTTAATGACAGCTTGCTTGGATTTATTTGCTTTTTTTGCTGATTTTTTAGAGTTCATGGGAGAGTTGATTGTCACTTTCTTTAGAACTAAAAGTCTCTTTTCACCATCTTTCAAGGCTTGGGCTAGTGATACATAAGCGTGAGCTCCAGCCATAGATCCTCCTGTAGGTGTTGTTACATCTATCTTCATTACCTAAGCTAAGCACATGGAAGTTAAAATACCGTTAACTTTCTATTTTGCTTAAAATCAGGACACCAGGAAGTATGTAGTTGCAAATTTACCGTGGAGCAATTTTTTTATAAAAAATCTCCATATCTGCTGCATCTGTGCCTGTTTAAGTAACTCAAAGCCCACATTTGCTTTATTTAAAGCCACCCCCATCGGGTCTCTAGCTAGGGGAAACGCATTGCAACTCCTTAGCTATTCGAATAAAGAATTCGCAGGATTAATTCCTAGGGGCGTAAGAACCCCTTCGATTAGGCGGCCACAGTGCGCCGTTGAGCACTCCCCCACCGTATGGTCGGGGAGGTGTTGGTGTATGTACAGGGCGTAAGCCTAAAGACCAGCACGACCTCTCCTAATCGAAGGTTTCTTAACTCCCCGATCACCAGTGATGGTGAGATGTGAAACCATGCACTTACGGAGGAGTTATGACCAAGAAGCAGTTAGAGGACTTTATAAGAAATAATCCACGAAGAGCATTCGCGCTTTGCATACCACTTGCCGCGATGATTGTTGCCGTGCCGATCAGCTGCGATATGCGTGCAGAGCAGTATAAGAAAGAACAGCAGGCACGCATCGCTACAGAAGAGGCAGAGGAAACTGCTAGACAGGAAAAGCTGAAATCTAAATGGGCAGAAGAAGCAGCTAGTAAGGGCATGAGTGTCGAAGATTACATTAAGGCACGCGATATATTCGAGTTTAAGGCATATATAGACTGTTCATTGGCTGTTGAGAAACAGGCACAATGGGGCGCCAAAACGGACTTGATCCGCAAGGCGGGTTGGACCATCAGGAAAGATGGTACAATGCTTATTAGAGGCAGAGACATCCGTATGAAAAATGCTTTTAATGCTGAGCGATATGTGGAGTACACATGCGTTTATGATATGCAAAAAAATACGCTAAAAGTGCTGAGCATTGATTGACGCAGAGAGCAAATAATGCGCGAGCGTAAATCATACTGATTACTCATGCACCTGGAATACATGGCACGGTGAATTAAGCGATGGGGTTATAACGTTCAAAGTTGTTCATTGCCTGTCGTACCATGCGCTCGATAAGTGTTATAGCATCAGGCGATGTCTCGGGTTGCTGGGCTTTTACGCGCGCGGGGATGCCTTCAAACTCTGAGCGCAGCACATATACTATCTGCTCGAATTCGGCGCGCACCTTACTAGCCTCGACGTAAACACCCCGTTTGGCGGCAAGCTCAAGGCGCTCAATCTCTAGGCGGTTGGCATCACGGGCAGTGCGTATCATCGCTCCCTTGCTACTCATCGTTGCTAACGGTGCGATCGCAGTCGCGGATTGCGCGCCACCTGTCAAAGTCTCCTGAGATACATTAATTGTATTACCAGCCCATTCGCAATCGGCGCGCGCAGGATTTATTTTACCGTCATGCTCCTGAGTAATGCGACCAGCCTTGATTGCTTTTTGAACAGACGCGTGCGAGCCACCCGATAATCCCCTATTTTTTCTATGGGCTGCATAAGCCCGCAAACTTAAATTCACAGCCTGCTCCTGCTGGTTGCCACTTGGTTGCCACTATAACCTCGACAATAGCAAAAAAGCAAGGCTAAGACTGACCATCTACATGTGGCAACCTTTTTCAAAAAGTTGCAAATCGGTGAGCTTATGCGGTCTGTGCACCCGCATTAAGAATCAACTTAACCAGTACCTTGGACTTGGGGGGGTATGTGCATTTTGTGACCTCATGAGAAGCCTATAATGCCGAGTAAAATGAAAGTTAAGTTAGCTAAAATAACGTCATGGGTTCTAGTAGGCTACTGTCATCACGAACCTGCTCTTGCGTATAGGCAGGGATACCATGCGTGGCATACATAGCGCGCGTGCCAGCATTACTCTCAAGGGCTATATATCGGTTGCCACCTATGACATGCTTTCCATGCTTGGGGTATATCAGCGTGCGGAGCATCATATCCTTGGCTTCGGGTGCGCGCAGGCCACTGTCGTTAAAATAAGCCTCGTTTGGCTGCCATTGCTCGAGCTTGCCTATATGGGCAAGGGTCTCGTGCGCATGCCTTGCAGGGCGCGCAGTCAGCATAATGACGTAGTAGCCCCTCAGTAGCCGTGTCAGCCAAGTGCGGTAACGTTCGGCCTGGATGTTGTAGGTGTGGGGCAGAAGGTGGACGATTGTGTTCTCTACATACGTTGCATTCAAGTCCAGTAGCACAATTCTCATAGGCTTTAGCACTGGTAACGCGCCGACATCAGACTGCAACCGATATTTGAACTAATTTGCTGTCCAGTGCTCGGATAAAAGCTCAGCCTGCTCAAGCACCGTTTGCGTTGCCTTCTCTTCTAGATCGGGCGGATAACCGTATTTGCGCAGAATGCGTTTAACGGTGATACGAATTTTAGCGCGGACACTTTCTTTCACGGTCCAATCAATCGTGGTGCTGTTTTTGACTGCTTCGACAAGCTCCCGTGCAATCATACGCAGCTGATCATCACCCAATACGTCCCGTGCTGTCATATTCTCGGCAAGCGCATCATAGAACGCATCTTCATCTTCACTAAGACCGAGCTGTTCGCCGCGCGTTTTTGCAGCCTTCATTTCCTTGGCAATACCTATCAGCTCCTCAATAATCTGCGCCGCCTCAACCAGTCGACCTTGATACTTCTGGAGAGTGCTTTCCAGCATTTCTGAGAAATTACGGGCTTGAACTACGTTCTTCTTTGAACGGCTCTTGATTTCATCACGCAGCAGCTTCTTTAGCATCTCGAGCGCTAGGTTCTTTTTCTCCATACCGCGCACTTCGGCTAGGAACTGGTCGGATAAAATCGAGATGTCGGGTGTCTTGAGCCCTGCCGCCGCGAATATATCAATCATCTCGGTGGATGAAACCGCACGCGAGACAATCTGTTGCACGGCAATATCCAGATCCTCAACGCTCTTACCTGTTGCGCTCGTGGACTTAGCAAGGGCCGCCCTGATATTTTGAAAGAAACCCACTTCATCACGGATCTCTTTTGCTTCATCACTCGCCGCCGCCAGTGCGAAGGCTTGGGATAGTTCGAGAGCTGCCTTCATAAACCTTTCACGACCATCGCTGATCGAAAGTACATGCTCCATTGCAGCGGGAATCATCCGCAGACGCTCGGCAGGGCTGCCACTGATCGCAGGCTCATATTCGAACCCATGGAAAATCTGTTTGGTGAGCTCGTACTTCTCATATAGCAACGCAATGGCTTCTTCCTGAGGAACACCTGTCTCGGCACGGTCACGCTCGGTGTAGTTAGAAAGGGCCTTTTTAAGGCCATCAGCAATCCCTAGGTAGTCAACTATCAATCCGCCTGGCTTGTTCTTAAAAACGCGGTTTACGCGGGCGATGGCCTGCATCAGCCCATGCCCCTGCATTGGCTTATCGATATACATGGTATGCATCGAGGGGGCATCAAAGCCCGTCAGCCACATATCACGTACAATAACAAGTTTCAACGAGTCGCCAGCATCTTTTGCTCTAAGCGCCATAGCTTTGTTCGCGGCTTTATTGCGAACATGCGGTTGGAACTCCTCGGGGTCACTGGCTGCGCCCGTCATCACTACTTTGATGAATCCCTTAGCCTGATCATCATTGTGCCAATCAGGACGCAGGGCAACGATAGCGTTATAAAGGTCTACGCATATCCTTCGGCTCATGCAGACAATCATGCCCTTGCCACCCTCGCCAACAATCGCAGCCATCCCCTCGCGCCGACGCTCGAAATGCTCAACGATATCTTTTGCAATAAGCTCGATACGCTTCTCAGCACCCACCAACGCCTCAAGACGCGCCCATTTGCTTTTCAACTTATCTTTACGATCAACCTCTTCACCCTCGGTGACTTCCTCAAACTCGGCATCGAGATGCGGGCGTTCTTCCTGGTTAAGCTCAATCTTCGCCAAACGGCTCTCATAGTAGAGGCGAACAGTTGCGCCATCCTCCACCGCCTGCTGAATGTCATAGGTGTGAATGTTGTCGCCAAACACGGCATACGTATCTTTATCCGATAGCTCGATAGGCGTTCCTGTGAACCCGATGAACGACGCATTGGGTAAGCCATCACGCATGTGGCGGGCGAATCCATCGATGAAGTCATACTGGCTGCGGTGTGCTTCATCTGCAATCACCACAATGTTGCGCCTATCCGACAGTAAGGGGTATGCTTCACCCTTCTCGGGTGCGAACTTCTGGATGGTGGTGAAGATAACCCCACCCGATGCCGCCGCGAGCAAGTCGCGTACATGCTTACGGTCCTTTGCTTGCACAGGGGTCTGGCGTAGCAGTTCATAGCAGGCCGAGAAAGTGCCGAATAATTGCTCGTCCAAATCATTACGATCGGTCAGTATAATGAGCGTTGGGTTTTCCATCGCGGCGGATTGAATGACCTTGCCTGCATAAAACGCCATCGAGTAGCTTTTGCCTGAACCTTGCGTATGCCAAATTACGCCCGCGCGTTTATCACCCTTGGCTGAGGCTGCCTGCTCAGTGCATGCCAGTGCACGGTTCACTGCATGAAACTGGTGATAGGCCGCCGTGATCTTCACCAGCTTGTCGTTATCGGTTTGGAACACCACGAAGTTATGAACCAAATCCAGAAACCGTGATGGCTCGAATACACCCTTTATAAGCGTTTCAAGCTCCGCAGTGCCCCTGGGGACAATGGCCGAACCATCCACTGTACGCCAGGGCAGGAAGCGCTCGCGATTGGAGGTAAGAGAGCCCGCGCGCGCCTCGATGCCGTCAGATATAACCAGCAGCTCATTGGTGCGGAATAGTGAGGGGATTTCTTTTTTGTAGGTTTGCAGTTGGTTATAAGCTCCCACCAGCGTGGTATTTTCGTTCGCTGCGTTTTTGAGCTCGATGACTGCCAGAGGTAGACCATTCACAAACAGGATAATATCGGGGCGGCGATTATGTTTGTTTTCGATGATGGTGAATTGGTTGACCGCGAGAAAGCTATTTCGCTCGGGTCGTGCAAAATCAATCAGCCACACTTTATCGCCCGCAATGCTACCATCGGCGCGGGTATATTCCACATCCACCCCATCCACCAGCAAGCGGTGAAACAGGCGGTTATCTTCCACCAAATCAGGTGCTGAGGTACGGGTTGCTTTACGGAAGGCATCATCCAGCGCATCAGCGGGGATGGTGGGGTTAATAGCCGCCAACGCGTTTCGCACAGGCTCCTCGAGAATCACAGCGCCATAATCCTCCGCCCCCGTCAGCGGATTGATGCGCGGTAGATCGCCTCCATGCGAGTATTGGTAGCCTAGCTCCTTGAGCCACTCCAGCGCCGCTTCTTCAACAATGTTTTCATTAAAGTTAGTCATTTTTTACCTGATCGTCCAATCCCTAAGATACTAAATCTTTCCTAAGTCTCTCAAGATGCCTACAAACAAAGCCTGTATACAGTCATCATGACCACCTTCATACCAAATAGGAAAAATGGAGTGTTCTGACAAACGGTTCTCAATATCCTGAAAATCATCATGTTTCTGTAAGAATGCATAATGACGGGGTGGACGCGCACCACTATTTGCAGCGGCTTTTAGAATTTCGAGGGTTCTGTCTGCACTGAGGCTGCATCCTAAGAACAAGAAGGAGTAGGTTGAAAAAATGCGCTGTAATTCTGCGCAACATGACGCATCGCTGTAAAAGTTGTCATACTCAGTTTTAAGCAAAACCCTGGTGTGCGGTTGCCTATAGTCACCGTGTATTTTAACGACAAAACATCTGCCGCCATCCTTGCGTGTCTGGAATTCAATTAAGTTGCGACCATATAGCGGCTGCTCTAGCACAATGCCAAACTGATTAAATAGTTGCTCCAGTATATCGTCAAAATTAGATGTTAAGATGAACGGGCAATCTTGAAATAAAATCGGGCTATAGCGGATTGCACCATCAATATCATCCCATGCAACATTCAGGCGGTTTTCCAGTTTCTCATCGAAAAGAGGCTGAGGAATTCTGGAGTATAATAAGTCAGCCAATGCTTCGTATTGTGCTGCATTGAGGTGCGCATCGCACACCTCATCTGGAATATTCGCGGTGGGACATAGAGAGCGAAGAAGATCAGCCCAAGTCTTTAAGCCGGAGGGTGCACTCATGCCCGATCCAATATAAGGTATACACTCATTTTTTTGGATTTTTTCAACTAGTCGTGAAAGTCGCTTTTTATTATCTCCAATGTCAAGCAGCACACGGTAAGCCTCCAGTCGCTCGGGAAGCCAATCATTATAAAACCATCGTCCCAATAGATTCTGATATTGATCCTCGGCTGTCTTTTTAAGAACCTCTGCTGGCGTATATTCAAAGTCAGAAATAATGATCGTGCTGCCGTCAGCATCCACTTTTGCGACTAAGCTTTCATCAAAAGTAGGTTGAAGCAGTTCGAGTAGTTGTTTCATCAGGCCACTCTCAATTGTCCAGAGATTAGCTTGGGGAGAAGCGTATCGCGCATAGCGGTCAATTGAATATTTAAATCGGTTGATTCCCTTAACTTAGCAAAAAGTGGGGTCACTATTTTACTAAACGCCTCATTAATGGACTCTGGAGCTATAATCATCGGAATAGCGTTCATATTCTTTTGGTTCAGTTTCGGCTGAACTGCCCCAGTTACATACCCCGATATGTTTGTTTGACTGACAAAAATATATAGCTGCTCATTTGAAACAGAACCTTTGCCCCGTAGAACATGCGCATGGTTATTTACCCAGATCTTACCCCAAACATATTGAGTGTATGGTGTGCCATCCTCTCTTGCTACGGAGCCATCTTCTCCGATTAGAACGTGGATGCCATCAAAAAGAAAATCATCGACGTATCCCATCACGCTTGTTGCACCGTGATATGGATACTGGCCGACTCGCTTCTCCCTTTCCCTACTAGAAAGGGGAATACGTTTAGAATCGAAATTTTCGGCGATTTGACCGAAACAACCCGCCTCCCATCCTTCGGGGATGGGGCCGAGGGGGGAATCGACCAAGCGGTTGGGGAAGAGCGCAGCGAGGTCGTCCGAGAGGCCATCGGGCTTGCTGCCTTCCATCCTGGCACGCACGGGGTCAAAATCCATAAACCAGCTCTTGAACAGCGCTCGCGCCATCGCCTCTAGCGTCTCGTTCATCTTGCGGTTGAGTTCTATCTTGTCGTCCAGCGCAGATAGCACATCCGCGATGGCTCGCTGTTCGCTTAGTGAAGGGCATAGAATCGAAAAGGATTCAATCATTCCTTTTGTTAGTGCATTTCTAGTCGCACCTGATGCAGCCAAACCAAGCATATGATTCTGCATAAAAGGGGATGTTAGGCTGTATCTGATAAACCTTGAATCGAGCTTTTTCTCATCAGGTCGAATTATCGCAACGTGCTGATTCACTCTAGCGGGCAGATATTGATTGGGAGCAAGACACGTTCGGGCTACTGAGTCCCCTGTAATATTCAATAGTATGTCATTTTCCTGAACCACTACATTGCTGAGTTGGTCAGCCTGCTCTTGGCTTATGTAAGCTAAGCCATGGGGCTTGAAACCATCATTGTATATGTTCTGACTACGGATAAGAAAGATATCGCCTGATTCTAAATAAGCATCTTTTCCACCTCGTGGGGTAGCGCCACTGCCAATTTTTGTACATGCACTCCCCAGCTTAACTTCCCGCCATTCTGCCATCACGCAGCCTCCCGACCTTGAAAGCTGCGGTCTCTTCTCGAGTCAAATGGGAAGGTTTCGCGCTGGTATAGGCACTGATAGTCTACCAAGAGGTTCAGCTTGTTGACGAAGTCTGTTTTCTGCTTTTCCACATCGTATACGAACGAAAGCAACGTGATACGCTCTCCCACCTGTAATGCCGCACCTGGTAAGCAACAGAAAATATCGAGGATCTCAAAATCTTTCAGGAGCTGCTTTAGGAACGTCTCGTAATCTTCACGGTTATTGCGGGCGACCTCTTTTCCATCGTACAATAGTGTAAAATTCTTGATGATCGCGGGACCAACACCGCCATTGATTAGCTCGAAAGTGAGTTTGCCTACCTTGCCGTCATGCTCGTAATGCTCTAGCGCTCCAAGGAATGGGCGCGCCGATAGCATGTTGTGTTTATGATTCTGCCGCCCCTGCCAGATCGTAACGAACAACGCGCACCCCGCAATAAATACGGAAAGCAGGGCAACATGCATCTCTGTGGAGAGCTCCATCATTCGTCTAATTGCCTCATAACTTGAACCCCACTCGCGCGAGCTGGTTCTTAATCTCAGCATCCATGGCCTGCGATTGCTTCATTTGTTCCGCAAGCTGTGATTTCAGGCGCTCCATTTTAGCAGTGAAACCCTCGGCGTCTTCCTCCTGCTCCTCGGCCCCCACATAACGGCCTGGGGTGAGGACATGCCCGTGCTCCTTCACCTCATCCAGCTTTGCAGATTTGCAGAAGCCTGCGATGTCACGATAACCATCCTTGAACGCTTCGTGAGTGGAGGGCTCGCCCCGCCATGCATGATAGCACTCGGTGATGTAGAAGATATCGTCATCCGATAAGTTTCGGTTCACTCTGGTTTCCATGTAGCCGAGCTTGCGGGCATCGATGAACAGAATCTCGCCGCGCCTGTCGCGTAGAGTGCCTTTGGCAACAAGGCCGTTGCTACGGTCCTTCGCTAAGAACCACAGGCACACAGGAATTTGGGTGGAGTAGAAAAGCTGGCCAGGCATGGCCACCATGCAATCAACCACGTTCTCATCGATCAGGCGCTTACGGATTTCGCCTTCGCCGCTGGTATTGGAGCTCATGGAGCCATTGGCCAGCACGAAACCTGCAAACCCTCGAGGGCTCAGATGATGCACCATGTGCTGTACCCACGCGAAGTTGGCATTGCCCGTCGGCGGTACGCCATATTTCCAACGCACATCGTCGCGCAGGCGGTCACCGCCCCAATCCGAGATATTAAACGGCGGGTTGGCAATGATGTAGTCAGCCTTTAAGTCTTTGTGCATGTCGCTATGGAAGGTATCGGCATTCTTGCTGCCGATGTTCCCCTCGATACCGCGAATGGCGAGGTTCATTTTGCACAAGCGCCAGGTAGTGAAGTTGGACTCCTGACCGTAGACCGAGATATCGCCGACGCGCCCACCATGCTGCTCAATGAACTTCTCGGACTGCACGAACATACCGCCCGAGCCGCAGCAGGGGTCATAGATACGGCCTTTGTAGGGCTCCAGCATCTCGACCAGCAGACGCACTACCGATTGTGGAGTGTAGAACTCGCCACCGCCTTTACCCTCAGCACCAGCGAAGCGAGACAGGAAATACTCATACACGCGCCCGAGCACGTCTTTGCTCATGCGGTGGTCGCCGCCCATGCCGATTTTGCTAATCAAATCGATAAGCTCACCGAGGCGAGTTTTATCAAGCGCAGGTCGCGCATAGTCTTTGGGGAGTACACCCTTGAGGGTTGGGTTCTCCGTCTCGATAGCGGTCATCGCATCATCGATAATTTTGCCGATCTGTGGGGTTTTCGCCTGTGCCTGGATATGTGGCCAGCGGGCCTCTTTGTGCACCCAGAACACGTTATCGGCGATGTATTCATCCCGATCCTCGGGGTTGGCACCTTTGTCCTTGCTCAGGCTAACGTGTTTTTCCTCGAACGCATCCGAGATGTATTTCAAAAAGATGAGGCCAAGCGCGACGTGCTTATACTCCGCAGGATCCATGTGCCCGCGCATCTTATCCGCGGTTGCCCAGAGCTGCTGCTCGAACCCTACGGTGCTACTCGTTGTCTGTTTCTGTTTGGCTGCCATAAAACCCCAATCAACTTAACCACTTAACTGTTTAGGCTGGTTAGGCATTGTATGCAACCCTTGAGAGTCTTAGCAAGCCAACCGAAGTTCGGCAGTGAGGGGGTACAGCTCGACCAGCCTCTGGTGATTAACCAGAAGCTGGAGCTACCCTAAGGAATCCTGAACTGGATGAAGCCATCCGACGTCCCGTTGCTCAGAGGTCCCCTGGGTTGAACATATCGCCCAAGGGTCGGCTGCTGCTTTACGTCCGCATATGTCGCGTCGGTGTGCACGGTCTCAGCCTCTAGCCCTACCGCCCCCGCTTTGCACACGCCTCCACAGTGCGGGGTTAATTCCAATGCTGCGCTGCCGATAATCTAGCCCGACCACAGCGTTGTTTTGTCAAAACTTTTAATCTCAAGGATTAGAATGGAATCTTGTCACCCACTGCGGGGTCAAAGGGCTTCTTCTTAGATAGCCTGGCAAGAATCCAATCCTGGATCTCGTCTTCGTCCCAGCCACGGCAACGTTGAGAAATCTCCATCTGTTTGGGGAATTTTCCCTCTTTGATTAGCTTATAAACACTGGATTTGCTTAGACCTGTGCGTTTGACCACCTCAGGCAGCCGAAGGACCTTGTTGTACCATGGCGGGCTATTAGAAATGTATTCAGATGATTTAGACATAAACAAACTCCGTAAGTGAACTGGAGAGTTTCGTTTAAGCCAAGAGCGTATTTTAAGAATTCTGTTTTAGAAGAGTTTTCTATTTACTAAAATTCCACGAAACATATCGGTAGTGCTCATCTCGAAGCTGCTTTGCACGCTCAAGACCTTGATAAATTCTTTGGACTGCCGTGCCATATGGCCCCGCTTGCACTTTAGGGTAAAGCACCTTGGCCATTTCTTTAGTCTTGACTCCCATTGCTTCGCCATCAAGCATTCTTAGTAATGACTGAAACTCTGCCTTTCGAAGTCTCGGAAGTTTTTTAGGATTGGTTTTATTTATAATTTTAAGAGTGCGTTTTGCGCGCTCTAACTGCTGCTCAATCGGCATATCAGTTCTGAAATACAGGTAAGCCTCGTGTTTGCCTACTTCGACGCTTACAGTACGCGATTCCAGGCTGTCTGAACCCTTAAAAACTCTCATCCAATGACTCTCAAAAGATGGCTTTTGGTCTGAATATTCTGGTGCAATCGGAATCAAGAGGCCAAAACTCTTCTGAAAGGAATTGATAGGCCCTAGTATGTAGACAGTCTTTCGTGTTTTCTTTGCTGCCAGAATTTCTTGTCGCCGCTTTTTCTTTTCGTAAGTATAGGCGGCTTCATTATCGATAGTCCCATATTCATCTGTAAATGGGCGCACGTACTCATCGTACATCGCTTGATATTTCTGATTGCGTCTCAAAAACTCCCAAGCCCATTGTGCAGCAGAGGTTTTCTTTGAATCAGGATACTGCGTTACATCGCGCCAATCAGGTAACCAGTCAGGGCAATTTGACATCGAGCCCTGCTTTCTCAAGGTAGTCTGCCCACCATTGCAACATTTTGCGGCGTTCTGGAAGGTGTTCTGCATGGTTGTAGGCCGCGCGTACCTTGCTGCGCTCTTGGTGTGCAAGCTGGCGCTCAATCACATCAATCGCAAACAACCCGCTTTCATTCAGTATGGTGGATGCGGTGGCACGAAACCCGTGTATCGTTGTCCTATCCTTGAAGCCCATGGTGTAAAGCGCAACCAATAGCGTGTTAGTGCAAATCGGTTTAAATGCAGCCTGAACCCCTGGAAAAACATACTCCCACTTTCCATTGAGGCGCTTTAGCATTTTTAACAGGGTTACGGCTTGAGATGAAAGTGGCACAACATGTGGGCTTCGCATCTTCATGCGCTCAGCGGGGATGCGCCACTCCGCTTTCTCTAGATCTATCTCAGCCCACCGCGCGCCACACAACTCGCCCGTGCGCACAAATGTAAGCATCAAAAGCTTGATCGCCATCTTCGTTTGGTCAGAGCCTTTGTATGCGCCAAGTACCCCCAAAAACTCTGGTAACTCGTTTGCGCTAAGATGGGCGTAGTTATTGGTTTTTGGAGTCTTTAGGGCACCTCGTATAGTGAGGGCAGGGTTAAACTCCGCCCTCTCGGTGATAATCGCATAATTAAATACCTGCCCGCAAACCTGTACGGCTCGGTGGGCAAGTTCTATCGCTTCCCTACTTTCCATCGCACGAGCCATGCTCAAAATGTCTCGGGGCGCTATAGAATCAATCGGCTTGTCGCCTAATTTGGGGAAGATGTCTTTTTCAAGGCGCTGCATCTGCTGTTTTGCATAGTAGGCTGACCATTTATTGGTTTGTAGCTCATGCCACTCTCTGGCGATATTTTCGAAGCAATTCTTAGACTTTGCTGTCGCTTGCTCTTTTTGCTCACGCTTATAATTCGCAGGGTCAAAGCCATTTGCTTTAAGCTTGCGGGCATCATCTCGCCTTTGTCTGGCATCTGCCAGTGAAATATCTGGGTACACTCCGAAGGCCAAAAGCTTCTCTTTGCCTTCAACCCTGTACTTCATGCGCCAGTATTTCTGGCCGTTTGGCTTGATGAGCAGGTAAAGACCGCCGCCGTCCGTCAGCTTATATTGCTTTTCACTAGGCTTTGCCTGGCGGATCTTAGCATCACTAAGCATTGTGGGGGTACCTATCTATTCTGGGCCTTCCATTGCTGCATGGTACCCCACTTTAGTACCCCCAGCAGCCACTAGATGCCCGCAAACGTCAAAAAGCTTCTATGGCCATTATAACCAGAGATTTGCTTGATTACAACGGTCTTTTTGGACTTTGCTGAACGCTCTAAAACGAGCTACTGGTGGAGGGGGAAGGATTTGAACCTTCGAACTCCTAAGAGGGCGGATTTACAGTCCGCTGCCATTGACCACTCGACCACCCCTCCACACGGCCTTTTCCATCGGAAAAGGGACTTCCTGCTAAGATAGAACACGCAATCTGTCAACGATTTAGGAATTTGCAACCATCTTTGTCTTCATTCGTTCTGCAATCGGCGCGGTGTGAGGGCTACAAAAATCCATTAATCGCTTTGTAGAGTTACATCTCGGGCAACCAAAAACCGATACCATCGCAATCCATGGACAACAACGCATGGCAAGATAGAGTCGTTCCAATTTTCATTGGGACGACTCTGAATGACTGCAAAGCAGGAGTTCCGACGCGAAGCGAGCGTGATCCCAAATAAAAATGTCTCATTTTTATTTGGGATCACTATAGCGAGCGGCTGTTCACCCCGCTTCGAAAGAAATACACCCATGACGCTTTTCCAGGCGATCTGCGCCTATGCCGCGCGCACGGTGTGTAGGAACTCTTCGACCTTGCTGGTCAGCGTGTTCGATTGCACGCTGAGGTTCTGGGCCACTCCCAACACTTCTTTTGCTGTGGTGCCTGTGGCTTCGGCGCCTTGCTCTACGGTCGATATGTTGGTCGATATTTCATGCGCGCTGGCCGAGCTGCGCACGATGTTACTGGAGATTTCATTCGTCACCGACGACTGCTCGTTCACCGCGGTGGCCACGGCGGTCGTGCTGTCCAGCACCTGCGTAATGATACCGATAATACGCTGAACGGATTCCACCGAACTGGTCGTCGCCCCGCGCATTTCTTCGATGTGGTGCGTAATTTCGTCGGCAGCTTTGGCCACTTGGGCCGCTAGTCCTTTGACTTCGCTGGCCACCACCGCGAACCCTTTGCCCGCCTCGCCCGCACGCGCCGATTCAATCGTCGCGTTCAGCGCCAGCAGGTTAATCTGTGATGCGATTGAGGTAATGACGCCAATAATCTGCCCCACTTTGCCCGATTTTTCTTCAAGCGATTCAATCGCCCCCTGTGCGGCGAGTGCAGTGCTCGATGCTTCGTTCGCGATCTGGTTCGATTTTTGCGTCTGGGCGCTGATTTCACGAATCGACGCCGTGAGCTGCTCGGCGGCCGCGGCAACTTGCGCCGTCACCTGCGCTGCATCGTTCGATAACGTGGCCACCGTGCCGGAACGCTGTTTGGTGTCGGCGGCAATTTGGGAAACATTGCGTGCCCCCGATTCCATTTGCGACGCGGAACTGGCTACCTGCGTTACCACCTGGCGAATCGAGGCCTCGAACGACGCGGCAATGGCATTTAATGCCGTACGTTTTTCATTTTCGGCTTGCAGTTTCATACGCTCACTCTGCGATAGCATGCGCTGGATGGCATTGTCGCTGAAGCGTTTTACCGCCTTGGCAATGTCACCCATTTCGTCGGTACGCTCGGTGTAGGGAACTTCCTGCGAAGCCCCGTTATTGCTCGCTTCCAGAATAGCACGCTCAAGGCCATGAATAGGACGAAACACCGCCTTAATCGCATAAAGACACAAGCCAATCGACATCACAAACAGCACGATGAGTGTCGTACGCAAATAAGAATTCAGGCGTTGTGCTTTATCATGCACCGCGCCTGACCAGGCGAGAATCAATTCCGATTGCTTGCCCTGGTCTTCCTCCAGCACGCCGAATACTTTATCGAACTCGGGCAGCATGGCCAATGCCCGGTCTGCATCCTCAGCTTCCTGAGTCATTTTCTGGCTATAGGCGGTGTAGCTGTCTACTGAAGATTTGATTTTTTCAAATTGCTGGCGAATGTCGGATGGTATTTCAGTAGCGAGATTCTGGTCTACGTCATCCGCAAATTCTTTGGACATGTCGCGCACTTCATCCTGCGACGATTTCACCAGCTCGGCATTTCCCGCTTTTGCGCCCATGAGAGCGCTGAATACGTTGCCACGAATGCCATCATGCTTCATGTCGGCATCCATGTGGCGCTGCACCACCTGCACCGCGATTTCCTGCTCGCTCGCCAATCGGTTCACCTGAAAGTTGAGCGCTCCGGCAACCAGCACATTCACCACCAGTACCGATCCCGCGATCAGAAATTTGGTTTTCAGACGCATCGCATACTCCTTAAAAGGGTGGTTACTTTCTTACAAACTCACATCCGCGCGCAGGCCGAACACCGTGGCGTTTTCCACCGTAGGGTCCGAGCCGGGGTTGATGACGTACTGGAAGTCGGGCTGTAAAATGACGCCGGGATAGACCGTGTCGCGATAATAGACTTCGATGCCGTATTCGCTGTCGTCACTCGGGCCGCCGACGGAATCGCGGTATTTGTTACCGTTATGGGCCTCAGCGAACCCGGCGCCGAATTCGCTGTCGGGCCGGGTGGGCACCCAGCCATTGGCCGTGAGGCCCAGCTCGTAATCCCAGTCGACCTGCGCGGTGTCGCCGTCGGCCAGGCCCGCGCGGGCGATGGCGGTTAGGCTATGGCCGGTCGGTTCGTCGTAGTAAAACCGCGCGCTGCTGAGCAGGTAGGCCCCGGCCTGTGCACGTCGCACCGGGTTGCCATTCACGTCCACCGCGCTGATATCGTCGACCTTGCTGGTATAGCCCCAACCGCCAATCGCCAGTTTGTTCAGCACCAGCTCACTGTTTGCGGTTTTGGGGGTGTAGCCGATTTCGGAAATGAGCAACGCGCCACGCTCGAACTCGGTATCGATCTGTGTGCCGCGCACGCGGTCGGGATCGCCCGCCAGTGCGTTGAATGCGCCAAACGACACATAGGTGTCGTCGCTCGGATTCACCTGCACCCGCACCGCAAGCGCGGTGTTTGGGAAAATCGACGGCCCAGCCGGGCCGGTTTGCGCGAAGCTTTGCTGCGTCTGCATCACCGGTAGGTTAAAATTCAGCGACGCATCCGTCACCAGATATTCCGTGTTCAAATCGTGCAGGCCCACCAGTACCGACAGGCCACCATCGAAAAATTCCTGCTCCAGCCATGCTTCGTAGAGCTTGAACGTATTCGTTCCTTGTGTGACTTCAATATTGTCGATGCCCTGCACGCTGCCGATGCGGCTTCCGTTCGGGTGGCTGCCGGCATTGTTCAGGAAATACACGAACGCTTTGCTGCCGCGCACGCCCCATAATTTTTCACCGTCGATCTCGAAACGGATATCGAGGTTGTCGTTATAGTTGGTGCCGCTTTTCAGCCCGCCATTCGTCACCGCCCAGAAATCGCCTTTGTACTGAATGGCAGGCTCAATCCCCCACTCGCTCAGGCGTGTGCGCAACCCACCCCAGTCACCGAACACGCTGTTGGCGTAGGCGTTTTCCTCGCGCGGTTGCGGGTCAATGCTGGTGGGCTTTGCGGGCTCCATTTCCGTGGCCCCTGTGGGCTGTGCAAACAGGCTTAAGCCAAGCATGGCCATCACGAGTGGTGAGCAGCGTGAAGTACGCGATAACATACCTTTGAGAATGCTGCTTTTGGTTGTATTTTTAGCCATAGATGATATCCAGCAATTGATAATGATAATTATTATCATGTCCATAATCAGCTATAGCTACAATGTCAACAGGCGACAAATAAGCAAGTATAATAATTAATGTGGATTCGCCTTAGCGCCTTTACCCGGGCGGTTAGCGGGCAGAATCATTGTCAGCAATGCGCCACCAATTAGCAGAACACTCATGAAACGGAACGTATCGCTGTAGGCCAGAATCGCTGACTGGTGATACAACTCACGGTAGAGATATCCCATCGCACTGTGGCTAGCCTGCAACGCCGTTTGCCCATGCGCCATCAGGCTCGCTTTCACCTGCGCCAGCGTCTGCTCATACGGCGCACTGCCCGGTATTAAATGGCGGTGCAAATTCGCCTGCGCGATTTGCGTGTGACGCACCTGGTAGCTCACCGCGATGGCAATACCCAAACTTCCACCCAGGTTGCGTCCCAGCGAAAACAACGCCGAGGCTTTGCTGCTCATCGTGGGCGGAATGTTACTGAACGCTAGCGTGCTAGTCGGGATGAACAAAAACGGCAAACCAATCACCTGCACCGTGCGCATCATCACGAACGTATTGAAATCCGACTGCGGCGTGACAAAGCTGGTATAGAACATGCCAAGTGCAATCATCACCATGCCGAACGCAATCAGGTAACGTGACTGGTAGATGCCGACGAGCTTGCCTGACACCGGCATCAAAAATAACAGTAGCAACGCACTCGGCGACAACACCAGCCCTGCCAGCGTCGCGTTATAGCCAAACTGCGTTTGCACCATCAGCGGCAGCAGCGTCGACGAGCCATATAGCGCAAAGCCGGTGATAAAAATGAGTATCATCGACAGGCCGAATGCCGGGTCGCGAAACAGCCGCAAATCCACAGTCGGGTCCTTCTGCCGCAACAGCCAGAACACCGCGCCCACCAGCGACGCCGCACTCAGCGCCAGCATGAAGTTGATGAAGTTACTATCGAACCAGTCTTTCTGCTGCCCCTTATCGAGCGCAATCTGCAACGCGCCGAGGCCGATGGCAATGAGGCCGAGGCCAATACCGTCAAGATGTTTCAACCCCTGCGCGGTCGCGTGCACCGGGTCGCGCACCACGCGTCCTACCATCCAAAACGCAAACACACCGACGGGGATGTTGATGAAAAAAATCCATCGCCAGCTGTAATGGTCGGTAATCAACCCGCCAAGCGTGGGGCCGATGATGGGGGCAAGAATGAGCGTGATGCCCGTAATGCCAAACACCGCCCCGCGTTTTTCGGGTGGAAATGCGTCGAGAATAATTGCCTGCTGCACCGGCTGCAACCCACCGCCTGCCAAGCCTTGAATCAAACGAAACACCACCAGTTCTTCCAGCGACGTCGCGGCCCCGCAGGCGAACGAAGCCACGGTGAACAACGCGATGCACAGCATGAAAAACCGCTTGCGCCCAAACACGCCCGACAGCCAGCCCGACAACGGCAGAATAATGCCGTTCGCCACCAAATAAGACGTCAGCACCCACGTACTTTCATCCGCACTCGCCGACAAGCTACCCGCGATGTGCGACAGCGACACGTTGGTGATAGTGGTGTCGAGCACTTCCATGAATGTGGCGAGCGAGACCACCACCGCGACCAGCCACGGGCTGATGTCCCGCCCGTCTGCGGCCGTCGCGTTCATCGCGTATAAACGGTCGGCACCACCGACATGCCGGGGCCGATGGGCAGCGCCGCATCCGGCGCATCGTCGAACAGCAACTTCACCGGCACACGCTGCACAATTTTCACGAAATTACCCGTCGCATTCTCGGCAGGGAATGCCGAGAACCGCGCGCCGGTGCCGCGCTGAATGCTATCGACATGGGCCGCATATTTTTTCCCGGGATAGGCGTCGATCGTCACATCGGCCTTCTGCCCCGGCACCATGTTCTCAAGCTGGGTTTCCTTGTAATTCGCCACAATCCAGCGCTCCTCGCCCACCAGCGCCAAAATCTGCTGGCCCGGCTGCACGAAGCTGCCAAGCTCGATGTTACGCTGGCTCACCCGCCCGGTAATCGGTGCGATGATTTTAGTATCGGCAAGGTTTTTCTCGGCCTGCGCCACCAACGCTTTTTGTGTGTCGAGCGCTGCTTCCAGTTCCTTCACCGACGCGGCGGCGCTCGCAATGGTGTTCGGTGCAACGCGCGCCGATTTCAGGCGCGCCTGCGCGTCGGCAAGGCTTGAGCGCGCGGATTTTTCGGTCGATTCCGCTTGGTCGAACAGGCTGCGGCTGCGTGCAGCATCGCCCAGTTTTTTCAAGCGTGCCAATTCCTTTTTACTGCGTTCCCACTCGGCATTCGCCGCATCCACCTGCGCCTGCGCCGACTCAACGCTGAGCGGCGCCGAAATTTTGGTGCTGGCATAACTGCGCCCGCCACCGGCCAAGCGCGCTTCTGCGGAAGCAAGGTCGGCACGCGATTTATCGAGGGCTAGCTGATAGTCACGCGGGTCGATTTGCGCAATCACATCGCCCGCCACCACGCGCTGGTTATCCGTCACATTCAACGCCACCACGTAGCCCGAAAGTTTCGGTGCCATGGCCACCACCTGCCCCTCGATGGTCGCGTCATCCGTCGATTGCTCGCCGCGATGGAGAAACCAATAAACAACAGCACCCAGTACCAGCAGAGCTAGCACCACTAACACAATCCCCCGCTTCGATCTGCGTGGTTTGGCCCGTGGCGTGGCCATGCGTGGCGGCACGGTCGCATCAGGCATCGTTGGCGTTTCGAGTTCCATACACACCAGTAGGTTCAGGGTTTACTTGCTAAACTACACGGTTTAGTTTAGCAAAGGATTACCCGGCCCTGCACGGGCCGTCAACAAACATAAATGCAATGGGTAGTGACCTTTAGGGAGTGCCATGCCTCGCCCCACCAAACGCGACGCCATCCTAAAAACCGCCGCCAGCCTGTTCATGCGCCACGGATTCGCACGCGTCAGCATCGACCAGATCGCGGCCGCCGTCCCCATCTCGAAACCCACGCTTTATGTGCATTTTGCCGATAAACGCGCGCTGTTTCTGGCGGTCATCGAACATTCCTGCCAACGCCTGATGCGCGGCATGCGCGGCACCATCGAAACCGGCGATGCGCCGGAGGAAACGCTGTTCGCCATCGGCTATGAATTCCTCGATATGGTGCTGTCGAAACCCGCCATTCAAATGCACCGCATGCTGACCGCCGAAGTCGGTGATTTTCCTGAAATTGCGGAGCTATTCTACCATTCCGGGCCAAAGCAAATGCACCAGCTGCTCGCCGACTACCTGCGCGCGCAACACCGAAAAGGCACGCTGAATGTGGCCGATGCCGGGCTTTCCGCCGATATGTTTTTAAGCATGGTGAAGGGTTATATCCACCTGCAGCGCCTGCTGGGCCTCGCCAAACCGCCCAGCAAAAAACAGATGCGCACGCGGGTGCGTTACGCGCTCGACCTGTTCATGAAGGCACACGCGACTCACTAGCCGTTGCTGATCTTATCCAGCGTTCTAGCCGCATCCTCGCCGGCTTTTTTCAGTGCGCTGTGGCGGTTGCCGTAAAACAGGTAAATCATTGCCCCGATAACGACGTACGGCCCGGTATATTGCAGCACTTTGCCGCCGCTTTCCGTAAGCTCGAAAAAGCCACCGAAGAAAATGCTATATACCAGGTAACCGCAAGTGAGTACGCCGAGAATGGGCGTCAGCGGCATGCCGGGGGTGCGGAACGGGCGCGGCAAATGCGGTTCTGTTTTGCGCAAATGCAGCACCGTGATACACACAATGATAAACGCCACCAGCGTACCGAGGCTGACGAGGTCCCCCAACAGCGAAATCGGCGTGACACCCGCCGCCAACGCCACCAGAATTCCCACCAGAATGGTGTTGATGTACGGCGTTTTGAAACGTGGGTGCACCTTGCTGAAGGCGGGTGGCAGTAGCCCGTCGCGGCTCATGGTGTAGAAAATCCGCGTCTGGCCATATAGCAACACCAGCATCACCGAGCTGAGTCCCGTAAGCGCCCCTACTTTTACGATGAACGCAAACCAGCCAAGGCCAATATGGTCGACGGCAACGGCCATCGGATCCGGCACATTCAGCAACGCATAAGGCACAATCCCGGTCAACACGGCCGACACGCCCATGTAGAGCAGCGTACAAATCAGCAACGACCCCAGAATGCCAAACGGCATATCTTTCTGCGGATTTTTGGCTTCCTGTGCGGCGGTCGACACGGCTTCGAAACCTACATAAGCAAAGAAAATAATCGACGCTGCGCGGAAAATACCGTCCCAGCCATACACGCCGGGGGCGGTTTTTTCGGGGATAAATGGGTGCCAGTTGGCGGGGTCGATATAAAACGCACCAATCCCGATAAATAGCAGCACGACCGCCAGTTTAATCGCCACGATAATGTTGTTCACCCGCGCCGATTCGCTCACGCCTACCACCAGCAGAGCGGTGACGCCCAGAATGCCCGCAAACGCTGGCAGGTTGAATAACGCTTTGCCTGCCGTGCCGTCGGCCAGCGTAATCGCCGTGCCGGTGGCTGCCGTGAGTTCAGTTGGTATCGTGACACCAAACGTATGTAAAAAGCTGACGAGATAGCCCGACCAGCCGACGGCCACGGTCGCGGCCGCGACACCATATTCCAGCAGCAGCAGCCAGCCCATGGCCCACGCGAACACTTCGCCCAGCGTGGCGTAAGCATATGTGTAGGCACTGCCTGACACCGGCAGTAGCGCCGCCAGTTCGGCGTAGCACAGCCCCACAAACGCACAGGCGATGCCGGTGAACACGAAGCTCATGATAATCGCCGGGCCCGCATGTTGCGCCGCCGCCGTGCCCGTCATCACGAAAATCCCGGCGCCGATGATGCAGCCGATGCCGAGTGAAATCAGGTTCCATTTGCCCAGCGTGCGCTTGAGGTCATGCGTACTGGCTTCGCCCTGAATCTGGTCGACGGTTTTGCGGCTGAACATGGTCTTGAACATAAAGCGGCCTCGCATGGGTTTGGCAAAGACGCAAAACCTAGCAGCGTCATTTCACCCGCGCAAGGATTTCAGTCACTTGCAGTACTGCACCGCAACAAAAAGGGCGCGGATTGCTCCGCGCCCTGATTTTGTATTAAGGCAAACTATCGATTCGCCGCAGTCTCGGTGGATGGCGATGCCGCAGGTGTGCCAGGGCGAACCACCCCATCCGTTTTCGCAACGGCGGTGATACTGCCTTGGTTGATGGCGTCGACAATGAGTTTTTTCGAACCCGCATCGGCGAACAGGGCAGCGAGTCGCTTGTCGTAAATGCCGTCTTCGTTCACGCCGATGGCATGCTCGACGCCGCGTAACACGTCGCTTTTTACCACCCCATTTTCGACGGTGAGCGTTTGCGAAATCTCGCCCAGTTTCGCCTCGCTCACTCCTGCCTGGCGCAGGAACGTAAGCGTGGATTCCTTGATACTTGCCGAAATTTCTTCCGTCGTTTTTCCGGCAGCAATCGCCGATACTACGTTCGAGTCCTCAAGATTATTGATGGCCCGGTCACCGTCGGTAATGGCTGCTAATTGGGTCGCGAGTGCCGTTTTCAGATCGGTAGCGGGTGCCGCGGGTGCAGGCTGGCCGTCCGTCGCAGGGGCGCTTGCCGTTTGCTTAGCAGGGGCTGCCACCTTCGCGCCTTCGGTTTTAATGGCGGCGAAAATTTCTGGTTCCGATTTATCTTTAAGTTCCGGATGTTTGGTTTTGAACCATTCAATCGCCGCGTTGGTGCGATCGCCGCGTTTTTCGTCCATGGCCGTTTCGCCACGCAGCATGGCCGCACGGTTTTTATTGCCGGTGTTGAGCGCTTTGGCTTCGTCGCCCGCCGCCATCAGCATTTTCTCAAGCGAGAACTGAATGTCGGAGTCGATATGCGTCCAGCTGCGCGTCGATCGGCGCGTGGTGGTGCTAGTGTCGCCCGCGCCTGCACCCGGCGCAGGATCACCCGTCTGAGGGGTGGTTGTCGTAGGTGGCACATGCGCATGCGTTTCCATCCAGTGGGTAGCGCGCCTGTTGGCGGAAGTGGCTTGTGCTTCCGTCAGTTGTGCGCCCATCGCTTCCATCTGGCCCTTGGCACGCTCGACGCCGTTGTTCGCGGCCACCACAAAATACGCTGCTGCCAGTTCCGGATTTTTGGCCACGCCGATACCGTTTTTATACGCAATCCCCATATTATATTGCGCTACCGGGTCGTTCTTTTCAGCGGCGTTCATAGTAAATTTGAATCCGCGTGCCGGGTCTTTGGCAAAGCCAGCCGAGCCGTCCGCCATGTGCATGCCCGCTTCACGCATCGCAGCGACATCGCCGCCTTGGGCTTTGGCAATCATGGCCTGCGCCTCTGGCGCATTGTTCGCTTTTGTGGCTTTGGTTATCTGGCCTTGGCCCAAATCCAGTTCTTCAGGCGAGCCGCCTGCGTTCAGACGCGATGCCTTGGTGTACATTCTGTCAAAAAATTCGTTATGGTCGATCGCTGTAATAAACTGTACACCTTGTCCACGCTGCTGGTCGATGTAGGTACCACGGCGCACCGCCGCCAACGCGAAGCGGTTGGCGTAATAGCCGGTCTCGTCGTTGTTCAGCTTGCTCATTTCAGCAGCGCGGTACAGGTACACCGATTGCTCGGCCAGCGTGCCTGCCGGTAGATTATGCAAAACCTCTTTTGCCTTATTCGCACAGTCCTTGTGCCCCCAATTCGACATCAATTCATTCACGGCGATAGAGAGCCCTGATCCATGGCGTGGAGAAATATCGGTTTTGCCCTCGCGTCCTTTTACATTTTCATCGGCAATCTTGAGTGCGTCCGCGCGAAATTGGTAGAGGTTGCCGACAGTCACATAGTCGCTATGTTTTGCTTGCGCGCCTTTAATACTTTCCATCAAACGCGTGACGGCCAGCGCATCACGAATAACTGCCTGCTGCGATTTATCGTCCGTTGCATGGTACATGGTGGAAAGACGCACAAAGCAATCGCCGTAAGTGCCATGCGTATTTTTTCGAACCAATGCCTCGACTTCCGCCATATCTCTGGTGGAAATGCTTGCAATTTGCTCGAGAGCCACATCCATAGGCTGGCGGTCTTTGATACGGATTTGTGCCATTTGCTACCTCACTCATTTTTTGTCGCGGCATGTCCACACTACGATGCAGAGTAACCCATATAGGTTAATATATTCCTAAAATGTGAGGAAATGTGTTACAGTTTAATGAAGATTGACTGAAAGCCCTGAAAAATGCTGCCGCGGGGATTATTCGGGCTTGGTTTTTATCAGCATTTCCAGCTTGTTGATGGCATGCTGCGCGAGCACATGCTGCGGCGTGCGGGCGTCGCCTACCACCACGGCTTCACGCCCTGTCACGGGGTCGATGGCCGAAACCTTGACGAATCTGCCGTGGGGGATGCATTCGATGAGATAGTTCATAAAGGGAGGGTATAGGGTTTAGGGTATAGGGTTTAGGGTTTAGGGTATTGAAAAGGATGGGGCGCGCGTGGCCGTTCTTTTCTACACTATAGATTCCTTGGCATAAATAAGGGAACCATCGCATATGTAATTATGCAGTGTCATCCCGGGTTTATCCCGGGATCCAGTCCCACCACACGCCATGCGCCCGAGGCTTGGCTGGATCCCGGCACAAGGCCGGGATGACAGGCTGAGTACGTTTAGCCGCCGTGATGCGCACATAAAGCGTGCCATGAAAAGCGGAAACAAGGAGGTAGACGTAATACTGCATAGGGCCATGCTATGGAGGCACGATCGTAAACACAAGCACAGCTGTCATCCCGGCCTTGTGCCGGGATACATCTTTCTCAAGGAAGGTAGATCCCGGCACAAGGCCGGGATGACATGTCTGTGGTGGTTTTGATGCATGTGAGTATAAACCCGAACCCCTAAACCCTAAACCCTAAACCCTAAACCCTAAACCCGAAACCCGCCCTCACTCCTGCGCGTCATCGAACGCATCGCTGAGCGGCTCGACATAGAGTTGCGTCACCTGATTGGCGCGGCGTTCGGCGATGGTGAAGCGGTAACCGGCAAGTTCGAACACGGCGCCCACATCGGGAATGACGCGGGCAATGTGCAGCACCAGCCCGGCCACGGTCGCGGCGTGGGCGTCGGGTAAATCCCAGTCCATCTGCCGGTTCAGGTCGCGGATGGTGACGGTGCCTGCCACTTTATAGGCGTGCTCACCGTAAGGCATCACGTCGGCGATGGAAAGCGGGTCGTGCTCGTCCTCGATCTCGCCCACAATTTCTTCGATGATGTCCTCGAGCGTCACGATGCCGAGCCAAGCGCCGTATTCGTCGACCACGCAGGCGAAATGTTTGCGCTTGGTTTGGAAGGCGGCCAGCTGGTCGTCGAGCTTCGTGGTTTCCGGCACGAACCATGGTTTTTGCGCCACGCGGCGGATCATTTCGCGCGTCAGCCCGATTTTTTGTTGCTGCAGCAGGCGGAACAAATCCTTCAAATGCAGCACACCCACGATATTTTCGGGGTTGTTTTTCCATAACGGAATGCGGCTGTGGTTGCTGGCAATCGCCATGCGGATGATGTCTTCCGGGTCTTCTCCGATATCGAGGCTTTCCACCTGTTTTCGATGGAGCATGATTTCCGACACGTCGCGCGCACCGAGATCGAGAATGCTGCCCAGCATGTCGCGGTCGCCCTTTTCCACTTCGCCCTCATGGTGGTGCATTTCGATGGCACCGCGAATCGCGTCACTGGCCGACACCAGCGAACGGTCTCGCCCATCGCGCACCCCAAGCAGCCACAAAAACGGATAATCGATCCACTGAATCACGCGCGTAAGCGGCTTGAGAATGCGGCAGATGATCCATAGTAAATAACTGACGCGCAAGGTTACGCTTTCGCTGTTCAGAATCGCGTAGGTTTTCGGCAAAACCTCACCGAACGTGACCACCACGACCGTCATGATGGCCGAGGCGTAAAATACACCCCCCTCGCCCCATAATTTGATCGCCATACCCGCCGCCAGCGCCGAGCCGAGAATATGCACGGCACTGTTGCCAAGCAGCAGCGAGCCGATGAGCGCCTCTTTGTCCTTATGCAACTCACCTACTTTTTTCGCGCGCCGATCGCCCTCCTGTATCAAGGCAAAAAGCCGTGCGCGCGAAATGCTGGTGACCGCCGTTTCCGCCCCGGCAAAAAACCCCGAGGCAACGATACAGAGAATAATCGCCGCTAATGTCGTTAGAATATCAAACAGTTCCATAACGGCCCCTTGTTATACCAAAAATTCGTCAACCACGTTTTGCGCCAGTATTGGCTGCACATTGCGTTCTACGCGTGCCTGGCCCAATGCCTCCAGCACCACGAAATTCAGCTGCCCACCCTCGGTTTTCTTGTCGCCCGCAAAATGGTGGGCGATGGCCTGTGCGTCCCACTTCGCGGCGATGTCGCTTAATTTTGCGGGGAGACCTACGGCGGCCAAATGTGCGGCCAACCCCGCTTCAACCTCAGGCCCAAGCAGGCCCAGTTTCGTGGATAACCGGCAGGCCATGACCATGCCAATGGCCACCGCCTCGCCGTGCAGCAGGCGGCCATCGTAGCCCAGTTCCGCCTCGAGCGCATGGCCAAACGTGTGGCCGAAATTAAGCAGCGCGCGGGCTCCCGCCTCGCGCTCGTCGCCCGCCACGATTTCGGCTTTCATGCGGCACGCGGCATGCACCGCAACGGCCCGCAAAGCGCCATCGCCCGCGAGCAATGCTTCACCATGCGTCAGGCACCACGCGTAGAATTCGGCGTCCATGATGAGGCCGTATTTGATGATTTCGGCGTAGCCCGCGAGCAACTCGCGACGTGGCAACGTGCTAAGGGTGGCCAGGTCAATCAGCACCGCCTGCGGCTGGTAAAAACTGCCAATCAGGTTTTTGCCCGCCGCCGCATTCACCGCCGTTTTACCGCCGACGGAGCTATCGACCTGCGCCAGCAACGTGGTCGGCACCTGAATAAACGGCACCCCGCGCAGCAAAATACTGGCCGCAAAACCGGCCAAGTCACCTACCACTCCGCCGCCGAGGGCGATGATGGTGGTTTTACGGTCAGGCCGCAGTGCCAGCAATGCTTCCATCACCGCCGAAAGCGTCGCGAAGTTTTTACTCGCCTCCCCCGCCGCAATTTCCAGCAGTTCCACTCGCACCCCTGCCGCTTCGAGCGAGGCTTTAAGCGGGCCTGCGTAATGCGGCGCGACGTTCGTATCGGAAATCACAATGGCCCGTTCGCTTGGCATGTGCGGGCGCAGCAACGCGCCCGCCTGCGCCAACAACCCCTGCCCAATAAGAATGGGATAACTGCGTGCGCCGAGCGCGACATTCAGGGTGCTTGTCGTGTTCATGCGTGGCACTCCAGCGTGGCCATCACCCGCTCGACCACACGGTCATGCGGGCCCTGGCCCGATTCGATGGTCAGGTCCGCTTGTGCATACACCGGATAGCGTTCGTCCATCAGTTTGGTCAGGATGGTTTTTTTATCGCCGCTCGCAAGCAACGGCCGGTGGTCGCGGCGGTTCACCCGGTCGAGCAGCACGTCGAGATCAGCCCGCAGCCACAGCGACGTGGCTTTCGCACGAATCACGGCGCGCACATCAGGCTGCATCCACGCGCCGCCGCCGGTGGCCAGCACCATGGGCGGCCCACCCAGCAGCCGGGTAATCACACGCTGTTCAAGGTCACGAAAAATCGGCTCGCCGTGGATGGCAAAAATATCGGAAATGGAGCACCCCGCCGCGGCCGCAATTTCGTCGTCGGAGTCCATGAATTCCCAGCCCAGCCGCTTAGCCAAACGGTGACCCACCGTCGATTTCCCCGCCCCCATAAGCCCCACCAGCACCAGCGGACGCGACCGCCAGCCCGCCAGCGATTTGGGCGCGGGCGGCTCGGTTGTGGGGCTAGTGGAAACTTCATGCATGAAGGTTGACTCGAAAAGAATTCGGGAGCAGAAGAGTACCGGCTCCGCCAGAGAATTCAACCTTAACCATACCCGCACGAGGACTTATGAACGCGCCATCGAAAAACAAGAACCTGATTATCATCATCGCCGCAGTTGCTATTGTGGCTGCAATCATCATCGCGGTTGCCATGGGTGGCTCGGCTCCCGGCACCTCGACCGTGACCACCGAAATCCCCGCGACGGATGCCGTCGACAACGCACCGCAAGCGACCACCCCGGCCCCGGATGCTGCCATGACTGCAAACCCCGGCACCCCCGCACCTGAAGCCGCCATGACCGCAGCGCCCGAAGCTGCCACCGGCACCGTTGTCACCACCACGCCTGAAGGCACCAACATCATCACCCCCGGTGCCACCGTGACCACCACGCCCGACGGCGCAACTTCCGTCACGGCTCCGGGTGTGCAAATCAACACCAACGCAGCGGGCGACGCGGCAGTCACCACCACCGCTCCGGCGGCGGCACCGGCTGCCACCACCCCGGCTGCTCCGGCTGCTGCGCACTAATCCATTGCGCGCAACGCCTAACGATCGCGCCATCCCGGCTTCATGGCTGGGGTGGCGCGAATCGTTTCTGGAGATGTTATTAGCCAGCCGCGGCAGCGCCCGCGCTACCGTCGAATCCTACCGTCGCGACCTCGACGATTTTTTTGCCTTCGCCAGCGCTAAAACACTCACCATGGAAACGCTCGGCCACGCGCCGCTGGCCGATTATTTTGTGGAACTCACCCAGCGCGGCATGGCCAGCACCACTCTTATGCGCCGCCGTTCAGCGCTGGTGCAGTGGTTCAAATTCCTCATCAGCGAACGCATTCGCGCCGACAACCCGGTGCTAAAACTGGCCGGGCCCAAACGCCAGCGCGCCCTGCCCCATGTGCTCAGCCGCGACGAAGTCGCCCGCCTCACCGACACCGCCCGCGCCGATGGCAGCGCCGATGGTGTGCGCCTGCATGCGCTGCTTGAACTGCTTTATGCCTCGGGCATGCGGGTGAGCGAACTGGTGGGCCTGCGCCTCGACCATTTGCAGCGCAACCCCAAAAAACCGGCGAAACTCGAGCCCTATTTCATCATCACCGGCAAAGGCAGTAAAGACCGCCTCGTGCCCCTGCACGCCGATGCGGTGGCGGCGCTGCAACGCTACCTCGTGCTGCGGAGCACATTCATTCCGGCGCACGCCGAATCGAAATGGTTGTTTCCGGATTATTATAAAAATGGCCTCCCCATGAAAACCGGCCATCTGTCGCGCCAGAAATTTGCCGAGGCGTTAAAGCAGCTCTGCATCGCCGCGGGCCTGAACCCGAATAACTGCTCGCCGCACACACTGCGCCATTCCTTCGCCACGCATTTGCTCGATGGCGGCGCGGATTTACGGGTGATTCAGGAACTGCTCGGCCACGCCGACATCGCCACCACACAAATTTATACGCATGTCGCGGGCGACAGGTTGCAACGCGTGGTAACGGAGAATCACCCGCTGGCGAAGAAAAAATCGTGAGGGATTAGCTTACGCGAGTGATGCAGAAGCCGCTGGTTTGCGTTGAGCTGGGCTTGCCTGACGCGTCGAGGGCGTCACCGGGCTGAGGAGATTTTCGGCAAGCGATGCCTGCTCGGCGCCGCCCACTAAAGCTGCCAAGCCCTGTGAAGGCGATTTAGAAACCCCATCAAAAATCGCTGCCACTAAAAACAAAAAGAAACTTCCTAGCAGATCGTCCTTACTGAACGTTTTTTTAATGGTCTCGTAATCTAGGCCAAGTTTGTTATGCAGCAAGTCACTTCGCTCTTTGACTTGCGCCTCATTCTCTTCATTCGTTGTTTGACCCGCTTCGTAGCGATTGGTAAAATCAACCATATCGGCATGGCCAACACGCCCCAAAATTCCCGTCAGATAGTCGCGCGTTTCTTTCGGAGCATTTGCCAAACCTTTACGTGCTAAATTCCCGGGCCCCCAATTATAGGCCGCAAGCGCACGACTTAAGCTTCCACCGTTGCTCCGTTGTAATTCCCCCAAATAAAACGCCGCTGCAAGGCCTGCTTCGCGCGGGTCTGCACTGAATGCGTCATGTCCGGAACGCTTCAGCGTCTGGTCGCGCGTGCCCTGATCGAACTGGAAATGACCGCGACATCCGCTTTTAGCATTATAGGTGTTTAAACCACAGCTGGATTCTTGTTTCCACACAGATGCAAGTAGCCCCTCGGGCCACCCATATTTTTTATCAATATCTGTAAATGGTATTGTCATACGTTACTTGCATCATACCATTATGCGCTAAGAAAATTGTGACAGTTCTGTGAAGTTTATTGGCAAGACTTACCTCCCCCTCTTCAGGGGGGAGGTCGCCCAGGGGGCGGGTGGGGGTTACTTGCTGCGTTTGAAGAGGAACCCCCACCCAACGCTATTGCGTTGACCTCCCCCCTGAAGGGGGAGGTAAGTCTCGTTATTTCTTCCCGGCCTTTTTATCCAGCTTTTTTGATGGTTTTTCAGCATCTTCCTTCGGCAATCCGGCGATTTTGCATTCGCGGATGGTGATATCGTAAACCGGGTGCTCAAGCGCATTGATCGACGGGCTCGACGCATACATCCAGCCGCGAAACAGTGGTACCAGTGCGGGTTTACCGGGCACATTTTCCTTGATGTCGATAAGCCCCGCGTAATCGAGCTGGCTTTTCGGGTCGCTCACCCGGCAGGTTAATGGCGTCATCACCAACTGGCCGAATTTCAGGCTGTCGCCCGGGCGGCCCTCGAGTGTCATCGCCTGCGCCGTCACCTTATTCAAGGCGCGAATGACGATGGTGCGCGCCGCACCCGTGTCGGGCGCGGTGAAGAGCGGCGCGGTCAGTTCGGTCGGTTCCTCGGGGTTGTCATTCACCGGGTCGGCGCCGGGTGCGATGGGCGTGGGTGGCGCGGCGGGTGTGTCGCTTGAGTCAATGTGGTCAATATTTTCCACCGGTACGGCGGTGGCGGCATGGGGCCCGAGCGGTACAATCGGCGCGTCGCTGCCCGAACCACGGCCGAACGGAATGGTGGCGGGCAGCGAGGGCCGCCCCTGCACCGGCAATGGCTGCGCACCGGGTGCCGGGGCGAAGCCAGCGGGTGCGCCTACATTCGGCGTGGAAGGCCCATTCTGTTGCCAGGGCAAGGCCGAAGTTTTTTTAGTGGTAAGAATATTTTGCTCGCCCGCACTTGGCTGCTCGGGCGTGATGCGTTGCTGTGGCGAGGCAAATGGCAGCGGTGCAATATTGCCCGGATTTTCCTGTGCCGAAACCTGCGACACCGCCAGCAGGCACGTGGTGATTATCAGCCCATGCCTCATGCGCGACATGCGAAAACTATTCTAGCCCGCTTGAAACCGGCGAATCTTTGGTCGCGGCAGCAGCGTCGGGTGCGAGCGCATCGGCCGGGGCTTTTTTGTCGCCGCCTTTATCGATACCGCCGCCAGAGAACACAAATTTACCTACCAATTCCTCGATGCTCACCGCCGGTTGGGTGAAGGTGATTTTATCGCCGTTGCCGAGGTTTTGCTCGTCGCCGCCCGGCTGAATGTCGATGAATTTATCGCCAAGCAAGCCCGGGCTGTGAATCGCCGCCGATGAATCTTTTGGCAGTTTATATTGCTCGCCAATACGCAGCGTGGTGACGGCCTGGAAGGTTTTGGGGTCGAGCTCCATGTTCTCCACCACGCCGATTTTAATGCCGCCCACGCGCACGTCGGAGCCGGTGCTGATGCCGCTGATGTTGCTGAACGCCGCGTTCACCGCATAACCCTCGATGGGCTTCACGTTGCTGTTACTGTAGGCGAAATACAAAAACCCCCCGGCGACCGTGAGCACCACCGCGCCCATTACGGTTTCGATTGCATTATTGGCCATGCGTTCCTCACGAGATGCGAAAATTCAATGATGAAAAAGGGCGTAACATGCGTAACCGTCACTGGCAAGATGGTAGCTTGGTTCGCTAACAGTGCCTGGCCGCACGCCCGCGTTAATTACCGCCGCTGTCGCCCGACGACGAACCGCTGTCGCCGCCGTGGCTGCTTTCAACAGGGGTGTCGGCATCGTCGGCACCGTCACTGTCATCGTCGCCGCCGCATTTGCCGCTGCACCAGAAAGATTTGGAGTCGAACGCGTTCAGCCCTTTGCCTTTTTCACTCAGGCTGGCGCAACCTGCCAACAGCACACCGAGTGCCAGCAATAATGTAACGTCGCGCTTCATCATTACGGACGCCACGGTTCGTAATCGGCCGCGGCCGACGAGCGTTGGCCACCTTTGGAAATATGCCCCGGCGGCAAATAGCGCCCCGTGGTGCCTGTCAGGTTCGGTTTATGTTCTTTCTGCCAACCATATTTACGTGCCGCATCGAGCACCGGCGCGTCGAGCGTGTAATGCAGCCACCCATGCCAGTGGGCAGGCACCTTCGAAGGCTCGGCCAACCCCTGATACATCACCCAACGTTTTTTATGCACGCCCTGACGGTGGCGCTTACCGCGCGCCTCGAAATAGCGATTGCCGAATTCATCCCGCCCGACAAAACGGCCGGAAAGCCATGTGTGAATACGTGTGCCGATGGTTGCGCTCATACAACTAATTGCTCCGGTATGATAAGTTGCGAGTGATTGGCGTATGTCGGCCAATGGGGGCTGTAATCATCAACTTCATTACCCCATTGAGACCAATTTTCGCGCTGACCGCGCGCAAAAAGCTCCAAATAAGGCCCGGCACTACATTGCTCGATAAGTTCGTAAAAACCATCTGGCTTTCGTGAATGCTCACGTTTTTGGCTTGGAAGCAAATTGACTTGTGTGCGACCTTTCTGGCGTGTGCGCGCATTTTTTCCTTTTACTCCGAAGAGCAGTATTTCAGTCACGTTACGAAAATAAAATCCTACGCCACGTCCATCCGGTCCACCGTCCTTGCGAGTTTTATACCAAATCAAGTTCGATTTATATTCAAACCCCCACGCGTCCATCACCGCAAGCCCGTCAGGCAATAATGCATTAGGCACCCACAGATAAAGATGTGCCGGTTTTGCGGCGACATCGGACACGGGAATCGCCTTAATTTCTGTCAGAGAAAGCGTGGGGTACCGCGAAAGACGCTTATGCTCGGGCGCCATTTTTCCGGTACGATTCAGGAACTGCCAAGGAGGATCAGCAAGGATTGTGTGGAATGCGCCCGACACGGTATGTGAGAAGTTTTCTGCGGCGCTTTGTGTCATCAGCAATCTTCAACATAAAGTTGTTTCGATATCCCCAATACCAGAATGGGGCAGCCAGCGCCACCACCACCTTCGATGCGTGGCAGTAATTTACTCATATGCGTCGTCGAGTTGCCATAGGAATCTCCACGCCCCAGATCATCAAAAATATGCTGTAGATGATCACAGCGGGTAACAATGACGCCAACACTGATCGCTCTAAGATCGAAAAGCAGCCTGAAGTTGTTCAGGTCTCTGTCGAAGAAAGGATCTTTGTTGTTCCACTCAATTTCAAGTGCGATGCCGTTTTTGAAACAATCCACTTTGTGAGTAGGTGAATCCATCACGCGATCATCCACTTTCACACTGGTCAAGAACTGTTTCTCAACCCAACCTTTGGCGGCAAGCTTTCCGTCAAGCGCTTCAGCGACTTTCGATTTCCTACCGCCGGCAACATTAATCCAGCTCTTTTTCAAACGAAAGTCAGCCAATGCCGATACAATGTCATCCCATTCGTTAGGAAAATCATGCTTCAATATAGCACAAGCATGTTTCCACTCGTGAGCTTCATAATGCGTTCGAACAAACTCTGGCAGCAAATCCAGACTCATGATTAATTATCCAAAAAGCTCCGCATTTTTCGCGACCGGGACGGGTGCTTTAGTTTACGCAGTGCTTTCGCCTCGATCTGGCGGATGCGTTCGCGGGTGACGCTGAATTGCTGGCCCACTTCTTCGAGCGTGTGGTCGGTGTTCATGCCGATGCCAAAGCGCATGCGCAGCACACGTTCTTCGCGCGGGGTGAGGCTGGCCAGAATCCGCGTCGTCACTTCGCGCAGGTTGCTTTGAATGGCGGAATCGACTGGCAGCACGGCGTTTTTGTCTTCGATGAAATCACCCAGATGCGAATCTTCTTCGTCGCCAATCGGGGTTTCGAGCGACACGGGTTCCTTGGCAATTTTCATCACTTTTCGAACTTTGTCCAAAGGCATTACCAAACGCTCAGCTAATTCTTCCGGCGTTGGTTCGCGGCCGATTTCGTGGAGCATCTGGCGGCTGGTGCGGACGATTTTGTTAATCGTCTCGATCATGTGGACGGGAATACGAATCGTGCGCGCCTGATCAGCAATACTGCGCGTGATGGCCTGACGAATCCACCACGTGGCGTACGTGCTGAATTTATAACCACGGCGATATTCGAATTTATCGACCGCTTTCATCAGGCCGATATTGCCTTCCTGAATCAAATCGAGGAATTGCAGGCCGCGGTTGGTATATTTTTTCGCGATGGAAATCACGAGGCGCAGGTTTGCCTCGATCATTTCCTTCTTAGCGCGCCCGGCATCGCGCTCGCCCTTGCTCACGGCGCTTACCACGCGTTTGAACTCAGAGATATTCATCCCCGTTTCGGTTGCGATTTTGCCGATGTCGCTGCGGAAATCTTCGATTTCTTTTTTCTTTTTCTCGGCGAAATCCTTCCAGCCTTTTTCCTTCAGCTTGGCGACGTTTTTCAGCCAGTTCGGGTCAAGCTCGTGGCCGTTATAATGCTCGAGGAAACTCATGCGCTTCACGCCGGTTTTTTCGGCAAGTTTCAGCAGCTGCATTTCCGTCGCGATGAGGCGCTTGTTGATGGCGTACAACGTGTGCATCAACTCTTCAACACGCATGTTGTTGAAGCGGATCGACAGCATGATCTCGACGACTTCCGCGAGTAACGCGTCGTATTTCTTGCCGTCGCCTTTGGTGCTGGCGCCTTCGCCCAAAGCTTCGGCGTGGCGTTTTTCCTGCAGCTTGCGCAGGTTTTTGCTCACCTTGGCGAAATTATCGAGCTTTTCGAGCACGGCGGGGAGTAATTCCTGCTCCATGGCGACGAGGCTGAGCACGGCTTCGTCGTCGTAATCGTCTTCCTCGACCTGTTCTTTGCGACCGCCTTCGAGTGCGTCGTACTCGTCTTTTTCTTCTTCTTCTTCCACTTCTTCGCCCGCGCCTTCGCGCGCGGCGTCGGCGAATTTATCTTCGGTGCCGGCGCCGTAGGTGGCGTCGAGGTCGATCACTTCGCGCAGCAGCATTTCCGAGTTGGCCAACCGGTCGCGCCAGGCGAGAATCATGTGCATCACCGTCGGCGATTCGCACAGCGAGCTGATGACCATTTCGCGGCCGGACTCGATGCGCTTCGCGATTTCGATTTCGCCTTCGCGGCTGAGCAATTCCACATTGCCCATTTCGCGCAGGTACATACGAACAGGATCGTCCGAGCGGCCGTAGGATTCTTCGGGCTTTTCGGCTTCTACTTCAATCACGAGGTCGCCACCTTCAGTGGTTGAAGGCTCATCGCCATCGTTTTCCACAAACGGCACGTCGACTTTGTCGTCTTCTTCGCCCATCTCGACGACCTTCACGCCTTTAGCGGCGAGGCGCGTGATTAACTCGTCCATCACTTCGGGCGAGAATTCGTTGGCGGGCAGGTGTTTGTTTAAATCGTCGTACGTCAAACCACCTTTAGTGCGGCCCAGCTTGGTGAGTTTAGCTTCCAGCGCGTCGGAAATCGCACCGCCACCGGCCGGCACTTTTTTCGATTTGGCGGCGGGCTTTGCCGCGCTTTTAGTTTCCATTTTTGCTGGTGGTTTGGCGGGTACGCTTGGTTTAGCGGGGGCTTTGGCTGCCGTTTTTTTGGCAGGCGCGGGAGTCGATTTTTTGCTCGTCGTCATGGCGGCGGGGGGTATCGCTTTCTTGGTTGCAGCAATTGGGGGCCGCTTGGATGTAGTGCTCGCCTTCGATTTAGCAAGGGGTTTGCGCGCAGGTGTGGATGGTTTTTTGGCGATTACTTTCGCCACCGGTTTTTTCGCCACAGGCTTACTTGCCACTTTTTTGGCGACGGGTTTTTTCACGACGGGTTTTTTGACGGGCGCTTTTTTTGCAGCGGGTTTTTTCGCCGCCGGTTTTTTTGCTACCGGTTTTTTCACGGGCGATTTTTTCGCCGCCGGTTTTTTGTTTGCTGGTTTTTTGCTTGCCGGTTTTTTTGCAGCCATGGTTCGCAGCCCCTACACGGTCGATGGATGAAGCGCCCGATATGCCACGCTTTCCAAGCAAACTCAAGCGTTTACTTTATTCTGTCCCCGTCGCACTCAATGGGTCCTGCCGGTAGAAGCGCGAACGCTCGCGCTCGAGCGCTTCAAGCTGTCCCTTAAGTGCCAAGAAACGCTGTAGATTTTCGTCGTTCATCTCGGCGGCCATCAGCGCTTCGGCCTG
Source organism: Rickettsiales bacterium (assembly GCA_046154225.1). Classification (GTDB taxonomy): domain Bacteria; phylum Pseudomonadota; class Alphaproteobacteria; order Rickettsiales; family UBA3002; genus QFOX01. Next base: position 55,554 of record JBJXEM010000049.1, read on the forward strand.
TGCGCATTCGGCTTTCAGGCGCGCGCGGTCGACATCGTTCACCACTTCGCCCCACAGGCGTTGCGCGCGGCTGGTGCGCACGGTTTCGTCGTAGGTGAGCGCGATGCCGAGGGTTTCCATGGCACGTACTGGCGTTGCCAGAATATCGGCTGATAGCTCTTCACTCAGCAGGTGCCATAATTCCTCAGCCGTGATGGCGGGCGTGTCGATATGGAACTCGGTGATGCGGTGATGCAGTTGCTGAAGTTCAGCGGAAGGCATGGGCGCGTGCAGCCAGAATTCCTCGGCCGCCGCCTCGCGCAGTAGCGACGGGCACGCAATCGCGAGTGCAATTAAATTGGCCGCGGGTGCGCGCAAACTATTGTCGGTCGGGCGAAGCGGCGGGGGTGGCATATGACTAGTTGTCATCCCGGGCTTGCTGTGCCCGCCGAAGCCTTTGGCGAAGGCTGGGTCCCGGGATCCAGCCCATCCGTTACTACCCCGCCCGTTTTGTGGCTGGGTCCCGGCACGAGGCCGGGACGACAGGCCACGGTGATAATTGGCCTGCTGTGCTTCGCGCAGGCGCTCTTTCACGAACTGCTTATAGTACTGCTGCACGCTCGGGTGTTTGATTTGGCCGATGCGCAGCATCAGCTCCTGCTCCTGCGCGGCGCGGGCTTCGGGGGTGGTGTTCGTGGCGCTGAAGGTTTGGCTCCATAGCATGCTCGATAATGGCTGTGCACTCGCCAGCACCGCTTCGAAGGCCTCGCGCCCGTGGTTTTTTATCAGCGAATCCGGGTCGTCGCCTTTGGGCAAAACAGCGAGGCGCAGGGTTTTACCGGGCACTAGCAGCGGCAACGCCAGCTCCATCGCGCGGGTCATGGCGCGCTGGCCGGCATTATCGCCGTCGAGGCAGAGAATCGGCTCGTCGACCAGTTGCCAGCAGAGCTGCAATTGCTCGGCCGTGATGGCGGTGCCGAGCGGCGCCACGGCGTGGTGAATGCCCCCCTGCGCCAGCGCGATCACATCCATATAGCCTTCGCACACAACGAGCTGCCCCACTTCGAAGGCCTTGCTGCGCGCGAGGTCGAGGTTGAACAGTTGGCGACCTTTATGGAACAGCGGCGTTTCGGGCGAGTTCAGATATTTCGGCGCGTCGGCATTCGGCTCACCGGGTAGCACGCGGCCACCGAAAGCAATCACCCGGCTGCGCCTGTCGCGGATGGGGAACATGAGGCGGCGACGGAAGCGGCAATAGGGCGCGCGGTCATCCACCTGAATCAACATGCCGCATTCAATCAGCTGTGCTTCGGTGATGCCCTTTGTCTTCATCGCGCGCGCGAGCGCATCGCGGTCGGCGGGGGCGTAGCCGAGGCGGAATTTGGCGACGGTGTCGGGGCTGAGGCCGCGGCTTTTCAAATAATCGCGCGCCAGTTCGCCTTCGCTGGTGTCGTCGAGCTGCGATTGCAGCCAGGCGGTCACCGTTTCCATCACCTGCTGCAGCGATTGCGATTTAGCCTCGCGCTCAACCTCCGCGCGAGTAGCCGTGGGGAGGGTAAGGCCCGCCAGCCCCGCCAGTTTTTCGATGGCTTCGGTGTAGCGAAGATGCTCATAATCCATCACAAAGCCGATGACATCACCATGCGCGCCGCAGCCGAAGCAATGGAAGAAGCCTTTCTCGTCATTGACCGTGAACGAAGGCGATTTTTCCTTATGAAACGGGCACAAAGCCTGGAACTCGCGCCCCGCCCGACGTAAGGAAACCGACTTACCCACCACTTCAGAAACCCGAACCCGATTGCGGATTTCCTCGATAAACGACTGAGGATACTTCATTTTATATGCTTTGAGCGGCGGTGAACGTGTGGATAAAAAAATATTTTTGGGCCTTGACAGACCATGGCTATTGACCCGGCTTGCCCCGCGTCCCTATGCTGGTCTTACCGAGGGCAACTGCGGTCTGCAACAAGTTCGACCAAACGACCAACAACAAAAAGAATTGAGCAAGCACTATGGCACTTTTTTGGCGGGACAAACCACTCCCTGAATATCTGCGCGTTGGTGAAGAAGTTTTACCACTAGTGATTCGTAGGCACGCAAAAGCAAAACGCATTTGCCTGCGTTATAATCCGACCGACCATGCCATCTCGCTCACCCTGCCGCGTCACACGCGAGTCAACGATGGGTTGCGTTTTCTCAATCAAAAAAGTCAGTGGCTGATCGACACGCTGCACGACATGCCAAGCCAGAAACAAATCAAACCCGGCGTCGTCATTCCACTGCTCGGCACGCGCGTGCGCATCAAGCACGATCCACTCATGCGCCGCAGCTTCATGATGAAGGACGATGTGCTGTATGTGTCGGGCCCGCGCGAAGAGTTCGCCGCACGCGTCACGGTGGCGTTGAAAAAAATCGCTGGTAAAACCCTCGCCGATTTGTCGCACCGCTATGCGGGGAAAATCGGCCGCCGCGTTAACCGCGTGTCGGTGCGCGACACACGCAGCCGCTGGGGCAGCTGTTCCAGCACGGGCAACCTGTCGTTTTCCTACCGCCTCATTTTCGCCCCGCGCGAGGTGATGGAATATGTGGTCGCCCACGAAGTGGCCCACCTGCGCCACATGAACCACTCCGACGCCTTCTGGCGCGCGGTCGAGTTCGTGACGCCCGATTACGAGATCGCCAAAAACTGGCTGAAGCTGCACGGGAAAGATTTATACCGGTTTAATGCGTGAGAGCCATAGATGAAAAAACTATGGGCGCAGAGCGCAGAAGCCGAATCACAAAAGACGATTTTAATTTATGATGATGGAGCGTCAGAAGCTTTAGAATTGCGCAGAAAATTGGAAGAGGCAGGCTTTCGCGTCATCGCGCTGTTAGCTTTTCCAAGTAAACCCGATTTACCAGAAGGTATTGATGGCGGGTTTCAAAGTCCGGAAGAATTACTGAAAATCATCCAAAATCCTGCGAGCGCTTTGCGTGAGCCCATTCTGCCGAATCGAATCGATGCGATTATTTCCGACTATGAATTAGGCGCACAGTATGTCGATTTACCTGCCTTTCATGCGCATCTGGCGAAGAAGCCGAAGATTGAGGATTTTAAAACACCCGCAGGAAAGACCGCAAGAAAGCGTTTCGTAGCAGCTGAAGACGACTGGTTTAAGCAAGCGCTGGATTTTGAATCTTTAGAAAATCCTAAGGGTTCAGAACTGTTGCGAGTAATGCAGCAACATTTTCCATCATTGCCGATGGTGCTGCGCTCAAGCAGGGCTGTAGATAGTGACGTTAGCAAAAAGATTGATGCTGAACTTGGAACAGACTTCCCTCGCATTAGTAAAATAGATAATAAAGGACTGCTCGCATTTCTTGAGAACCTGAAGACTCCAAAAGTTGGTTTATAGAGTCTTCAATATAATTACAAAGATACGGGAATGATTGAGACACTCATCACCACCATTTGCAGCCTCGTCCCCCTTAACGCCTCGCACCAAGAGCGTTACATCGAACTGGCGAACCACCCGCAAATTCGCGACCGGGTGAACAACAGCATCCCATACGGAAAATCCCAGTTCGATGAAATGCTGGAATGGACGCGCACCAAGCCCGGCCAATTCACCTGGATGATTGAAACGGACGAAGCACTTGTAGGTGTCGTCACCACCGCCAGCAATTTACATCCGCAGCGTTTTCAGGGCGGCTATTGGCTCGACCCGGAATATTGGGGCCGCGGCCTTGCCACCGCCGCGTTAAAACGCAGCAATGCGTTTTTGTTCGAAACCCAAAACGCACTGCGCATTCAGGCCGTGGTCGAGCCCGACAACCTCGCCTCCATCGCCGTGCTCGAAAAATGCGGCTACGCATGCGAGGGATTACTGCGCACATTCTACCCCAGCCGCTATCGCGGGCTGATTGATGTGTATATGTACGCGATCGTGCCTAGTACGTGAGCATCGGCCTGTCCTCACGCTGGTGCCAAACGCGAAGGACGCGGATTGTATCGCCTTTAATCTCATAGCGCACTTCATACTCGGCAACATGGCGCTGGCGTACTTCACGAGGCAAGTAGTCCTCGATTTGTTCACCTGCCTGCGGAAATTGCAGCATGCTGTGGGTAATTCCCAGCAAGGCTATCACTCGGTCTCCCGCGGCTTTTGCATTTTTGGGCGACAAGAATTCATACACACGGGCTAAATCGCGCTTTGCAGAAGGTGACCAGATCAGCTTCACTTCACGGCCCTTTCTTTTTTGCCGAGTGTTTTTGCCCACTTCACCATTTCCTCATGTGAAATACCTTTGCCCGCGTCAATTTCAGCCAGTGCAACAAGGGTTTGCTCATGCCGCCATTCTTCGGCATCTGCCCAGTTGGCCAGCGCCTGTTTCACGATCCAGCCGCGGGGGCGTTCCATTTGGGCGGCGAGTTTGTCAATTTTTTTGGCCAGCGCAATGGGCACATGGGCGGTAATCACGCGGGTTTGGGCTTTGGGTTTGCTGGCCATGCGGCGCTCCTTTAATCGGTGTTAATCAGGCTTAATCATACCTAATCAGACCGATTAAATCAAGCCACCTAGCGTTTCGCGCCCGGATAGGTATATTCCACCGGCTGTTCTTTCAGCTTCTTCGGCGCTTCCTTCATGAGCTGGTGCCAGAATTGCGGCGTCAGCACGTCGCCCTCGCCCGAAGGTGCGGGGGTGGGTGACGGGGTAGTGGCAGCGGGCGCGGCGTTTGCAGGCTGGGCCGCAGGCGCATAGACGTTTGAAGCCGGTGTGGGCACCGGGGCCGTGGGCGCAGCTGCGGGATTCGTAAAAAGTGGCGGCGTTTGCGGCACCGCATTCAGCGCGCCACCTGCAGGCGAGTTCTGCTGCGGCGCACCGGCGGGCGGCTCTTCAACGCCTTGGCTCGCACCGGTGGGTGCGGGAGCCGAGCTTGGCGCGCCACTGCCACCGAACAGCCACGGCAACAGCCCGCCAATGCCGCTTGAGCCAGCATCGGTCGGAATCGGTTTGGCCGGAATGCCATCCATCGCGCGCAGCATGAATTCATGCCAGACCAGCGCCGGGATGGTGCCGCCATAGACTTTTTTCATCGACTTGTTGTCGTCGTTACCCACCCACACGCCTGCCACTAATTGATTAGTGAAGCCAATGAACCACGCATCCTTGAAGTCGGAACTGGTGCCGGTTTTACCCGCGCTTTGGTAACCTTTTAGCGCGGCTTTGCTGCCGGTTCCCCGCGTGGCGGCATCGACTAGCATGTAGTTCATCTGGTTCACGACGCTTTCGCTCAGGAGCGATTCGGGTTGTGGCTCCTCGCGCTTGAAAAGTTCGTTACCCTTCACCGTGCGAATGCGCACGATACCGTACGGCGTGACACGGTTGCCGCGATTGGGCAAATGCGCAAATGCACCCGTCATGTCGAGCAATGTTGCCTCGACCGCACCGAGCGCGATGGACGGATAAGCCGGAATGTTGGGCAGCCCCAACCGCTCGGCCATTTGCGCCACCCGCGCGATGCCCACCGACTGGCTGAGGCGTACCGACACGGTGTTCAGCGAATAACGCAGCGCCTCGACGAGCGGAATATCGCCGCGATATTCGTTGCGTTCATTATTCTCGGGTGTCCACGATTTATTGCCCACCTGCATGGCAATCGGCGCGTCGGTCACGGTGGTCTGCGGCGTGTAGCCCGCCTCAAGTGCGGCGAGGTAGACGAAGATTTTGAACGACGAACCCGGCTGGCGCTTGGCTTGCGCCGCGCGGTTATATTGGCTTTCGCTATAGTTCAATCCGCCTACCAGCGCCTTCACCGCGCCGTCCGGTGTCATGGCAACCAGCGCGCCTTGGCTGACATTTTTGCCCTGCCCTTGCGTACTAATCACGTCCTGCAACGCGTCCGACGCAGCGCCTTGCAAGCGTGTGTCCATCGTCGTCGTCACAATCAAATCCTCGTTCACTTCGCCAATGGTGTTGGGAATTTCGTCGACCACCCAGTCGGCGAAATAGCGCACGTCGCCGCCGCTGCTGGTTTCGTGGCCCGCCAGTTTCACGTAGCCTTCCATGGTCGGCTTCACGGCGTTTTCTTTCAGGAATCCGGCATCGACCATGTTCAATAACACCTGATGCACGCGTTCGCGCGAACGCTCGGCATTCGCGGCGGGCGAATAGCGCGAAGGGGCTTTCAAAAGCCCCGCCATCAACGCCGATTCGTAGAGATTCAATTCCGTCGCACTTTTGTTGAAATAACGATGCGCGGCCGCATCAATGCCGAACGTGCCGCTGCCGAGATAAACCCGGTTCAAGTAAATCGCCATGATCTCTTTTTTGCTGAAGCGCCCTTCTAGCCAGAAGGCGAGCAGCACTTCCTGAATTTTACGCTTGAGCGAACGTTCGGGCGTCAGGAACACGTTTTTTGCCACTTGTTGCGTCACGGTCGAGCCGCCTTGCACCACATGGCCGTGGGCGATGTTGGTCACCATGGCGCGCGCGATGCCCCAGAAATCGACGCCGTGATGCACGAAGAAACGCCGGTCTTCCGTCGCGATTACCGCCTGCACCAGTGTTTTCGGAAGTTTATCGTAGGGAATATAACTACCATACACATCGCCGTAATTGGCTATCACGCGGCCATCGGCGGTTTCCACTGTGATGCCTTGTTGCTTTTTGATGGTATCAATCGCACGGATGTCGGGGAGCGTGCTGGTGAAATACACCACGGCAAGCCCGGCCACAATCATACCGCCAATCACCAGCCGTGCAATCAGCATGGCCCAGTTGCGGCGGCCGCGCGGCAACGCCAGCAGCGGGTCGGCCACGCGGGTATTCGGCTTGCGTTTGCCAGTGCGGTAGGCCGCCTGCCCTTTCCATTCGCCTTGTCCGCGCTTGGGTGCACTGGGCTTTTTACCGCCATCCGCTTTGCCTCCCGGCTTAGCGGCAGATTTCGCGGCAGGTTTGCGCGATGCAGGTTTGTGAGGTTTCTCAGCCATCGCGCGGTGATAGCGGAAATTTCGCATGAGTCACGTGGAAAAAGGTGGCGGGGTGGTTGGTGGTGTGGTGGTGGTTGGCTCGGTGGCTGGCGGCTGGAGTTAATGAACCTTAGCTCCCCCCTTGAGGGGGAGCCGAAGCGCAAGGAGCGTAGCGACGCCGCAATTCGGTGGGGGGATGGAGCCTATCCATACGCAGCTCCCCCCCCACCAAATCGCAAGTGCGATTTGGCTCCCCCTTAAGGGGGGAGCAAAGTGTCAACTTGCGACGGCGTAATTTCCATCGCGCTGTCACCAGCCCATGAACTCTGAACTCTGAACTCTAACTTGCCACTCACCCACTTCCTGCTATTCAGGGCCGATGGATGAAACGCTTTACCACACCATTGCCGATGCCACGTTAATGCATTGCTTCGACCAGCTCGAGCAGGCTTATGATAACGGCGCGCTCGACGATCTGGAACTCGACGGCGGCATCCTCACCCTCATCACGCCGGGCAATAAAACCTTCCTGCTCACCAAACATGCGCCCAGCCGTCAGTTATGGCTGGCAAGTCCCCTCTCCGGCGGCCTGCATTTTTCCTATGCCGAAGGCGAGCATTACTGGCACCTGCCGGATGGGCGTAAACTTTACGAATTGCTGCGAGGCGAGCTGGCCAGTCAGGGCATTGAGGTGGTGCTGTGAAACGCGATGCATCGAACCTGTCGCCCAAAGGCCGTATCAGCAGCCTTGCGTATCTCGCGCGTTATCTGCGGCCCTATCGCGGCAAAGTGATTGGTGCGACACTGGCACTGGTACTTACCTCCTCGGGCGTGCTCGGCATGGGTTCGGCGTTGCGCCACCTCATCGACCAGGGCATTGCCAAAGGCGATCAGCATTTACTGAATCAGGGCTACATCGCGCTGCTCATCGTGGTGGTGGTGCTGGCAGCGGCGACATACACGCGCTACCTGCTGGTAAGCTGGGTGGGCGAAAAAGTGGTGGCCGATATTCGCCGCGACGTGTTTGCCAAAGTGCTGTCGATGCACACGGCCTATTTCGAATCCACCCGCACCGGCGATTTGCTGTCGCGCATCACGACCGACACCACGTTGCTGCAAAGCGTCGTCGGTTCGTCGGTCTCGGTATTTTTGCGCAATGTGCTACTGTTCGTGGGCGGCTTTACGCTGTTGTTGATTACCAGCGTGAAGCTGTCGGAATACGTACTGGCCATGTTGCCGCTGGTTATTTTACCCATCATCACGCTCGGTAAGCGCGTGCGCGCGCTCAGCCGCGCGACGCAGAATAAAGTCGGCGATATTTCCAGCCACGCCGAGGAAACCATCGGCGGCATTCGCACCATTCACGCCATGGCAATGGAAGATGCCGAAAACACGCGTTTCGGTAAGCTGGTCGACGAAACACTGGCCGCCGCCCTCTCGCGCATCAAGGTGCGGGCACTACTTACCGCCATTGTCATCTGCCTCGTGTTCGGTGCCATCGTCACCGTGCTCTATATCGGCGGGCAGGACGTGGTGGCGGGCCGCATCAGCGCGGGCGATTTGTCGGCATTTATTTTCTATTCCGTGGTGGTCGCAGGTGCGCTTGGGGCCATCAGCGAAGTGGTGGGCGAGTTGCAACGCGCCGCTGGTGCCACCGAACGGTTGATGGAATTGATGGCACTCGAGCCCGAAATCATCGCACCTGCCGAGCCCTATCGCTTTACCAAAAAACCGCTGGGCCGTTTGGCGTTCGAGCATGTCACCTTTCACTACCCTTCGCGGCCGGATGTGGCAGCGCTGTCCAACACTTCGTTCCGGGTCGAGCCGGGGGAAACCGTGGCGATCGTGGGCCCTTCGGGTGCAGGCAAAACCACCGTGTTTCAGTTGCTGCTGCGGTTTTACGACCCGCAATTCGGCATCATCCGCATCGACGGGCACGACATCCGCACGCTCGAGCCGCGCCAGTGGCGCAGCCATATTGGCCTCGTGCCTCAAGACCCGGTAATTTTTTCGGCCAGCGCGCTCGACAATATCCGCTCCGGCAAGCCTGACGCAACGCTTGAGGAAGTGCGCGAAGCCGCCCGCACCGCCGCCGCGCTCGAATTTTTGGAAGCCCTGCCCGACGGGCTCGACACCTATCTCGGCGAAAAAGGTGTGCGTTTATCCGGCGGTCAACGCCAGCGCGTCGCCATTGCACGCGCCATCGTGCGCGACCCGTCGGTGCTACTGCTGGATGAGGCCACCAGTGCACTCGATTCGGAATCCGAAACCGTAATTCAAAAAGCACTGGAAGCTATTATGCGCGAGCGTACCACGCTGGTCATTGCCCACCGCTTGGCCACCGTCGTGAACGCCGACCGCATCATCGTGCTGAACGGCGGAAAAATCGAGGAGACCGGCACGCACGCCCAACTGCTTGCTTCAAGCCCGCTTTATAAACGCCTCGCTGAATTGCAGTTTAAGGATTAACGTTTTCACGCTGAGTTTTGGCTTGTCATGCCAAACTTGATTTGGCATCCAGCCAAAATATATAGGCACTGGATGCCAGCTTCTCGCCGCGCTAGCGCTGGCGCAGCGGGTCGCTGGCATGACAATGAATAGTTCGCGGCACTTTGTTCAGAATGGAATAGGCATGTCCATCACCATCCTCCCCTACGCGCCAGAATATGCGCCTGTGTTCGACCGGCTGAACCGCGCCTGGATCGAGGAATTTTTCGTCGTCGAACCGTTCGACGACGCGGTGCTCAGCAACCCGCAGCAATACATCATCGCGCCCGGCGGCGAGTTGTGGTTTGCAAGCTTGAATGGCGAAGTGATTGGCGCCTGCGCCCTCATCCCGTTTGGGGTGGGCGTGTTAGAATTCACCAAACTTGGCGTTGACCCCAAAGCACGCGGCCACGGCGTGGCGCGCGCCCTGCTGCAACATTGTCGCGCGCGGGCAAAAGCGAAAGGCGCGCACACGCTCAAAATTTTTACCAGCCTGAGTCTGACTGCAGCCAACGCGCTGTATGTGAGCGAGGGATTTTTGGAAGTGCCTATGAGTGCGCAGCAAAAAACCCGCTATCGCCGGGCCGATATCATGTATGATTTGGCATTGAAATAATCTTTGTCTGTCACCCCGGGTTTATCCCGGGGTCCACCTTTCTTTAAAAGATGGATCTCGGCACAAGGCCGGGATGACAAAACGCAGTGTATAAAAAATTATTGGGAATGGTTCAGGTAAGCCGTGCGTAGCGCTTTATGGCGCGAGCCGCAAAGCGGCAGGCTAGCGAACGTCGTTCGCGAAGGGGGGCAAGCCCCCTTCAGATTATTTCACAAAAATATCGGCGCGGTCGGCGTCGCCGCTTGGTACTTGGTTGCCCAACGCCTGCACGTTGATGTTCAACTGGTTCACACCTTTGGAAATGAGCTGCGCGCGGATGGCAAGCGCGCGGCTGAGCGAAATCCGCCGCGCGATCGACGCCTGTTCAGGCGTACCCGCGGCATAGGCGACAATGCGCACGCTACCTTGGCTTTGTTTCACCTTGTCGGCAATGTCGCTAAGGTCAGATTTCGCGTCTTCGCTGAGGTCGCTTTTATCCTTGTCGAAATTCAGCGTGCGCGACAATTTTGCCGCCGCTTTTTTGTCGTCGAGGCTCACGGGCGGTGGTGCGGAAGGCGGTTCGACCGGCGTTGCTGACGCCGGTGGCGGCGATGGTGTTTTAGGCACTTCTTTTACTGGCGCGGGCGGTTTGGGCAGGTCACGATCTTTCAGGTTTTGCTGCGCGCGGTCGGCGGCAAGCATGGGCGACGCGGGCGGCTTAGGCGTTTCGTGCACCACGGTTGGTAAAGCGGGCGGCTTCGCTTCGCCTGGTTTTTTGTTGCCGACAGAAACTTCCGGCAGTTCGCGTTTTACGACAGCCCCGTCACTGGGCGGCGTAAGCGTCGGCAGGCTAGGCGGCACAGGCAGCGTGGCCGCTGCATCGCCGAGCGGTTTCGACTGAATGCCGCCACTGAGCACATCTGCCGAGGATTTCGGCTTATCGCCCGTCAGCGCATCGAGCGATGGCAGTTTAGGGCTGGGCGCAGGGGTGCTTGGCGGCACGAGGCCAGGCAATGTTGGCAATTGTTTTGCCTCCGTGGCTGGCACCGGCAGCGTAGGCGGCTTCGGCAGTTCGGCGGGCAGTTTGGAAAGCCCGTCCGTCACCGGCATGGGCACGGGGGCGATGTCGGTTTTGGGCAAGCTGATGGGCTTTGCGGGGGGCGGCAATGTTGGGGCGTCTTTCGCGCTTGCCGGGGGCAGTACCGCAGGCGGCAATGCATCGAGGTCGAGCGCCGACCCCTTCGCTTTCGTGCTGCCATTCACGGGGGGCAGAGGGGGCAGTAGCGCGTTGCTGAGTGGTGCATTGGCCGCGGCAGGTTTCGCGGCCTCGGCCTTCACTTCGGCCTTCACTTCGGGTTTCACCTCAGGTTTAGTGACGGCTGCGACCGCCGGTTTTATCTCGACCGTATCCGGTGCAGGCACGGGCGGCAGCGTCGGCGGCTTGGGTAAATCGTCGAGTGGATTTTTGATGGTCTTTTTATCGCTGACAATTCCGAGCTTCTGCGGTGGCGCAAAATCATTCTCGAGACGATTCGTCACTGACGCCGGCAGTGGCGGCGGCTCTTTTGGCACCGGCACCATCAATGGCGAGTTATTCACCGCAGGACTTGGCACCAACTCGGGCAGCGGTTTGCTCGGCACGGGTTTGGGCGCCTGCACGGAATCAATCGGCGGCACCAGCGGCAGCGGCGGAGCCAGCTTTGGTGCTTCTTTCGCAGCGGGCGCTTTAGTCGCCGCCGCCACAGGCGCTTTGACGGCTATTGCAGGAGCCGGTGCGGGCGCAGGTGCGGTCGGGAATTTGGAAAAATCGAGGTTGGAAATATCTGGCGCGGCTGGGCCTGTGGCTTTTGCAGTCACCGGTGGCAATGGCAGAGGTGGAGGCGCTGGCGGAGTGATTTGAGGTGCGGTTTTGGCTTCTGGTGAAGGCTTAGCTTTTAGCAGCGCCGGTGCTTCCAGCGCAGGCAATGCAGGCGCGAGCTTGGGTATGGGTGCAGGCTTGGTAGCGGGTGCAGGGGTAGGTGTCAGTATCGGTGGTGGCAGCGGGGCAGGCTCGGGCTTGCGGGCAGCTTCTGGTTTGGTTTCAGGCTTCGGCGGCGGCGGTAGCACTGGCATTGGCGACGCTTCCAGCGCAGGCAATGCGGGTGCCGGCTTGGGCGCAGGTGCAGGGGTGGGTGCCAGCATCGGCGGCGACAACGGCGCAGGCTCGGGCTTGCGGACAGCTTCTGGCTTGGTTTTAGGCTTCGGCGGCGGCAATGGCGCAGGCTTGCTGGCAGCTTCTGGTTTGGCTACCGGTGCAGGTTTTGGCGCAAGTTTTGGCGCAGGTTTGGGTAATGGTGCGGGCACCGGTACTACTAACGCCGGTGCCTCAACGGGCGGTGGCAACTCCACCAACGGCTTATTCACCATGGGCTCCGTACGAGGCTTCGACCGTTTGGTTTTTGTAGCAGGTGCCGCCCGTGTCGGGGCGGGATGGCTGTTGTCATGCCCCGGCTGTTCGCGAGGGATTTGGCGGCCCGTCACGGGGGCGGTGGTGGGGGCCGAACTGGGTGCAGCAAACGGCGGCGTAGCAGCGGGCTGCAATCCGCGCAGTGCATCGAGGTTAATCTCGACACTCGGTTTATCGGGCACCAGTGAGCGGGCGTGCGCGTCGGTCCACGGCGTGCTCCACGCAAGCGCACATACGCCCAGGCCAAGCGCAGTTCGCCAGTGCCGATACGGGAATAAAACGCGGTGCGAGAGCATGATGGGCGAGGTTCTTTTTGTTGTACGCGATGGTTTGCCGGGAGCCTCGGGGGTTGTACAAAGTGCGATAGGTGATGGCAAGTGTCGAAATGGAAGAGTTGTTTGAATTTAGCAAGAGACGTGTGCGAAAACAGTGCGTTTCGAGAACCGCAGCGTAAGTGTACATAAAGGTACATGCGCAGCGGAAGCGCAGGAAAGTGCTGTTTGCAGCCGCGTATCTTGCTAAAGTCGAACGACTCTAAATCGTTGCTTGCGGGCGGGGCGTCCATCCATTAGACACGGCACCCATGCAACAAAGCCCGCTACTTACCGTCATGACTGCCGCCGTGCGCAAAGCCGCGCGCGGGGTGGTGCGCGATTTTGGCGAAATCGACAAATTACAAATCAGCAAAAAGGGCGCAGCCAATTTCGTGACGAGCTGCGATTTGCGCACCGACAAAATGCTGATTGAAGAATTACAGGTCGCCCGCCCCAAATTCACCTTCCTCACCGAGGAGTCCGGCCAGATTGGCAACCCCAACGCCAAACAGCGTTTCGTGATCGACCCCATCGACGGCACCACCAATTTCATTCATGCCATCCCCTATATTTCCATTTCGCTCGCCGCCCAAGAGCGCGACGCAAAGGGGAACTGGCAAACCATCGGCGGTATCGTCTACGACCCCATTCATAATGAGTTGTTCTGGGCCGAACGCGGCAAAGGCGCCTATCTCGACCATTTCCGCCTCAAAGTCTCGCCGCGCACCGAGGACATGGTGCTCTCCACCTCGTCCCCCCGTAAATCGCGCGAGGGTTACAAGGAAACCATGGCCGCGTTCGAGCGCGTGGTGGGCCACGGTGCCACCGTGCGCTGCTCAGGTTCCGCCGCGCTTGACCTTGCCTATGTCGCCGCCGGCCGTCTCGACGGGCTGTGGTATAATCGCCTGAATTGCTGGGACATGCTGGCCGGTGCCTTGATTGTGCAGGAAGCAGGTGGCATGGTCACCGCCATTGACGGCACACCGGTGATGGTCGACGACCGTGGCAGCGTGCTTGCCACCAACGGCAAACTTCATCGTATCGTGCAAGGGCTGCTCGTCGGCAAATAATGACTTGTGTCGCGAAGCCGGGCCTTGTCAATCACACGATGCTAATGTTAAAAACTGGGCCAAGGACAGGTAACTCATGCAGCCCAACCAGTTTGCCCGCGCCAGCGACCGCAAGGAATTCAAACCCACCGACAATAATGGGTTCGTCCCGCGCAAACGCACGATTACGCCGCCGTGGCTGAATTATGCATTGCTGACACTGATGCTGATTGTAGGCTCAGCCCTCATCGCCTACACCCGCTCGCTGGTGGGATGCGTGGTGGCGGCCATCATTGGCTACGCGTTGATTGCCATTACGATGCAGGCCGAAAAATTGAAAGCCATGCTGCAATCGACCGAATTCCTGAGTGCATTGTTCTCATCAGCACTCGGCAGCGGTTACCAATTCAACCTCATCACCACCATGACCGGCGATGTGGTTTACAGCAATCGCGGATTTCAAAGCCTCTACCCCGAACTCAGCGCCCAACGCTCGTGCAAACTGGCCGATTTATTTTCGCTGGCGAAGCTTTTGCCCGAAGAAACCGAGCAGGTTCTGACGCTGGTGAAAACGAGCGGCAAGGGTGCAGTGGCAACCCGCCTCACCACCCCCAAAGGCGAAGTGATCGACGTGACGCTCGAAATTGAGCCGATTGAACGCCCTGTCGGCTTCATGATGGTGCGTGCGAAGTGAGCGTAAGCCTTAGCGGCTTTGCCGCTTAGGCTCCGCTCATCCCCGCGCAGGCGGGGATCCATCTTCTAAAGCATAACCACTCAGCGGCTTTGCCACTTAGAAATGATTGTTCTCGAAGATGGATCCCCGCCGGAGTTTACCCCGTCGCAGGACGGGGCGGGGATGACAGTTTTCTAAGTGGCAAAGCCACTAAGAAGTTTTTTCTGGAAGATGGATCCCGGTATTCGCTGCGCGAAAACGGGATGACAGTTTTCTAAGTGGCAAAGCCACTAAGAAAACATGTCACTTCGCCCGCTCGACGTAGGTGAGCTCGTTGGTGTTCACCACAATCCGGTCGCCCGTGCCGATGAAGGGAGGAACCATCACGCGCACGCCGTTTTCGAGTTTGGCGGGTTTGTAGCTCGAGCTGGCGGTCTGGCCTTTCACTACCGGATCGGCCTCGACGATTTCGAGCGTCACCTGGTCGGGCAGTTTCACGCCGAGCGGGTTGCCGTCATGCAGTTCCACATTCACTACCATGCCATCTTGCAGGAACGCGGCGCGGTCGCCCAGGAAATCGGCTTCCATGGTGATTTGCTCGTAATTTTCCTGATCCATAAACGTCAGCGTGTCGCCCTCGCGGAAGAGGTACTGGAAATTGCGCTGATCGAGCTGCACGCGCTCAACGCCCTCATCCGGACGCAGGCGGATGTTTTTCTTCACACCGGATTTAATGTCCTTGAACTCGACCTGGTTGAACGAACGCAGATTGCCCGGCGTGCGGATTTCGTGGCTGACGACCACCCACAGCTTGTTCTCATATTCTACCACCATACCCGCGCGTACGCTTGAACCGTCAATCCGCATGATTTGCTCCTTGGAAAATGCGCGGCATCTATAGTCGAGCCGGACCGCGCTTGGCAATAGGCAAGTGCAAGGCTAGCTGCGCGTCGGCTGCTTCAGGCCTGCACGAATGGCCGCATTAAAATCGCGCACGCCTGCGCCCGGGCCTTGCGCATGCTCCCACACCGCCGTGATGGCGGCGATGAAATCGACCCCGGCGGCCACATGTGGGCCGCAGTTTTGCGGCGTCATGCCACCAATCGCCACACAGGGCACGGTGGTGTTTTGCGCCCACCATTCCAGCAGCTCAATCGTGGGTGTGCCATAGCGCGCCAGCTTGTCGGGCGTTTTCGATTTCGTGGCATGGAACGCACCGAACGCCACATAATCGGCCCCCGCCTCGCCCGCTTCCATCGCGAGGTGTTTGCTATCGTGGCAGCTGATGCCGATGGATGCCTGCTCGCCCAACGCCGCCCGCGCCTGCGCGTAAGGCATGTCGTCCTGCCCCAGATGCACTCCGTCGAGCCCGTGGGCTTCCACTAAATCGACCCGGTCGTTCAAGATAAACGCTACGCCGTGCCTGGCGCAGATGGGTTTGAGCATTTTTATCGCCGCGACGATGTGCGCATCATCCGCATCCTTTAACCGCAGCTGGAACGCCGCCACATCACCCGCCGCAAACGCGGCTTCAAGCTGCGCCGCAAAGTCCGTTGCAAGCGACGGCGGCGAGATGAGGTAAAGTCGGCAGGGGTGGTTATCCATGCCCTGCTCATAGCGCCGACACACGCACCTGTCCATATCGCCGCTTAATAAATGGCTGCTTTTCCTGCACTGCATTTTTATGACGTGCGGAATAGAAATCCGTTCTGACCTCACACCACAGGAGATTCCTATGCGTATATTTTTGTTTGTTCTTGCAGGCACTTTGCTTGCTACGCGTTACTTTACCACTGTTACATCCAAAAAAATGTCGGAGGCGAAAATCGATGAGGAATTGGAAGAATCCTTTCCCTCGAGCGACGCCCCAAGCTGGACCATGGGTGTTGAACGCAAAGTCTCGTAAGCCCCATTGCTGGCGTGACTGCGTGTAAAGCGCTACTGACGCGCGCCCGATTGACGGCCCGCGCCTAGCCCCATGAATTTATGCACTTCGTAGGGCGCTAGTCGGCACAAGCGGTAGATTTGCTCGGTGCATTCACGAAGCTGTACGGGGTCGGTAATTTCGCTCTCCGCCACTTCAAGCAAGGTCGGTATGAGCTTTTGCGCATGCTCCGCCGCTGCTTTGCAAATTGCCACGCGCTGGGGAATACTAATGCCCGCTATGCCCATCTGCCCATCACTCCCGGCGTTCCAGATGGCCGTAAACTGCCCAGCCCCGAAGCTGCGCATATCATCCTCGGCCAATTGCAACAGGGTCGTCTCCACGGCCTGCTCCCATTTGCCGGTTTTGTGCAATATTTCCACCAGCTTCGTGTGATCCAGGTTTCTGGATGCCATGCTGTTTTGAATTAATTTCGCCGTATGGTCGACCGGCAGATTTAATACGGGCAGCGAATATCTTTCCGCCAGCGCCTCATACACATGGTAGCGAATGGCGGGCAGTACGGGCAGTTGATTATCCTTGGTGATATAGCTGAACCCCATGGTAGCCGCGTTTTTATCCCAGAAGGGCCGCATGCCACTTGTGAATGACTGGTTCCACGCTGCTGCGGCGGGCACATTATGGCGCGCATGTACCAGCATGTCCGTAAAAGGCTCGAGGCTTGTATCTTCGGGCTTGAATTTTTTGCCGAACCTTCCGTTCACGCGGCGCTGTTCGCCAGGCTGTGGTTTGACGCCTTGGAGCAATTCACGCTGGTGTGGGTCGGCATGAATTTCACTGACCGCACTCTGCGCATGGATGAGCAAGCGCTGCAATTCTTTGGCGGCTTGCTCGAAATCATCGCATAAACCCTCATGCATCATCGCATTCATGGCATGGCGGCAATAATGCCTGACATCGTCGCGTTTGGCTTCGCCGAACGTATCATACAATGCAAACGAATGATCGAGCACGTCGTCGCAAATAGGTTGCCACACAGCCCGCGTTTCCGCCGGTGAATTGGCAACTAAGCTGCTCTGATCGTCGAGAATCGCCTGATAATAGCGCCCACGCACTTCCGCGAGACGATCCAAATGAAATTTTTTGTGTAAATAAGCGTCGCTCATCACGCTAAGCTAGCAGCGCAATGCGTCAGTTTTATGACGATTCGAAAACTTTATTTTGCCGCTTTGTAAACACCCACAATGTCGGCGAGCAGCCCAAGTGCTTCGTCGCGCGGGCGCTGGAAGGCGTTGCGGCCCATGATGGAACCGTCGCCGCCGCCGGCCGCAATGGCGCGCACTTCGTCGAGCACTTCGGCGCTCGATTTCGCGCCGCCGCCGCTGAAAATCACCAGTCTGCGGCCCCCGAACGTGGTTTGCTTGATATGCGCGATACGCTCGGCCAGCGTGCCGATGGCAATTTTCTCTTTGTCGTACACTTTTTTCGCGTCGGCCTGTTCCACATGCGCGGTGGGTGGTTTCACTTTCACAATATGTGCGCCCAGCATAGCGGCGACATGCGCGGCATACGCCGTCACGTCAATCGCCGTTTCGCCGTCTTTGCTCAGGCCCGCACCGCGTGGGTAGCTCCAGATGACGACCGCGAGGCCCATCGCTTTCGCCTCCGCCGCCAGTTCGCGGATTTCCTCGAACTGCTCGTACGCCTGATGGCTGCCGGGGTAAATGGTAAAGCCGATGGCCGAACACCCCAGCCGCAGCGCGTCGTGTGCGGTCGAGGTGACGGCCTGATCGGGCGCGGCGTCTTTCGCGCCGAGGGAATTATTGCTGTTCACTTTCAAAATCAGCGGAATCGCGCCTGCGAACGTGTCGGCCCCGGCTTCCAGCATGCCCAGCGGCGCGGCATAAGCGTTTAGCCCCGCATCGATCGCCAGCTTAAAATGATAGTGCGGGTCGTAGGCGGCGGGGTTGGCGGCAAAGCTGCGCGCCGGCCCGTGCTCGAACCCCTGATCGACCGGCAGAATCACCATTTTGCCGCTGCCGCCGAGCTTCCCCGCCATCAGCATGCGCGCGATGTTGGCTTTGGTGCCGGGATTATCCGACTCGTACCAGCTGAGGATTTCTTTAACGTTGCGCGATAATGCCATGGGTTTCTCCGGTGTATTTCTCTGGTATAGCCGGGACAGATTGGAGGTCAAGAACCTCATGGCTTTGGCGTTATATTCCTGTCAGCACGCCCTCACCCGACGCGCCCAAATGCGCGCCGACCTCTCCCAAGGGAGAGGTTAGGCAAACCTCGCTTCCATGCACGAAATCACCGCCGTAAACCTCTCCCTTGGGAGAGGTCGCCCCCCTCCTACCTCCCCCC
>JBJXEM010000050.1:0-41477 GCA_046154225.1 Rickettsiales bacterium
TTTCACTGGTTTTTGAAAGAGTGTGAGTGGCGCTTCAATGGAGGCAACCACAACGACTTGCTAACCCAACTGAAATACTGGTATAAAATCACTAAACATTAGGACGCTAACTGGAATAGCCCCTAAATGTTTGGATGGATAATTAGCGCTTTTGTCGGTCTCATCGCGATTTTCGCGTTGATGGGTGCAATCGGCCTTGCTCGCAAGGCAATCCGATTTGTGCCGCAGGGTTTCGAAGACCTGATCGAGCGTTTTGGCAAGTACAGCCGGACGCTGCAACCGGGGTTCGCCCTAATCAATCCCTTCTTTGAAAAGCCCATTCGGGTAGATATCAAGGAACGGAAGGTGGATCTGTCGCCCAAACAACAGGTGATCTGCGCCGACAACGTCCCCGTGGGCGTCGACGGCATCCTGTTCTACAAGGTCACCGATGCTTACGCCGCAACCTACAAGGTCCGTAACCTTGATGCGGCGATTTTGGCTGAAGCGCAGACTGCGCTTCGCAGCATCATCGGCGGCATGCAACTCGATCATCTCCTGTCGGATCGGGAGAAGATCAATGCCGGTGTGCTCGAACAGGTCAACAAAAAGGCCGCAGACTGGGGCGTCATCATCACGAGTGGCGGGGTCAAGGACATCGATCCTCCGGCCGATGTCACTCAGTCGATGGAGCGTCAGATGAAGGCCGAGCGCGACCGTCGTGCGGACGTGATTAAGGCCGAAGGCGTTGCTCAGTCGGCAAAGCTGCAGGCCGAAGGTCAGCGTGCGGCGGCGATTGCAACTGCCGAAGGCCTGAAGCAAGCTACCGTTCTGGCCGCCGAAGCTCGTCGTGATTCGGCTTTGCTTGATGCCGAGGCGCGTGAGCGCACCGGCCAAGCCGAAGCTAATGCGATCAAGTCGGTCAACGACGCGATTGCGGAAGGCGACGACAAGGGCTTCGAATTCTACATCGCTAAGATGAAGTATGCGGCCCTCGTCGACTTTGCCAAGGAGCTTCCGGTTGGAACCACCACGGTGGTGCCGACGGACTTCTCGGCGATTACCGGTGCCATCGGTGCGCTTAAGGGCGTTCTCGGTGCCGGCGCAATCAACAATGCCCAATAATCTCGGCGCCTAGTTCGGCGTCAAACTTGGAATCCCTCGCACTTCGGTGCGGGGGATTTTTTTGTGCGTTGCGTGGGGCGGGGTTATCGCTTAATCAGCCACTACCCATCCCCCTACGCTGAAGCTTCGGGAGACAGGCCAACAACCAACAACCAATCATCGCCATGCCCCCTATCGCCATTCTTTCTGCCATTCTCGTCGCCGTGTGCTGGGGTGCGAATTTTTCGGCGGCGCATTTGGCGATGCAGGAATTTCCGCCGCTGCTGACGGTGCTGTTGCGGTTTGTGGGCATCAGCGTGTTGCTGGCGCCGTTTGCGCTCACGCGGCCATGGCCGCGGCTACGCGATGCGCTGGTGATTTCGTTTCTGCTGGTGTCGCTGCAGTTTGGGCTGCTGTTTACGGCGCTTTCCATGGGGCTGTCGATCACTTCCACCATTATCGCGACGCAATTGGGCGTGCCGTTTTCCTGCGTGTTCGCGGCCATTGTGTTTAAGGATTATTTGGGGCCATGGCGCGCGGGGGGGCTGGCTGTTGCGTTTGTGGGGGTGATTGTGGTGGCGGGCACGCCGAACGCGGCGAGCCACGGACTTGCGTTCGCACTCGCGATGGCCGCCGCCTTGTCGTGGAGCTGTGCGAACCTGTACATGAAACGCGCCCCGAAAATTGCGACGGTGCCGTTTCTGTTCTGGACCTCGCTGTTCGCGGTGCCGCCACTGCTGGCACTCAGCCTCCTGATTGAACACCCGACCGTGGAACTGCTCGCGTCGGCGCACGCGCACACCTGGGCGGCGATTGCATACAGCCTGATTTTCTCGTCGGTGATTGGCTATGGGTTGTGGAATTACCTCATCAGCCATTACCCCGTCAGCCAGGTGGTGCCCTATTCGCTGCTGGTGCCGGTCGCGGGTATTGCCGTCGGCGCGCTGATGTTCGCTGACGAACCGGTGGGCACCCGCAGCCTCATCGGCGGCGCGCTGACCATTGTGGGCGTGGCTGTCATTTCCTTCCGCCGCCCGGGGCTGGCGGTGGAGGCGGAGAAGCAGTAGTTTTTGCGGTGTGTGGTGGGTAGTGGGTAGTGAGTAGTGAGTAGTGGTGACAACTCAACTATGCTACTCTATGCACCACCCACTACCCACCACCCACCACTCACAGCAAAACCATGCACCTCACCCACCCATCGCCAAACCACGACAGCCGCAACGATCAGGCGATTGACATGCTGGTATTGCATTATACCGACATGCTGAGCGCGGGCGTTGCGATTGCGCGGCTGTGCGACCCGGCCGCCGCAGTGAGTGCGCATTATGTGGTGAACGAAGCGGGGCAAGTCGCGAGCCTCGTGGCGGAATCGCAGCGCGCGTGGCATGCGGGCGAATCGAGCTGGCGGGGCAATGCGAACATCAACGCGCGCTCGATCGGGGTGGAGATTGCCAATCCTGGCCATAGTAACGGCTACGTGCCGTTCCCCGAAGCGCAGATGCAGGCCGTGGTTCGTTTATGCGGCGAGATTATTCAGCGCCACCGCATCGAGCCGCATAACGTGGTGGGGCATTCCGACGTCGCGTTTTTGCGCAAGTCCGACCCGGGCGAGCTGTTCGACTGGCCACGTTTGGCGGTGGCCGGGGTGGGTATTTTCCCGCATCTGGCGAAACCCATGGTGGGCTCGGGCTTAAAGCGTGGCGACACGGGCAAGCCGGTGATTCGCCTGCAAACCGCGCTTTCCAATTGGGGGTATGGCCTGAAACTCGACGGCGATTACGGCGAGAAAACCGAAAAATGCGTGGTTGCCTTCCAGCGCCATTACCGCCCGGCAAATATCAGTGGGGTGTGGGACGACGAGTGCGCTGGCCTGCTGGCGGCGTTGCATGGAATGGTTTAGGGAAGAGGCCAGAGGCCAGAGATTAGAGTAAGAAGATTTGCTTATCATTTTGTCATTCCCGCGAAGGCGGGAATCTCCTTAAAAGTGGATTCCCGCCTTCGCGGGAATGACAAAATGGAGACTAAAAAAATTTAACGTGCGCGATTATTGTAGGGGATGGGGATGAAGGTTTTTTATCAGCAAATGCGGGTGGCGGTGATGCTTGCCGCTACCATTCTAACCGTATCGGGGTGCAATGTGGGACAATATGAAGAGCCAGCTTTTACCGCATCGCAGGTGGAGGGCGACATTGAACTGCGCAACTATGCGCCGGTGATTGCGGCTGAAGTGGAAGTATCGGGCGAGCGCCGGGAAGCGATTAGCAAAGGGTTCCGCCTGATTGCCGATTATATCTTCGGCAACAATGCCCCGAACACCAAAATCGCCATGACCACCCCGGTGATCCAGCAGGCAGAAAAATCGCAAGGCCAGAGCATTGCCATGACCACCCCGGTGATTCAGCAAGCCGACGGCGCGAACTGGAAAGTGCAATTCATCCTGCCCGCCGAATACACCCTCGCCAACTTGCCCAAACCCAACAACAAAGCGGTGAAGCTGCGTGAAGTGAAGGGGCGGCGCATGGCGGTCATCCGCTTCTCGGGCCCGACGAACGACGACGCCCGCATCACCGAAAAAACCGCTGCACTGCGCGCGTATGTGCAGGCCCATCATTTGCGCACCGTCGGCGAGCCAGTGCTGGCGTTTTATGACCCGCCATGGACGTTATGGTTCATGCGCCGCAACGAAGTGATGCTGGAAGTGAAAGGCTAGGGTATAGGGTTTAGGGTATAGGGTTTAGGGAGCTTTTTGCTAGACCCTAAACCCTAAACCCTATACCCTACATAAGCCAGATGGCCGGATGACTGCCCGCCTTCGTCCTGACGGACTACGGCGCGGTAAACGTGATGAACGCTTGCCACGCCGTAGCGCCCTTAGCGCGAAGGCGGGAGGAAAGTCCGGGCTCCACGGAAACGGTGGCGGGTAACGCCCGCCCGGCGCAAGTCGAGGGAAAGTGCCACAGAGAACAGACCGCCCGGGTTCGCCCGGGTAAGGGTGAAACGGTGGGGTAAGAGCCCACCGCGTTTTAGGTAACTAAAACGGCACGGCAAACCCCACCTGGAGCAAGACCGAATAGGCGTGGCGCGGCGGCTGTAAGGCTGGCCGCAGGTGATTTTCGCACCGCCACGCGGGTAGGTTGCTAGAGCGACCGCGCAAGCGGCCGCGTAGATGAATAGTCATCTCCGCCTTCGCCCTTTGGGCTATGGCGCGACGAGCAAAATATGGCTTGTCGCGCCGAAGCTCGAAGAACGAAGGAGGAACAGAACCCGGCTTACAGGCCATCTGGCGTTTTTTCTTAACCAAATTTTCATGCTTTGGCGGTATTCTTGGGTTTATGGCCGAGGATAAACCGCAAAAACAAGACCCCATGCGCGCCGCGTTTATCGCGCACGTCAACCCGCAATTGCAGGCGTGGCTCATCGGACTTATGGAAAGCGGTATCGACCGTTCAATACCCATGCGCTCGCCTTTGGAAGAGCCGGGGAAAATCACCTCCGGCTGGGGTGTACGTGATAGCACGGCGATAGCCCAT
Organism: Rickettsiales bacterium; assembly: GCA_046154225.1. Classification (GTDB taxonomy): domain Bacteria; phylum Pseudomonadota; class Alphaproteobacteria; order Rickettsiales; family UBA3002; genus QFOX01. Next base: position 4,614 of record JBJXEM010000050.1, read on the forward strand.
GCCAAGGGAACCCCTGCGGCCACAGGCAATCACCGCGCCGTGGATATGACAACCCAACTTAAAGCGGCTGGGCGCCAAGTTCCGGTTCATTCGCTCGTGGGCGGTACGTTGCTCTTTGCCGGTGAGATTGACAAAGGTTCGGGCTATAGCGTGGTGCTCGGTGGAGATGACGGCTACGTCTACACATTCGCGCATTTACGCGCAGATTCCGTAAAATCGCTCACGGCCCATCTGGCAAAGCACCCCCGCCAGCATCTCGATCGCGATGGGGTGGTGGCCATGATGGGGCATACCGGTACTGCCAGTGCGGACATTGTGCATGTCGTGCGCTATGCGTTGCCGGGCTTTGCCGCATGGTCGTGGAAAAATCGCAGCGGCATGCTGGATGATCATGCCCCGGGGGAAGGGTTTCGTCAGTATATCCATAGTCTTGGCAAGCCTAGTATTGGCTGGGACAACCTGGATCGCGGCGTGCCGATTACCGGCTGGCCCGACCCCAGCAAAACCCCGCAAGCGCAGATGGCAAAAGGTACTAAACTGCCGGCGAACACCGAACAGGAACGCTACCCGCATCTGTACCAATTGCGTGACCAGCTGGTGGAGCACTACATGCAGCATCCGTGGCCGCACGCGATGGGGGAAAAACCGAATACCAAGGGGATTGAGCTGCGCAAAGCAACCTTTCGCGGCTTAAGTGAAGCGATGGGCTTGCATCCCGACGGTACGCAACCCTCGCCGCGACTGAAGGCGTTGGATGCGGAAGTGTATCGTTATTCGCAGCAACACCCCGAGAGTAAAGTGCGTGGATTGACGCTTGAATGGCTCGAGCCACACATGCGTACCTATGAAGTTGCCTATCAAAACTACCTGAAACATAAAAACGAGCCCCATAGCCCTGTCGCCCAAGCGATTTGTAACATTTCAGGGGGCTTGCTTTCGTCGTTTTGCCCCGCGCAGGCGCCGCATCGCCCGACGCCGGAAACATCACGCGGGCCGCATAAATAAGCGCGCGTCGCTACTGGTACATCCCATCCCCAAACCCTGATTGACGCCGGTCTTCCTGTGGCAAATTTGCCGAAAATAGGGGGTGCAGCGTCCTTTTTAGCGTCAGCCCAAAATCCCCCTTGACGCCACCCAGCTTTCTCCATACTCTCCCAATTGTTCCCAAATAATTCCAAAAACACCCAATAGTGGTTTGTTGATTCAGTAATTGGCGGCTTCCGCATAACAAACATAAGCTATTGGGATTTATAAAATAATAAAATCTGGGAAAGCAAACGTTCAGTCGACTTTTTGGCGGGGCGTTTGGTGGATTCGTCACGATCTTGAACCCTTGTACGGCATAGCCATTGCGCCGGACGGGGTGGGAAGTTGGGGTAAACCATGGCGTTGTTTCTCTCGAGCTTCGAGAAACAGATCGACAAGAAGGGGCGCGTGTCGGTGCCGCCTTCGTTTCGTGCCGTGCTTGCCGCCCAGAACTTTAATGGCATGATTGCCTACAGTTCCTTCGTGCACCCGGCCATCGAGGCGTGCGGCATGGAGCGGATTGAAAAGCTTTACGCCCGCATCGAATCGCTCGACCCGTTCAGCCAGGAGCATGATGCCTTCGCGACCGCCATTCTTGGTGGCTCGGTGCAGCTGGCGTTCGACGGCGAAGGCCGCGTGGTGCTGCCGGAAGGTTTGCTGAAAAAAGCGGGCATCGACGGCAGCGGCATTTTTGTGGGCAAAGGCGCCACGTTCGAAATCTGGTCGCCCGCCGCCTACGCCAAGCACGAAACGCAGGCGCGCGAACTGGCGCTCAAAATGCGCCTCAGCCTCAAATCCGCGAGCGGAGGGCAGGCATGAAGCCAACAGCCAACAGCCAACAGCCAGCAGCTAATAGCAAAACAAATCTTGCTGTCGGCTCTGAGCTGTCGGCTGTCGGCTCTTTGCACACCCCTGTACTGCTGAACGAAATGCTGCGCGCCGTTGCCGCGCGCGATGGCGAAGTGATTCTCGATGGCACCTTCGGCGCTGGCGGTTACAGCCGCGCTCTACTGAATTCCGCCAAATGCCGTGTGATCGCGCTCGACCGCGATCCGGCCGCCCAGTTACTTGCCGATGCGCTCGCCCGGGAGTTTACTCCCGGGCATTTTTTCTTCGTGGCGGGACGTTTTTCGGCCATGGTGGAATTGTTGGCGGCAGAAGGCATTCACGCGGTGGACGCGATTGTGCTCGATATCGGCGTGTCGAGCATGCAGTTCGACGACGGGGCGCGCGGATTTTCATTCCAACACGACGCGCCGCTCGACATGCGCATGGCGCAAAGCGGCACCTCCGCCGCCGATATTGTGAATCACTACCCCGAAGCCGAACTCACCCGCATTCTGCGTGACTATGGCGAGGAGCGTGACGCCAAGCGCATCGCGCGCGCGCTGGTGCAGCGCCGCGCCGAATCGCCCATCACCACCACGCGCCAGCTTGCCGATATAATCAAAAACGCCGTGCGCGGGGCAGGAAAAATGAAGATCCACCCGGCGACCCGCAGCTTTCAGGCGTTGCGTATCGAAGTGAATCAGGAACTCGCCGAACTAGAAGCGGCACTGATCGCGGCTGAACAATTGCTGCGCCCCGGCGGTCGCCTTGTGGTCGTGACGTTTCACTCGCTCGAAGACCGGATTGTGAAGCAATTTATGCTGCAACGCAGTAAGGAATATGCTGCAAGTTTTCGTCATTCGCCGGATGCGCTGATGCCAAATGCTGCGCCGCAGCAAATGCCCTTTCAACTTGTGACCAAAAACGCGATTACGCCCACGCCAGAAGAGGTGAATCGCAATCCCCGTGCCCGCTCGGCCAAGCTGCGGTGTGTTCTGCGCACCGCGACGATGAATCGCCATGCCGCCTAGAGGGAGAACGCACCATGAGTTTACGAATCACCGCGCTGATTTACATGGCGTGCTTTGCCTGCGCCGCTATCGGGCTCTACCTCGTGAAATACAATGCGCAATGCATGCAGCGCGAAGTGGCCGCGCTGAAGCATGATCTCGCGAATGAAAAAGAATCGCTGCATTTGCTGAACGCCGAATGGGCTTACCTCAACCGCCCCGAACGTTTGCAGGAACTAGCCGAGAAACATCTTGAGCTCGTGCCCCTCGACAGCCGCCAGATCGGTGAAGTCACCGCGCTGCCTGCCATGGAAACGGGCGATGAGTCCATCGCGCCTGCTTCGGGCTATCAAGCTGCCGCCATGGTTAGCAAACGCTGATGCGGCCAACCCGCCGCAATTCAGCCGCAAGGCCGCCCAGCCGGGTGGTGCAAGGCGAAAGCTCGCAAGCTCGCCAGATGGCGGAAACGCGGCTGCGGGTGACGCTCGTCGCAACATTTTTCGGCCTGTGCTTTTTTATGCTGAGCGCGCGGCTACTCGAAGTGAGCACCATGGGCGGCGGCGATTTGCCGTTCAAGCGGCTCGTCACGGAACCGCAATTGCTGCTCGAATCCGACGACGATGTGGATGCCTCAAAAGTGGCGCAGGATGAGCAGGTGCAGCGCCATGAAATCATCGACCGCAACGGGTATGTGCTGGCCACTTCCATCGAGACCGCGTCGCTGGTGGCGAACCCCACCCTGATTCGCCACGAGCCGGAACTGGCCGCGCAACTGCACGCCATTTTCCCCGATGAATCGACGCAAAGCCTGAACGAAAAGCTGATGAAAAAGCGCAGCACGTTTTTGTATCTGCGTCGCCATCTCAGCCCCAAGCAGCAGGAAGCAGTGAATAACCTCGGCATTCCGGGCCTATTTTTCGAGCCGGATACGCGCCGCGTTTACCCTTACGGCGGGTTGTTCAGCCATGTGATCGGCTATGTCGGTGTCGATAATCAGGGCCTCGCCGGCATCGAAAAATCGTTTGATATGCGACTGCTCGACCCCTCGAAAAACGAGCCGCTGCAATTGTCACTCGATTTGCGTGTGCAGTCGATGATGCATGACGAGCTGGCAAAAACCGTCGCCGAATTTAATGCTATCGGCGCCACCGGCATCGTGCTCGACATGCGTAACGGCGAAGTGGTTGCGATGAGCAATTTGCCGGAGTTCGATCCCCATCAGCCGGGCCGTGCCACGCCGTTACAGCTCTTCAACCGCGCCACGCTTGGCGTGTATGAAATGGGATCAACCTTCAAAACCTTCACGCTCGCGGCCGCTTTACAAAATGGCGTGACCACCATGCAAGGCGGGGCCGACGCCGCGCACCCGATTCACTCGGGTGGCTTCACCATCCACGACCACGACCCCATGGGGCGCTGGCTTTCAGTACCAGAAATATTTGCGTATTCGTCGAACATCGGCACGGCAAAACTGGCGCTGCAATTAGGTAGTAAACGGCAGCAGGATTTTTTGCGCAAGCTGGGCATGTTCGAGCCCGCGAAGCTTGAAGTGCCGGAAATCGCCCGCCCCATCGTGCCACGCGAGTGGACGGATTTGACGACCATGACGGTCGGCTACGGCCACGGGCTTTCGGTGTCGCCGATGCAACTGATTAACGGCATTGCGACGGTGAGTGGTGACGGTGAATTGCACCCGATGACGTTGTTGAAAGACGGTACGGCGGGGCGCTTTGAAGGGCCCATGGTCATGTCGAAAAAAACCGTTCCCGACGTGCGTGATTTGCTGCGCTTGGTGGTGCGTTATGGCACCGGGCGTTCGGCGAATGCGGCGGGATACGAAGTGGGCGGTAAAACCGGCACGGCTGAGAAAAACGTCAACGGCGTGTATAATCCGCATGCCAAGGTGGCGCTGTTTGCCAGCGTGTTTCCGATTTACGCGCCGCGCTATGCGATGCTGGTGATGGTCGACGAACCGAAGGGTAATAAATCGACCTATGGGTTCGCAACCGGCGGCTGGATTTCAGCGCCTGTAGTCGGGCGCATGGTGCAGCGGATGGCGCCGTTGCTTGGCATCGCGCCGGACTTTAATAACCATGACGGACGCGTGGAAGCCATCTGGGCCCAAGCCAAAAGTCGTGACACGAAAAAAAGCATCGCCACCACCGACGAAGATTCAGGAGGGGTGCATGCTACGTCTTTCTGAGTTGATTGCGCGCGCCGGGATTGAAGCCAGCATTCTGGGCAATGCTGAGGTCGAGATCGCCGCGATCACCGGTGATTCGCGGCAAGTGGTGCCGGGTGCGTTATTTGCGGCACTGCCGGGGGCGATTGCCGACGGGACGCGTTATATTCCCGACGCCATTCGCCTGGGTGCCGCAGTGTTACTGGTGGCCGAACGTTCGCGTACCGATCTTGCAGTGAGCGCTACGCTGGTGCGGGTGAAAAGTGTGCGCGCGGCCATCACGGCGCTGGCGGCTGCATTTTATCCCGAACAACCCGCGCATTGCTACGCCGTGACCGGCACCGACGGCAAAACCTCGACCGCCGATTTTGTGCGGCAGTTGGCAAAGCTTTCGGGCCGCGACGCGGCTTCCATCGGCACATTAGGGCTGCGCTCGCAGCACGCGCAAATCAATGCAGCATTTCCGGCGGTAAACACCTCGCCGGAGCCCGTGTTGCTGCATCATACGCTGCAGCAATTGGCGCGCGCCGGGGTGAGCGATGTGGCGATTGAAACATCGAGCCACGGCCTCGACCAGAAGCGTGCCGACGGGGTAAAATTTATTGCGGGAGCATTCACCAATCTCGCCCGCGACCACTTGGATTATCACGCGACGCTTGAGGATTATTTCGCCGCCAAAGCGCGGTTATTTTCGCAGGTGTTATCGCCCGGCGCAATAGCGGTGCTGAACCGCGACGACGCGCGTTACGATGCGTTAAAAGCAATGGCTGGCGCGCGTGATCTCACCATCATTAGCTTCGGCACGCATGCGGATGCGGATTATCGCATCGCAGCAATTCAGCCGACGGCTGACGGGCTTGACGCGCAGGTCGTGGTCGCAGGAGTGACGCACCAATTGACGTTGCCATTTTATGGCGCATTTCAGCTCAGCAATATGCTGACGGCGATAGGATTGCTCAGTGCGTCGGGGTTGGAAGCTTCGGCGCTGATTGCGCTGCTGCCGAGCTTGAAAGGTGTGCCAGGGCGGCTTGAGAAAATCGCAATTTCAAAGCAAGGCGCACCGATATTTATCGACTATGCGCACACCCCGGCGGCGCTTGAAAATATCCTCAAAACCCTGCGGCCACACACGGCGGGTAAACTGCATGTGGTGTTCGGCTGTGGCGGCGACCGCGATGCAGGTAAGCGGCCTGAAATGGGGCGTGCAGCCTCGCAATATGCCGATGATGTCATCGTCACCGATGATAATCCGCGCAGCGAAAATCCGGCGGCGATTCGCGCCGCAATTTTGGCGGCAGCGCAGGGTGCAACGGAAATCGAAGGGCGTGCGAGCGCAATTGCGGTTGCCACTAAAAAATTACAAGCGGGCGATGTTCTGGTCGTCGCCGGCAAAGGCCATGAAACAACCCAGACGATCGGCACGCAGATTCATCCCTTCAACGACGCAGATGAAATCAGAAAGGCGGTTGCCGCATGAACTCTTTATGGACTTCGCAGGAAATTGCAGCAGCGACACAGGGGCATTGCTCCGGCGTATGGGATGCCACCGCCGTCGGCATTGACACGCGCACACTGCCTCAGGGTGGGTTGTTCGTGGCATTGCCCGGAGTGAAAGTGGATGGGCATGATTTTGTGCAGCAGGCGTTGGCAAACGGAGCTGCAGGCGCGCTGGTGAGTAAGGCGGTTTCCGGGGTCGATGCCTCGCGGTTGGTGATGGTCAAAAATGTCGAAACCGCACTGCAGCAATTAGGGGTGCTCGCGCGTGCACGAAGTGCAGCAAAAATCGTCGGCGTGACGGGCAGCGTGGGCAAAACCGGAGCGAAGGAAATGCTCGCGGTAGCGCTGGGCGCGGTGGGGCATAGCTATGCGACGAAAGGCAACCTCAACAACCATCTCGGCGTGCCGTTGAGCTTGGCGAACATGCCGTGCGATGCGGCGTATGCGATCATCGAAATGGGCATGAACCACGCGGGTGAAATCAGCCCGCTGTCGCATTGGGCGCGGCCGGATGTGGCGCTGATTACGACCGTTGAAGCGGTGCATATCGAGCACCTGAAAACCATCGAAGCGATTGCGGACGAGAAAGCTGCGATTTTCGACGGCATGGGCGGGCGCGGTATTGCGGTGCTGAATGCCGACAATGCGCATTTTGCACGGCTGAAAAAACATGCGGAAGCCAAGGAATTGGATCGTGTCATGTCGTTCGGCGCGCACGCGAAAGCGGTGTGCCGCCTGGTACATTACAGCATCGAGGATGACCATTCGCTGGTGGAGGCGGTGATTGCCGGAACGCCCGTGGCCTATCGCCTCGGCACGGTGGGCAAACACTGGGCGGTGATGTCCGTCGCGGTGCTGGGCATCGTGGATGCTTTGGGTGGCGACCTTGCAGTTTCGGCCGCGGCGTTGGAATATTTTGTTGAACCGAAAGGGCGTGGGCAGATTCGCAAGCTGGCAACTCAAGGTGGGTATTTGCGGCTGATTGACGACAGCTATAACGCCAGTCCAGTTTCAGTAAAAGGCGCGATAGAAAAGTTGGCGGGTATGCGTGATGCATCGGCCACAAAAACCCGTACGCTGGTGGTGCTGGGCGACATGCTGGAGCTAGGCGAACACGCCGAGGAAATGCATGTCGGGCTGGTGCCGACGCTGATTAACAACCAGATGGATCTGGTGTTCGCCGCAGGCACCTTCATGGAAAAAATGTACCATGCGCTGCCCGAGAGTATGCGCGGCGCCTATCGCGCCACCAGCCGCGAACTGGCGCCGGCTGTGGTGGGTGCGTTACAGGCACAGGATTTGGTGTTGGTGAAAGGTTCGCGCGGCAGTCGCATGGATGTGGTTGTTGCCGCCATGGAGGAGAACGCCGATGCTTTATAATTTACTGTTCCCGCTCGCGGGCGAGTTTCCGCTGTTCAATATTTTTCGCTACATCACCTTCCGCAGTGGCGGTGCGGTAATGACGGCGCTCATCATTAGTTTCGTCATCGGCCCGCGCATGATTGCGTGGTTGCGGCTGAAGCAAAAAGGTGGCCAGCCGATTCGCGACGACGGGCCGGAATCGCACCTCATCAACAAAAAAGGCACGCCAACGATGGGCGGGTTGATGATGCTGTTTGCGGTGACGGTGAGCACCTTATTGTGGGCCGATATCAGCAACCATTATGTGTGGATTGCGCTGCTGGTAACGCTGAGTTACGGGCTGATTGGCTTCGCCGACGATTATTTGAAAGTGAGCAAGAAAAATACCAAGGGCTTGCCCGGGCGCAAAAAGCTGGTGGCGCAATTTGCGATTGCGGGCGGCGCGGCGCTGTGGATTACGCTCGTGACGCCGGAGACGATGAACCATCATTTGGCGTTGCCGTTTGTGAAAAGTCTGCTGTTGAACATGGGCATTCTGTATATTCCCTTCGCCATGTTCGTGATTGTGGGCGCGAGCAATGCGGTGAATTTAACCGATGGGCTGGATGGACTGGCGATCGTGCCCATCATGATTGCGGCGGGGTGTTTTGCACTGATTACCTACCTTGTCGGTAACGCCGTATTCGCCGAATATCTGAAAATTAACTTCGTGCCGGGCTCGGGCGAGCTGGCGGTGTTTTGTGCAGCGATTATTGGCGCGGGACTTGGGTTTTTGTGGTATAACGCACCGCCCGCTATGGTGTTCATGGGTGATACCGGCTCGCTCGCGTTCGGCGGCGCACTTGGCACCATTGCGGTGATTGCGAAACATGAAATTGTGCTGGCGATTATCGGTGGCTTGTTCGTGCTCGAAGCGGTGTCGGTGATTGTGCAGGTGGTGTCGTTTAAAACCACCGGCAAGCGGGTGTTTCGCATGGCACCGATTCACCACCATTTCGAAAAACTGGGCTGGAAGGAACCGACGATTGTGATCCGTTTCTGGATCATCGCCGTCATCCTCGCGCTCATCGGCCTCTCGACATTGAAACTGCGGTGATCGTGATTCCGAACATTGCGGGTAAGCGCTTTGGCGTGGTGGGGCTTGGTAAATCGGGCCGGGCGACGGTGGCGAGTATGGTGGCATCCGGCGCAGAAATTTTTGCGTGGGACGACAAAGAAACAACGCGCGCTGCGGTGCAGAAGGAATTTACGGCAGTACATATCACGCCGGTGAGTACGTGGGATATTGCAGCATTTTCGAGCATTGTGATGAGCCCGGGAATCATGCTTTCGCACCCGGCGGTGCTGGCCGCAAAAAAACATGGCGTCGAAGTGATTGGCGATGTGGAATTGCTGTTCCGCGCGCAGCCGCATGCGCGTTATATTGGAATCACTGGCACCAACGGCAAATCGACGACGACGACGCTAATTGCGCATATTTTGCAGGCATGCGGCAAGCGCGTGGAGGTGGGTGGAAACCTTGGCACACCGGCGCTGGCACTAGCGCCGCTTGAGGCGGATGGGATCTATGTGCTTGAGATGTCGAGCTACCAACTTGACCTTGTAACAACAGTAAAATTCAAAACGGCGGTGCTGTTGAATATCTCGCCGGATCATCTCGATCACCATGGCAGCATGGACAATTACATTGACGCCAAGCGTCATATTTTCGATCGGCAGGGGCGGCACGATGTGGCGGTGGTGGGGATTGACGATGCGACAAGCGTTGCCATCTGCCGGGACCTCATTTCGCACACGTGTCAGCGAGTGATACCTATCACGGCGACGCAAGGGGTGCAGCATGGCATCAGCGCGCAAGGCGGGGTAATTGAGGGCGCGGACATCACCGCCATTACCTCGCTGCAGGGAGAACATAATTGGCAGAATGCCGCAGCTTCTTATGCAGTAGCGCGAGCCGAGGGATGCACGCATGGAAAAATCATCGCCGCGATGGAAACCTATCCCGGCCTAGCGCACCGCATGCAGTGGCTGGGCGCGCATGGGGGGATAAAATTTGTCAATGACAGCAAAGCGACCAATGCCGATGCGGCCGAGAAAGCGCTGCGCACCTATGACGGAATTTACTGGATTTTAGGCGGGGTGGCGAAGGAAGGTGGCATCGAGCCGCTGGCGCACTATTTCCCGAAAATTCGTCACGCATTTTTAATTGGTGCGGCGGCTGGGGATTTTGCAAAAACGCTTGCAGGCCATGTAGAATTCACGCAGTGCGGCTCGCTTGAGAATGCGTTTAATGCCGCTGCTGCGCAAGCGCAAAAGGCGGGTGATAAAACTCCGGTAATCTTGTTATCGCCTGCCTGCGCGTCGTTCGACCAGTTTGAAAATTTTGAAAAACGCGGCGAGGCATTTATCCGGCTGGTGGATGCTTTTGCGGCGGGAGAAAAATCATGATGCAACCACTCGACAGACGCAACACGACGGCGCTGGGGCGCTGGTGGTTTACGGTTGATCGGGGCACACTGGGCGCGATCATGACATTGGTATTCATTGGCTTGTTTTTGGTGATTGCGGGCAGCCCGCCAGTGGCGCATCGTCTGGGCTATCCGGATTTTTATTTTGTACAGCGCCAGCAGTTTTTTCTCGGCGTATCGACCATCGCGATGATTGCGATTTCGATCCTGTCGCCCGAGCAGGTGCGCCGGATTGCGGTGATTGGGTTTCTGGTCACACTGGTGCTTTTGCTGCTATTGCCGTTTATCGGTTTTGAAAATAAAGGCTCGGTGCGGTGGATGCATCTGGCGGGTCTGTCGATTCAGCCGTCGGAATTCACTAAGCCATGCCTCGCTGTGGTGCTGGCATGGGTGTTTGCGGCGCGTTACAAGCAGCCAGAATTTCCGAGTTACACCATAGCCGTGATGATTTACGCCGTGGTGGCATTCCTGCTGATCATTCAGCCGGATTTTGGGATGACCGTCACGGTGAGTGGCATGTTCGGCGTGCAGTTTTTTCTCGCGGGTATGCCGTTTATCTGGGTGGTGGGCATGATATTGCTGGCGGTGATTGGTATCATTGGCGCGTATCATGCACTGCCGCATGTGGCCGCACGCATCGACCGCTTCATGGACCCGGCGAGTGGTGATAACTATCAGGTGGAAAAATCGCTCGAAGCCTTCAAACAGGGCGGCTGGCTGGGCCGCGGGCCGGGCGAGGGGGTGGTGAAAATGCATATCCCCGACAGCCACACCGATTTTATTTTCTCGGTCGCGGGCGAGGAATTTGGGTTGCTCGCGTGCCTTGTTATCATCGGCATATTTGCCTTTATCGTGGTGCGGGGCTTTGCCAAACTTGGGCGCGAGCCGGATATGTTCCGCACCATTGCCGTCGGCGGGTTGCTCACGCAATTCGGCATTCAGGCGATTGTGAACATGGGCGTCGCGGTGAACCTGCTGCCCGCCAAAGGCATGACGCTACCGTTCCTCAGCTACGGCGGCAGCTCGTTGATCGCCATGGCCGGCGGCATGGGCATGATGCTGGCCCTCACCCGCAAACGCTACGGCCAGCCACGGACGGAGAAGATACGGGGGAATGCGCGGTATGTGAGATAGAGTATAGGGTTTAGGGTTTAGGGTTTAGGGTTTAGGGTATAGGGTTAAGTGGAACGGCTTTTCACCCTTGCCTAAATATATACTGCAAGGCAGTCTGTGCGACATGAAACCCTATACCCTAAACCCTAAACCCTATACCCCGCCTGTTATCCTGCTCGCCGCAGGTGGCACGGGGGGGCATATTTTCCCGGCGGAAGCGCTGGCGGAAGTGCTGCGGTCGCGGGGGATTGCGGTGGCGCTGGTGACGGATCATCGGTTTCATCAGTATAATACCGCAAGCGCGCAAGGGGTGCTGGGGCAGATTCCGATTTACACGATTCGCGCGGGCTCGCTGGGCGGTGGGGTGGTGCGCAAGCTGCGTAGCCTCGTCGGTATGGCGGTGGGGACGTGTCAGGCTTGGGCCCTCATACGGCGGCTGAAGCCGCGGGCGGTGGTGGGGTTTGGTGGCTATCCGTCGTTTCCTACGATGCTGGCGGCGGTGCTGAGTGGGCAACGCACGATTATCCACGAACAGAATTCGGTGCTGGGCCGCGTGAATCGCCTGTTGGCCACGCGCGCGGATGTGATTGCCACGACCTACCGCGCGACGCAGAAAATGCCTGCGGGCGCGCGTGTGCAGCTCACCGGCAACCCGGTGCGCGCGGCAGTGTGTGCGCTTTCCGGCCTTGAATACCCAGCGCTTGCCGAAGGCGGCATGCTGCGCCTGTTGGTGCTGGGCGGCAGCCAGGGGGCCAGCGTGTTCAGCCGCGTGATGCCGCAGGCGATGGCGCTATTGCCGGCGTCGCTCAGGGCGCGTATTCGCCTCGACCAGCAATGCCGCGCGGGGGAAATCGAGGCAGTGCGGGCGCAGTACGAGGCGCTGGGTCTTCAGGTCGACCTCGCGCCGTTTTTTGCCGATGTGGCGGCGCGTTTAGTGGCAGCGCATTTAGTGATTACCCGCGCTGGGGCCAGTACAGTCGCCGAGTTGATGGTGGCGGGCAAGCCCGCGATTTTAGTGCCGCTGCCGAGCGCGATGGATAACCACCAATACCACAACGCGCAGGCGGTCGAGGATATTGGCGGCGGCTGGGTGGTAGCGCAGGAGGCGCTTACGCCCGAAGCATTGGCGGCGCGGCTGGAAACCTTGCTGCAGCTGCCCGCGCGCCTGAGCGAATGCGCCGCGAACATGCGCGCCTTAGCACTGCCGAACGCGGCTGAAAAACTGGCGGATGTGGTGCTGGCGTGACTTATTTTTTCATCAAGGCGGCCATTAGCGGGTTCATCATTGCGCTGGTGTCGGAAGTGGCGCGCCGCAGCCCGGCATTTGGCGCATTGATTGTGTCGCTGCCGCTGCTCTCCATACTGGCAATGATCTGGCTGTGGCGTGATACGCAGGACACGATGCGTATCGCCAGCCATGTCGAGGCGACGTTTTGGTATGTGCTGCCCTCGCTGCCGATGTTCCTGCTGATGCCTTATTTGCTGCGCCACGGAACTGGTTTCTGGCTTTCATTGCTCAGTGGCATCGTGCTGACCATTGCACTTTATGCCATCACGATTATGGTAGCGGCCAGATTTGGAGTAAAATTATAGACCGCACGCCCTCACCCGAAATTCCCAAGAGAATTTCGACCTCTCCCAAGGGAGAGGTTTCCCCAGCCTCTCCCTTTGTGCACAAAATGCGCCGCGGCCTACCTCTCCCTCGGGAGAGGTCAAAAAATGCCCTTAACATTTTTTGGGTGAGGGCGTACGGAGGGTGAGGGGCTATTCAGCGATTGCAATTCATGCGATAGGGGATAATTTCCGGCCTAACGAGGTGAATTATGAACCAACGCATCAAAGCTTTTCCACTGGCCGGGCGCATGCCGCTCGATATCGGGCGCATCCATGTGGTGGGCATTGGCGGGATTGGCATGAGTGGCATTGCCGAAGTGCTGCATAATCTGGGCTATCAGGTTCAGGGTTCCGACTTGAGCGAGAGTTACACCGTAGAGCGGTTGCGCAAACACGGCATCGAGGTGCGCATTGGCGAACATCAGGCCGAAAATATTACGGGTGCATCGGTCGTGGTGATCTCATCCGCGGTGAAGGCCGATAACCCTGAAGTGGTGGCGGCGCGCGCGAACCGTATTCCGGTGGTGCGCCGGGCGGATATGCTGGCGGAACTGATGCGCCTCAAGGCCACGGTATCCATCGCGGGCACGCACGGAAAAACGACGACGACATCGCTTATTTCGACGTTGTTTATGGCGGGTGGAAAACAGCCGACCGTCATCAATGGCGGTATCATCAACGCCTACGGCACCAACGCGATTTTAGGCGAAGGCGAGTGGATGGTGGTGGAGGCCGACGAGAGCGACGGCACGTTTATTCGCATCCCAAGCACCATTGCCGTGGTGACGAACATCGACCCCGAACATCTCGACCATTACGGCAATTTCGAAAACCTCAAGGCGGCGTTTCATCAGTTCATCACGCAGCTGCCGTTTTACGGCTTCGGGGTGCTGTGCATCGACCATCCCGAAGTGCAGGCGTTGATGGCGGCGGTCACCGACCGCAGGGTTGTTTCGTACGGTACGAATCCGCAGGCCGACGTGCGGGCGGTGAATGTCCGTCAGGTCACGGGCGGGCAGGTGTTTGATGTTGAAATATCAGACCGCAACCGCGAGGAAATGACCACCCTGCGCGATGTGCAGCTGCCTATGTATGGGGCGCATAACGTGAAAAACGCGCTGGCGGCGATTGCGGTCGCGCGCGAAGTGGGCATTACCGATGCGTTGATTTTAAAAGGCCTGCGCGAGTTCGAGGGCGTAAAACGCCGCTTCACCAAAACCGGCGAGGTGAATGGCATCACCATCATCGACGATTACGGCCACCACCCGGTGGAAATTGTAGCGACGCTGAGCAGTGCGCGCCAAGCCGTGGAAGCAGGCGGCGGGCGCGTGATTGCCGTGGTGCAGCCGCACCGCTACACAAGGCTTTCCAGTCTGTTCAACGAATTCTGCACCTGTGTTGATAACGCCGATACCGTGCTGGTGTCGGATGTTTACACCGCAGGCGAGGAGCCGATCGAGGGCGCGAACCGCGACGCGTTGGTTGAGGGCATGCGCGCCCATGGCCACAAGCATGTGCTGGCATTGCCCGACCCGTCGCAACTCGCGACGATGCTTGCCGACATCGCGCAGCCCGGCGATTTTGTCATCTGCCTCGGCGCCGGCAGCATCAGCAAATGGGCGGCGGATTTGCCGGGGCAGCTGGGGCCGTTGCTCGCCCAAAAAACCAAAGAACGTGCGTAAAGCGATTTCATTTCGCTACACTCTTCGCTCCCCCCTTGCGGGGGAGCCAAAATCCGGTTTCGGATTTTGGTGGGGGGTGGCGGGCGTAGCATTAAACCCTAACGGCGACGCGCGCGGCACGGCGCGTACCCCCCACCAAATCGCGAGGGCGATTTGGCTCCCCCGCAAGGGGGGAGCGGGGAGTTCGTGGTGAATTCACAGCTTCAACACACACTCCCGCAAATTCGCGGCCAATACCGCTTCGATGCACCGCTTGCGGGCACCAACTGGTTTCGCGTGGGGGGTCCGGCGGATATTCTGTTCAAGCCTGCCGATGCGGCTGACCTCGCGTATTTTATCAAACACAAACCGGCGGATTTACCCGTCACGGTGCTTGGCGTTGGCAGCAACCTTATCATTCGCGATGGGGGTTTGGCTGGGGTGGTGATTCGTCTTGGGCGGGGCTTTACGCAAGCGGACATGGTGGGCGACGCATTCATCGCCGGTGCTGCGCTGCTCGATGTGCATCTGGCCAGTGTGGCAGCACAACAGGGCCGGGCGGGTCTCGAGTTTTTCGCGGGCATACCCGGTACGGTGGGCGGGGCGCTCGCCATGAATGCGGGGGCCTATGGGCGCGAAGTGCGCGACGTGTTGCTGCGCGCGGAAGCCGTGACGCCCAAGGGCGACATCATCACGCTGGATGTTTCGGATATGCACTATAGTTATCGCCATTATGGCGGGCCCGAGGGGCTGATTTTCACGCGCGGCTGGTTCGCGATGCAATCGGGCGAGCCAGAGCAGATTGCCGCGCGCATTGCGGAAATTCAGGCCGCGCGCGAGGCCACCCAGCCCATTCGTGAACGCACCGGCGGCAGCACTTTCAAAAACCCCGAAGGCCACAAGGCGTGGCACCTCATCGACGCAGCCGGGTGCCGGGGCCTTAAAATTGGTGCGGCGCAAATCAGTGAGCTGCATTGCAATTTTATGATTAATACGGGCGGCGCAACAGCCGCCGAGCTGGAAGCGCTGGGCGAAGAAGTCATCGCCCGCGTGAAAGCCCATTCCGGCATCACCTTGGAGTGGGAAATTAAGCGAATCGGCACCCCTCACCCGAAAAATGCGTGAGGCATTTTTCGACCTCTCCCCAAGGAGAGGTAGGTTTGTGACACGGGTTTGCCCATGAACACCTCTCCTTGGGGAGAGGTCGAAATTCGCCGGCGAATTTCGGGTGAGGGGAAAGCCATTGCATCGGCACGCCCCATCCGTTAGTTTAGGCGTAACAAAAAAATCCAAAAAACATCGGCAGCGTTCACATTGTGCATCATAAAGGATGGCGCAGGCTATGCATGTTGCGGTTTTAAAAGGGGGGATGTCGGCCGAGCGCGCGGTGTCGCTGGTGAGTGGTGCTGCGGTGGCGAAAGCGTGCGCCAGCCT
The DNA here is from genome assembly GCA_046154225.1 of Rickettsiales bacterium. Taxonomy (GTDB): domain Bacteria; phylum Pseudomonadota; class Alphaproteobacteria; order Rickettsiales; family UBA3002; genus QFOX01. Next base: position 20,809 of record JBJXEM010000050.1, read on the forward strand.
TGGACATCAGGTCACGGAAATCGACATGAGCGCCGATGTGGTGGAGCAATTGCAGGCCGCCAAACCCGACATGGTGTTCAACGCGCTGCATGGCCGCTACGGCGAAGATGGCTGCGTGCAGGGTGTGCTCGAGATTTTGAAAATTCCCTACACCCATTCGGGCGTGCTGGCTTCGGCCGTGGCGATGGACAAGCCAATGGCCAAGCGCATTTTTGCGGCCGCAGGGCTTAACTGCGCCGAGGGTACTGTCGCTCAGCGCGACGCGGTGATTGCGGGCGATGTCATGGCGCGCCCTTATGTGGTGAAGCCGGCGAATGAAGGCTCGAGCGTAGGGGTGAAGCTACTTTTCCCGAACGATAATTTTTTCTTCACCGCCGCGAACTGGCCCTATGGTGACACGGTGCTGGTGGAAAAATACATTCCCGGCCGCGAACTGACGGTGGCGGTGCTGGATGATGTAGCGCTCGGCGTCACCGAAATTCGCCCCGAGACGGGGTTTTACGATTACGACAATAAATACGGCCCCAACGGCGCGAAACATTTATGCCCCGCGCCGCTGCCGGAAGCGAAAGCGCGTGAGGTGATGCAAATGGCACTCACCGCCCACCGGGCGCTGGGCTGCCGCAGCCTGTCGCGCAGCGATTTCCGTTACGACGAAGAGGGCGACGGGCAGGTGTATATCTTAGAGACCAATACCCAGCCGGGCATGACGCCGCAGTCGCTGTCGCCCGAGCAGGCCGCGTATGCGGGGATTGATTTCGAGCATTTGGTAGCACGCATTTTGGCCACCGCGAGGTTGGATTGATGATGCAGTATACCTACATTATTCCGTCATTCCCCGAGTTTGCCATGGCAAACTCTAGGGGAATCCATGGGCCATCGCCGCTGGATCGCCCTAGAATCGCGTGCGCGATTCGGGCGATGACGTGTTTGAAGGTTGGTGCACCATGACTAAACGCCGCGCACGGGTGCAGCAAAAGGGCGTGCCCACGCGCGCGCAGGCGGTGGCGGAATTCGGCCGCAAAAAGGCCAAGCTGCGTCGCCAGCAATGGAAGCGCCGGGCGTTGCTGATGGGCGGCATCGGCTTTGCTACGTATGCAGTGATTGGCACTTATATTCTGTACCATAACGGCCGCATCCAGCATGCCTACGAAGTAGCTGGACAGTCCTTTTGGCAACTCACGGCCGATGCTGGATTCACCTTGCGGCAGGTAACGCTCGCGGGGCGCACACACGCCGATACCGACGCGGTGAAAGCAGCGCTTGGCGTAATGCAGGGCACACCGATTTTGTCGGTGTCGCTTGCCGACATGCGCGAGCGGCTGAGCCATATTCCCGAGGTGAAAACCGTCACCATCACCCGCGCGCTGCCCGACCGCATCGCGATTACGCTCACCGAGCGGGTGCCTGCGGCCCTGTGGCAGCATGGCGGCCAAAGCGCGCTGGTGGATGCCGAGGGCGTGGTGCTGGCCGCCGACAAGTACAAAGGCGCTGGCGGCCTGCCGGTAATTGTGGGCGACGATGCGGCAAAACATGTGGGCGAGTTGATTGCGTTGCTTGACAGCACGCCGGCCTTGAAGCCCGATGTGGTAGCGGCAGTGCGGGTGGGTGCGCGGCGCTGGAATGTTCAGCTTAAGCGCGACATCGTAGTAATGCTGCCCGAAGATGCGCCGGGTGATGCATGGAAACGGTTCGCGACGCTGGTGGACAACCAGGCCCTGCTCAGCAAAGCCGTTCGCAGCATCGATATGCGGATGGAAGACCGGGTGTTCATTATGCCCGCCGACGACAACAAACCCGCGATGACGCTCACTAACGCACGCGACACGTAAGGGTGAATTGAAGAATTGAAGAATTGAAGAATTGAAGAATTGAAGAATTGAAGAATTGAAGAATTGAAGAATTGAAGAATTGAAGAATTGAAGAATTGAAGAAAGGATAAGTTGAGGGAATGCGATAGATGAACAGTGAGGGGTTCCTCAATTCGTCAATTCGTCAGTTCTTCAATTCAAACTACTTATGGTCATGCGCCACACGCCCCCAGCCAAAAACGGCCCTATTGCGGTGCTCGACATTGGCACCACGAAAATTGTCTGCCTCATCGCGAGTGCGGCAGAAGATGGCGAATTTGCCGTTACCGGCATCGGCCATCAACTCGCGAAGGGTATTAAATCCGGCGTGATTACCGACATCAACGAAGCGGGCACGTCCATCACCGCCGCGGTCCACGCCGCTGAGCAAATGGCGGGCGTGACGGTTGAAGACGTGTATGTTTCGGTGAATGGCACTAACCTGAAATCGCGCCATGTGGCGGTCGAGCTCGACGTGCTGGCCGAAGGCGTAAGCGACGAAGACATCGCCGATTTAATTCAGGAAGGCTGTGCCAGTTTGCGCGCCGACGAAGCGGGCGTGCTGCATTGCTTCCCGGCTTATTACACGCTTGACGGGGCGCGGCATCTGCGCGATCCGCGTGGCATGATCGGCAAAAAACTCGGCGCCGATTTGCAGATTATTACAGGCAAAGCGCAGTACCTGAAAAACCTCGCGCAATGCATTGGCCGCGCGCATCTGAACATCAACGACTACATTATGGCGAGCCACGCCAGCGCGCTTTCAGCGCTCGAGAAAGACGAGATGGATTTGGGCGTGACACTGATTGACATGGGTGGCGGCGTCACCAGTTTCTCGGTGTTCGTGGGCGGGCGCAACGTGTATGCCGACGCGATTCCGGTGGGCGGCAATCACGTGACAAGCGACATCGCGCAGGGGCTGTCGACCACACTGCACCATGCCGAGCGGCTGAAAACTCTGCATGGCAGCGCCAACAGTTCCGTCAAGGATTCCGAAGTGATGATCGACGTGCCGCAATTGGGTGAGCGCGAGGACGACGACGAACCGACGACGATGCCGCGCGCCATGCTGGTCGGCGTCATTCGCCCGCGTATGGAAGAAATTTTTGAACTCATTCGTGGCAAGCTCGAGGCCGCGGGCGTCGATAAAATCGCCGGGCGCCGTTGTGTGATTACCGGTGGTGCCAGCCAGATGCTGGGCGTGGGCGATCTCGCCGCGCGTATGCTGGGCAAACAGGTGCGCAAAGGCAAACCCGCCCCCATCCCCGGCCTCGCCGAAGCGGTAAGTGGCCCGGCTTTTGCGACGGTGATCGGCATGCTGCACTACACCCGCCACCAGGCGTGGGAAGAAGAAATCCTCAACCGCGAACAATCGCGCAAAGGCCTGCTGCCCAAGCGCATTCTGAATTGGTTCCGCGAGAATTTTTAAACCCACAGTTTGGGTAAGAAGTGATGAAGCTTATTGTCGCCACATCTCAGTTTCCCGTAAGCGCTGATATTGCCCGTAACTACGAATTTATTGCAAAACATGTTCGTAGCGCGAAAGCGCAGGGTGCGGATATAGTACATTTCCCGGAATGCGCCTTGTCGGGGTATGCGGGGACTGATTTTACCTCCCATAAAGCGTTCGATTGGCACGCCCACGAGGCTTACGCCCGACAACTGCTTGTGCTGGCACGGCAACATAAAATATGGATGGTGGTGGGATCGGCGCATCGGCTGGGCGGCAAGCATAAACCGCATAACAGCTTATACATTATCAACGATAAGGGAGCGCTTGTCGAACGGTATGACAAAAGATTTTGCGCTGGGAATGCTAAGGAAAATACTGGTGATTTAAAACATTACTCTCCCGGCGACCATTTTTCTACCTTCACCGTAAAAGGCATTCGTTGCGGCGCGCTCATTTGCCATGATTATCGGTATCCGGAATTATACAGAGCATATAAAAAGCTTGGCGTTCAAATGATGTTCCATTCATACCACGCGGGAGGTGCTTCACTAGCTACGTATCGCCAGATTCAAAAAAATATTCTTCCTTTCGCCAAGTTGAATGAAGGGGCAACCTATCCTGCGATTACGATGCCTGCCACCATGCGTTCCTATGCAGCCAATAATTACGTATGGATTAGCTGCCCCAATAGCTCTGCAAAAGAAAGTTGTTGGCCTGCTTTTTTTGTTCGGCCCGATGGGGTGATTACGGGTCGGCTAAAGCGTAATGTTGCGGGATTACTCATTTCCGTCGTTGATAGCTCCCATCAATGGTATGATTCGACTGTGGCGTGGCGCGACCGTGCAATCGATGGCGTGCTACATAGCGGAACTCTGGTTAGTGACGCGCGTTCTTCGCTTCGCACCGCGCTTTAAGGCCAAAGTACTCTACTCACCATCGAATCTTTATCCGGGCTTGCCTAGCGTCTGGTTTCACCCACACAGGAGGACTCCATGAATCTTTTTGGCAACGACAATGACATCGACAACTACGCACCCGCCCCAACGCCTGAGCGGCTTCAGCGGCCTGAAAAAATTGCCATCCTGACGGATGATAAAACCGAAGATCTGGAATTTTTCTATCCGTATTATCGCCTCACGGAAGAGGGGTATCACGTTGACGTGATTACGCCCGAGGGTAAATCGTTTGAGGCAAAACACGGGCTGGGATTGAAAAAAACCAAAGCCCTTGCCGATGTGGATCCGCGGGAATACGCGCTGCTCTACATCCCGGGTGGTAAAGCTCCGGCTTCTTTGCGCAAAAACGAAGCTGTGCTCGAGTTCGTGCGTGCTTACGCGATTGGCGATAAGCCGATTGCCGCGATTTGCCATGGGCCGCAAATTTTAGCATCGGCCGAAATGCTGGCCGGCAAAGACATTGCCGCTTGGCCCGAAATCCGCGACGAAATCGCCGAAGCAGGGGCAACGTTTGTGGATGAAGCTCTGGTGATCGACGGAGCATTCATCACCGCCCGCCGCCCTGGCGATTTACCGCGTCATCTGTGTGGGGTACTGGATGTATTGCAGCAACGCAGCAGCGAACACCCATCGAAAACATCACGGGCGAGCGCTGCATAGTTTGATCACCCCCTCGCTGAAAAAAGCGGCGAGGGGGTTTTCACGTACAAAAATATTTTTTCATTTACGGTGTTTTGCAAAGTTGCCCCCAAGTGGGAATGGGTGTAAAATTTATTCACTCTGCGCTTTACAGGTCACAGCTACCACCATATAGTGTGACAAACTAAGCGGAACACCGCTACATATTCGCCTTGGCAAGTGCTTGAATTATTCGCAAATGCACCCGTTTCCTGACGGAGACGGCCTTTGGAGGCGCCATGACCATCAATCTTCACCTGCCGTCGCAGCTTGAGACCCTGAAACCCAAAATCACCGTTGTGGGTGTGGGGGGCGCGGGTGGCAACGCGGTCAACAACATGATTGCCGCGAAGCTCGAGGGCGTCGATTTCGTGATCGCCAACACCGACGCGCAAGCGCTCGAAGGCGCGATGACGGACCGGATTATCCAGCTCGGCGCGACAGTGACGCGTGGCTTGGGCGCTGGTGCAAAACCTGAAGTGGGCGGTGCGGCCGCCGAAGAAGCCATCGACGAAATCGCCGACTATATTCATGGCAGCAACATGGTGTTCATCACCGCTGGCATGGGCGGCGGCACCGGTACGGGTGCTGCTCCCATCATCGCGCGCCTCGCCAAAGAACAAGGCATGCTGACGGTGGGCGTAGTCACAAAACCGTTCCAATTCGAAGGTCAGCACCGCATGCGCATTGCCGAAGCAGGCATTCGTGAGTTGCAGCAATATGTCGATACTTTAATTGTTGTGCCCAACCAAAACCTGTTCCGCATCGCGAATGAAAAAACCAGTTTTGCCGAAGCATTCCGCTTGGCAGACGAAGTATTGCATTCCGGCGTGCGCGGCGTGACGGATTTGATTGTGAAACCCGGCCTCATCAACCTCGACTTCGCCGATATTCGCACCGTCATGGCGGAAATGGGCAAGGCGATGATGGGAGCGGGCGAAGCCTCGGGCGAGCAACGCGCCATGATGGCGGCGGAAGCGGCCATTTCCAACCCGCTGCTCGATGATGTGTCGCTGAAGGGTGCGAAAGCCGTGCTCATCAATCTTACCGCAGGGCCGGATTTCGCGCTGTACGAAGTCGACGAAGCGGTGAACCGCATTCGTGATGAAGTTGACCCGGATGCGAACATCATCGTCGGTTCTGCCTTTAGTGATTCGATGGAAGGCCGCATCCGCGTGTCGGTGGTGGCGACCGGCATTGATTCCGGCGACATGCAATATCACCGTCCGGTGCCGGAAGCAGCACCTGCCAACAACCAAGCCGCGCGCAAACCGTATGCGGCACCCATGGCCCCCACCACGTCGGCAGCGCCACGCAAGGAGCGCAGCGCCGCTGAAATCGTGCGTCAGGCAGGCACTGCCAGCCTCACCGAGGCCATTCGCAATGCTAGCCCCCAACCGGCGGCTCATCGCCCCGCCAGCCACCCGGTACCGCAGGCGCAGCCGGTGATTCGTATCATCGACGAAGAAGCGGCCGTGCAACAACAAGCCGCGATGCAGATGCAACAGCAACAAGCCGCGCACAATGCCGCCCAGCTTGAACAGGCCATGCAACTCGCCGCCCATGCGGCACCACGCGCACAAAACACCATGAATGATGCGGGCCCGCTATTCGTGAGCCCACGCGCCGAATTGCCGCAGCAGCGCACGCTGTTCACGGCACAAACGCCGGAAATCGCCGAGGAAGAATACGAAGAAGCCGAATCGAAAAGCATTTTTGGGCGACTGGCGAATGTCGGAAAATCGTTCACGGGTGGCGCGAAAGCGGCGGTCACGGCCCCGGCACGCGCTGCGGCTGCCATGCAGGCGGCCCAAGCCGCCCAGCCCGAACGCAAAGCCGAAGTGCGCGAAACTACGCCACACGCCAGCGATGAAGAGGAATTCTACGACATTCCCGCGTTTCTGCGTCGTCAGGCGAATTAAGGGAATGCGGGTTTAACCAACCCCGCGCCCATTTGCACGCGCCTGTTCTTTTTCAGCGTGTAGTGTTGCCACCCGATCAAACAATCCGTCAAGCTTATCGGCTTTCATCGGGTGCAGAATGTCGTGAGCGGTAGTGCGCGCACCTTCCAGCTGTTGTTGAAACGGAGCATGGTCCATGCGCCACCATGGAGCGGCACTTTCAGAGTTGGTGAGGGTGACGAGTGGAAGCTTGCCTTCGCACACTTTGGCAATGTCGCCCCAGCAACGATCATATTCCGCTTTAATCTCGCCGAGCGGTCGCGCGGGTATGCTCTCAATCACGGGTTTTGAGGATGCAGCGACGTCGATAATGTGTGGCCGCCTCTGTGCAGTTGGCCTTTTACTCCCCGCGTCCAGCAACGCTTGCGGGGTTCTTTGCCCCTCGCTTCGTCTAGGGTCGAATCCGCGATCGCTTCCGCCTTTAACCGGCTCCAGTATCCCCGAATAATCCGTGGTGCGTACCGCAGGCGTATGCGAAAGCATCCGTGCGACGGTGTCGAGGTCGATCAAATCTTTAGTAAAATCGATGTCGATTTTATAGGTGCGTGCGATGGCAGTAATGATTTTAGCATTCGCATTCATTTCATTGGCGAGGATTTTTTCGCCAATTTCTCCAAATTGCTCGGAACGTTTTTGATAGTAGGCACGCACGGTCGCCAAGTGACGTGGTTTCACACTACTGATATCCCAAACCACTGGACCGCCCATGCATTCTTGCATGGCGTTGACGAGCGCGTTGCTGATTTCCTCGTATCGGTCACGGATGCTGTAGCGTGCAACCTGAGGCAGCAGCGCGGCCTTAAAATCCTCGGTGGTCAAATCCATTGCATCACTCCTGCTAAACCTAATGTATAAAGCGATAGGTTTAACAAATCGTTAAGCTGCATATGCCAGGGTGGCTGGCGGCGGCATTGTAACAAACCGTTACAAAGCGTGAATTGCATGGGTTTATGGGTGCGCTAAGGTGTGGGCTCAACATTATATTTTGCGAGATCCCATGCAATCGACCTCTGAATCTGAGATGTTCTTCCAACATACCGTCGCGGCGGAAGTGGGCTGTGTCGGCGTGTCGCTGCATAGCGGCGACATGGTGAACATGGCGATTCGCCCGGCAGCGGCCAACACCGGCATTCAGTTTGTGCGCAAAGACATCGACGGCGCACCCAGCGTGGCCGCGCGTTACGATCAGGTGGTGGAAACCACGCTCGGCACCGTGATCGCGAACGCGCAGGGTGTGACGGTCTCGACCATCGAGCACCTCATGGCGGCGTTGTGGGGCGCGGGCATCGACAATGCGCGCATCGAACTCGACGGCCAGGAAGTGCCGATCATGGACGGGTCGAGCGAGCCATTCGTGTTTTTGCTTGAATGTGCGGGCCGTGTGCAGCAAAAAGCCACCCGCCGTGTGGTTGAAATCCTGCGCGAAGTGACGGTGGAGGAAGGCGGCTCGAAAGCCAGCATCACCCCGCATGACGGGTTTATGCTCGACATCGAAATCGCGTTTAAACATCCGCTGATTGCGAACCAGAAGGCGCGTTACGATTTCTCGGACACCAGCTTTAAAAACGCACTGGCGCGTGCGCGCACCTTCGGCTTTGCCCGCGATGTCGAGAAAATGCGCAGCATGGGCCTGGCGCTTGGCGGCAGCCTGCACAACGCGGTGGTGCTGGGCGAAGAAGATATTCTGAACGAAGGCGGTCTGCGTTATGCCGATGAATTCGTGCGCCACAAAGCGCTCGACTGCGTGGGCGATTATTTCACCGCGGGCAGTGCGCTGCGCGGCCATGTTACCACCACGCGTCCCGGCCATGGTATCAATAACCGCCTGCTGCGTGCGGTGTTTTCCGACCCTGCGAACTACCGTATTATCGGTGGTGATGATGCCGACGTGCCAATGCATGTCACGCGCGAAGCGCTGCCGGAAATGCTCTCCGCCTAAGGTTTAAGCCGTTTGCGTGGTGGGGTGAAGGGTTCGGCACTGCCGGGCTGTTTGGTCATGTGGTGGCCGGTCGCCACGAAGCCATGGCGGTGATAAAAACGGTGCGCCAGAAAACTATCGGCATACACATCCAGCCCAATCAACTCACATTTTTCAGCAATGGCCGTGGCTTCTAGCCACGCTACTAACTTGGCGCCCACGCCGTCGCGCCGGTAGTTTTCGGCCACGAAAAAATTATCGATATCGAGATGCCGGCCGCACCAGAAACGCGTGCCGACCCAGAATCCACTGACGCCGATCATCTGCCACCCGTCGAACGCGCCTACCGCGCGGTAGCCCTGACGTTGCATCTGCTTCAAGCGGCGGGTGAATAAGGCTTTGCCCATGCCCGGGTTGTGGGTGGCAATGAGCGCGTACATGCCCGCCATTTCGCGTGGGCTCAGTTCGCGGAGTGTTACTTTTCGTGCGTTTGGTGCCTTCGCTTTCATAGCTTTCCTTTAGCCGTCGTCGCAGTTGCGCGCAAGGGGCGGGCTGCTATAAGCAATCCATGCGCCCATTTCACCGTTCCCTCATGCTTTGCGCTCTTGGTGCCCCGCTGCTGCTGGGCGCCTGCAGCGTTGACGACAGCGTGGAGCAGGACGCAAAAGAAGCCGCCGAGAAAAACGATACCGTCGAAGCACTCTACGACAAAGCGTTCGAAACCTACGACCGCCGCGCCTTCAAGCAGGCGGTGGACGATTTCGAGGAGGTCGAGCGCCAGCACCCGTATTCCGAATGGGCAGGCCGCGCACAAATCATGGCGGCCTATTCCGCCTACCGCGCCGGGTTGTTCGACGACGCCGTTTCCATCCTCGACCGCTACGCGAAATTGCATCCGACAAGCCCCACCACGCCCTACGCCTATTACCTGAAAGCGCTGTGCTACTACACGCAGATCTCCGACGTCGGCCGCGACCAGAAAGCCACCTCCCTGTCCCGAGCCGCGCTGAAGGATGTGGTCGAGCGTTTCCCCGACAGCGAATACGCGCAGGATGCCAGCATCAAACTCGAACTGACCGACGACCATCTGGCCGGCAAGGAAATGGAAATCGGCCGCTATTACCTGCGCCACAAGGATTACCCGGCGGCGGTGAATCGCTTCAAATACGTCGTCGACCATTACCAGACCACCAGCCACGCGCCCGAAGCATTGCACCGGTTGGTCGAGGCCTATCTGCGCCTGGGCGTAGTGGCGGAAGCAAAAAAATACGCGGCGGTGCTCGGGTATAATTATCCGGGCTCGGACTGGTATCAGTTCAGCTACGCCATGCTGCAGGGAAATTTATCGCCCGAGGAAAAGAAAAGCACCTTCGACAGATATTTGAAGTTCTAGCCATGCTGACGCAACTTTCCATCCGCAACCTGCTGCTGCTCAAGCAATGTGACATTGCATTCCGTCCCGGCCTCAATGCGCTGACGGGCGAAACGGGTGCGGGCAAATCCATCCTGCTCGACGGGCTTGGCCTAGTGCTGGGCGAACGTTCGGACGCGGGACTTGTGCGCCCAGGTGAAAAACAGGCAAGTGTGTCAGCGGAGTTCGAGGTGGGCGCACACGCTGCCGCCCGGGCGCTGATGGAGGAATTGGGGCTTGAACCCTCGGCCCAACTCATCCTGCGCCGCACCCTGAGTGCCGATGGCAAAAGCCGCGCGTTTGCGAACGATGCGGCCGTGAGCGTCAGCGCGTTGAAGCGGTTTGGCGAGTTGCTCGTCGCGCGTCACGGCCAGCACGACCAGCGCGGGTTGCTCGACAGCAAAACCCATCGCGATTTGCTCGACCAGTTCGCGGGCAACCAAAAATTGCTGCAGCAAACAGCGCAGCATTTTTCGGACTGGAAAGCAGCATCCGCCGCGCTCGATGCGCTTGAAACGCAAGCGCAAGCCGCCAGTCGCGAACAGGAATGGATGAAGCAGATCGCCCAGGAATTGGGCGCAATCGACCCGCAGCCGGGCGAGGAACTGGCGCTCACCGACATCCGCAAACGCGCACAAACCGCACAAGCCTCGCTCGGTGCGCTGCGTGAAGCACTGGCATTGCTTACGGAAAATGACGGTGTGGCGCTGCAATTACGGCAAGTGGCCAAATTGCTGGCACGCACGGCGCTTGCGCAGGAATCCATGAGTGCGGCGCTCGAGCGCGCCGAAACCGACGTGGAAGAAGTGAGCGTCGCGATTGAGCGCATTATCGCCAGCGCCGAGCTCGACCCGCGCGCGTTGGAATCTGCTGAAGACCGGCTGCATGCCTTGCGCGGCGCCGCACGAAAATTCAACTGCGCAGTTGAAAATTTACCGGACATGCTGGCCGACGCGCGCCGCAAACTGGCGACACTCACCAACCTCGACGCCGAGCGTAAAGCCCTGCGCGCGGCGCTGCTGGCGGCAGAACAACACTATCGTGAAGCGTCGCAGGCGTTATATGCGGCGCGCGAAAAAGCTTCGACGAAACTCACCGCGGCGACCATGAAAGAGCTAAAGCCGCTGAAAATGGCGACGACGGAATTGCGCGTAGTGCAGACGGAATTGCCGCCCACTAGCTGGGGTGCGCACGGCATGCATCAGGTGAGTTTCGAGGTGAGCACCAACGCGGGCATGAAGCCGGGCCCGCTGAATAAGGTAGCGTCGGGCGGTGAATTATCGCGCCTGTTGCTTGCCATGAAAGTGGTGCTGCACGCCGCCGAGCCGGTGGTTGCGATTTTCGACGAGATTGACACCGGCACTGGCGGTGCGGTGGCCGAAGCCATCGGCCAGCGACTCAAGCAACTGGCCGCCAAAGCGCAGGTGATTGTGGTGACGCATTTGCCGCAGGTGGCGGCGCAGGCAAGCCACCATTTATTCATCAGCAAAAGCGGCAAAAAAGAAGTCACGACCGACGTGCGTGAGCTTGACGCCCATGCCCGCACCGAGGAACTTGCCCGCATGTTATCCGGCGCCACCATCAGCGACGAAGCCCGCAAAGCCGCCGACAAAATGCTGCGCGAGGCGTCATGATTCGATTGTTAGCTGAACATGATTTACAGGCGTGGAAAGACATACGACTTGAATCGCTGCAATGTAACCCGGAATCGTTTCTGGAAAGCCCCGAAGAGTTTTTGCAAAAGAGTGACGAACAGATTCTTCAGCAACTTTCCAGAAACCATATTTTTGGCTACTTCGATGCGAAGGGGCGAATTCAATCCACCATAGGGTTTATGGTAGATGCGCCAAAACGCTTGCAGCATAAGGGTGTGCTGTGGGCGGTGTACACGCGTGCTGAGCAGCGTCGTACAGGTATTTCAACCCAGTTGCTGCATGAGGTTGTTGCTCACGCACGTACACAAAACGTCACCCAAATTCATTTGACCGTTTGGGCAGAAAATGTGGCGGCTATTGCGTATTACAAAAAACATGGGTTTTCCATTTATGGCACAGAGCATGGGGCAATCTGCATCGATGGTCGCTCGATTGACGATCATTTGATGGTAAAAATGCTGGTTAAACCAGATGCATGAAATTCCCAAAACCCGCCACGCCGAACTTGCGGCTGAAATTCGTGCGCATGATGCGCGCTACTACCAGCACGACGCACCGAGCATTACGGATGCTGAGTATGACGTGTTGCGTCAGGAATTGCTGGCGCTTGAGAAGCAATTTCCGCAACTCGTGACACCCGATAGCCCCAGCCAGCGGGTTGGCGCAGCACCCGCTGAAGGCTTTGCCAAAGTGCGCCATAGCGTACCGATGCTGTCGCTGGATAATGCTTTCACTGAGGAAGATTTGCGCGAATGGGATGCGCGTGTGCGCGACTTTTTAAAACTCAGCGCAGATGAAGCGGTGGAATATGTCTGCGAGCCGAAAATTGATGGGCTGTCGTTTACTGCGCGCTATGAACAGGGCTTGCTAGTGCAAGCGGCAACCCGAGGTGACGGCGAAGTAGGCGAGGACATTACGCGCAATATTCGTACTATTTCACGTTTTCCGACTCAGCTTGCGAATGCACCTGAAATACTGGAGGTGCGCGGCGAAGTGTATATGAGCAAGGCGCATTTCGCGTCGTTGAACTCTTCGCGCGAGGCGCTGGGCGAGCCGCTGTTCGCTAACCCGCGCAACGCCGCAGCCGGTTCGCTGCGCCAGCTTGATTCGGAAATCACACGTACGCGCCAGCTTAGTTATTTTGTGTATGGCTGGGGCGAACTGAGCAACGATTTAGATGGTATCAATAGCCATAGCGCGATGATGGAAAAATTATGGAATTACGGATTCAGAATCGCGCCCAAAGGTTCTCCTACTAGAGGTTCGGACGTCAACCATACAGCTTTTGTAACAAACGAAATTCAGCCCGTCTTCGTCATGAATACCGTAGAAGATATTATGAAACATTACGCGGAGTATGCTGGACTAAGAAGTGGGCTGGACTACGACATCGATGGCCTTGTCTATAAAGTCGACAGCCTCGAATTCCAGCGTCGCCTTGGCTTCAAAGCCCGCTCTCCTCGCTGGGCCATTGCGCATAAATTCCCGGCCGAACAAGCGGTGACGGTGGTTGAAGGCATTGACATTCAGGTGGGGCGTACCGGGGCGCTGACGCCGGTGGCGCGGCTGGCGCCGGTGAATGTGGGCGGGGTGCTGGTGAGCAATGCCACCTTGCACAACGAGGATGAAATTGCGCGCCTCCGCGTGCGTGTGGGTGACACGGTGATGATTCAGCGCGCGGGCGATGTGATTCCGCAAGTGGTGCGTGTGCGGGATGATCTGCCGCGTGGTGCCGTGGCCTATGTGTTTCCTACGAACTGCCCGGTGTGCGGCGCGCATGCGGTGCGGCCCGAGGGCGAAGTGGCGCGGCGTTGCACGGGCGGGCTTACCTGCGCGGCGCAAGCGGTTGAGCGGTTGCGGCATTTCGTGTCGCGCAATGCACTCGACATTGAAGGCTTGGGTGAAAAGCAAATCGAAGCATTTTACCGCGACGGGCTGGTGCGCAACCCGGCGGATATTTTTACCCTCGCCGCGCGCGACGCGGAGAACCTGACGCGGCTGAAAAACCGTGAAGGCTGGGGCGAGCGCTCGGCTGCGAAATTATTTGCGGCGATTGAAAAAGCCCGCAGCACCAGCCTGCCGCGTTTTATTTACGCGCTGGGCATTCGCCATGTGGGCGAGGAAACCGCGAAGCTGATTGCGCGGCATTTTATCACGCTCGATGCGTTGTTGGCGGCGGGCGAGGGACTTCAGGAATTGCTGCATGTCGACGGCATTGGGCAAGTAGTGATCGACAGCCTTGGCGAGTTTTTGGCGGAGCCGCATCATCGTGATGTGTTGCAAAATTTGCACGCGGCATTGGCGATTCCCCCCTATGCGCCGGTGGTGGCAACGGCGTCGCCGGTTACCGGTAAAACCGTAGTGTTCACCGGCATCATGGAGCGACTGGGCCGACGCGAAGCGAAAACGCAGGCGGAACAATTGGGCGCAAAAGTGGCCAGTTCCGTGTCGGCAAAAACGGATTATGTGGTGGCAGGGGCCGATGCGGGGAGCAAGCTGAAAGACGCGACGGCACTGGGTGTGCAGGTACTGAGCGAAATGCAATGGCTGGAGCTGATTGGGGATGGGCGATGAAAAACCCATTTGCGCAGCCGCTGAAACCACGGCAGATGATGATTGAAGCACCGCCTGAGATACTCGGTATCATCGAGTTGCGGGCCGAGGAGGTGGCGCTTGCCATCACCCGGATGATTGACGCGGTGGTACCTCATCTGGTGCTGATTGTCGACGCGGCGGGCGAAGCTGCCATGCGCGAAATCGTGACGCAGGTGGATGCGGGCGCGCGCGTGCGGGTGGTGGCGCTTGAGCCGATTGATTGGGTGGAAAAAGTGCAAAAGGATTTTCCGCCATTTCGGCTTGGGCGGTTTTTTGTGCATGGCAGCCACGCGCGCCACGAAGTGCCGCGCAACACGGTGCCGTTGCTGATCGATGCGGTGGCGGCGTTCGGTACCGGTGAACATGCGACAACGGCCGGGTGCCTTGAAGCGCTGGCGATGTTGCGCAAAAAAATGCCGCGTGTGCGGCGCGTGCTCGATATGGGATGCGGCACAGCGATTTTAGCGATTGCGGCCGCGAAATTATGGCCGCGCGCGTGGGTAGATGCGTGCGACAACGACGTGATGGCGGCACGTGTGAGTGCGCATAACCTGCGCGCCAACCGGGTGAATAAACGCAGCCGCGCGTGGGTGAGCGATGGCTATCGCCCCGCCCGCGTGCGCGACGCCGGGCCACACGAAATGGTGGTTGCGAACATTTTGGCGCGGCCACTCATGAAAATGGCGCGTGCCGCATCGGCGCAAATGGGGCCGGATGGGGTGTTGATTTTGTCGGGCCTATTGCGCTCGCAGGAGCGTATGGTGCTGGCCGCGCATCGCGCGCAGGGGCGTTATTTGATGCAGCGTTTGCGGCGCGGTAACTGGAGCGTGCTGGTGTTGCGCTAGCTACGCGCTCCAGATGTGCTGATGTGTCGCGGGGTCGATATTGCCGCCGGACAAAAGTACCAATGCGGTTTTGCCAGTATTGCCCGGCTGTGAAAACCACTGTGCGCAAGCGGCGGCGGACACGCAGCTGGTGGGTTCGGCAGTGATTTTAAGTTGCAGGGCGAGGGTTCGCGTCCATTCAATAATCGTGGCTTCGTCGATTTCGATCATGCCGTCGAGCTGGCGCACATAGGCGAAGGTACGTGCGGCGAGGGCAGGGGTGCGCGCACCGTCGGCAATGGTGTTCGGCGCGGTGGCGAGGCGGTGAATGCTGCCCGTGCGGTAGCTGATGGCGGCATCGTTTGCGAGTGCCGGTTCAGCGCCGATGATTTTTGCGTTGGGGCAGAGCAGTTTGGCGGCAAGGTAAGTGCCGCTGATCCAGCCGCCGCCGCCGACGGTGGCGAAAATGGCATCGGGCATGAAGCCGGTGCTGAGTGCTTCGTAGCAGCTGGTGCCTTGGCCCGCGATGATGAAATCGTGGTCGAACGGGGGGATGAGCATGGCACCGGCGGTGACATATTCGGCGCTGCGTGCTTCGGCTTCGTCGCGCGAAGCGGTGAGGATCACTTGCGCACCCTGAGCGAGGGTGGCGTTGATTTTGAAGGGCGACGCCGTTTCGGGGATGAAAATGGTGGCGCGGATGCCAACCAGCCGCGCCGCGTAGGCAAGTGCCTGTGCGTGATTGCCGGAGCTGAAAGCGACCACATGCGGCGGCAAAAGCTGCTGTTCGCGTAAACTCAACAGCGCATTCAGCGCGCCGCGCACTTTGAAGGAACCGGTTTTCTGGAATCCTTCGTACTTAAACACCACTACGCCGCCCATCAGCTCGTTCAGCACGTCGCTTTGCAGTAGCGGTGTGTTCACGATATGTGGCGCGATGCGGGTATGGGCTGCACGGATGCGTTCGGGATTCAACATGGCAATGGTCGTGTTAATAATGCCTCGTGGCAGAAAATGATTGCGCTAGCTGCGCTGCTGAACTTGTGCGGTTTCGGGGCCACGGGCGGGGGTTTCTGGGCCGCGGGCGGGTAGGTCGGGGCCCGTGGGGATGGCCACTTCCTTGACGCCGCTTCGTGCCATGATTTTGCCTGCAGCCTGCACTTCCTTCAGTACCGAATCGGGCAACGTTGCCTCGAAATAATCGGCGATTTTTTGCAGCATGGCGTTGGCCATCTGCACGCCGCGCTGGATGAGTGAGGGGGTTTGTTCGCGCGTTAACGTGGTTTCGCGGCGAGCTTGCTCGGGGGGCAATAATTCCTGATTTGCCGCGCGAGGAGCGGTGTTTGCCTGAAGCATTGCCGGATCGGCCCCCGGGGGCAGGGCGCCAAATTGTGGCACCGGCTGCGCGGTGAGTGGCGGGCGGCCATCGAGCGGTGGGCGAGCGTCGAGCGGCGGTTGTGCTTCGGTAGGGGGGCGCAAGGCCGCATCGGCTGAGGGCGCGGGTTTGGGCTGGTCGAGCAGCATTTGCGCCAGCAGGTCAGACGGTTTGGGCACAGGCGGGGTTTGCAGGGCCGCGTCGCGCTGGATTTGCTGCTGCATTTGCGCTTGCAGGTCGACCACAGGTTTCAAGGGTTCGAGTGCAGCGATTTTTTCGGGGGCTGGTTCAACAGCAGTTTGAGCAACGGCAGCGGCGGCCTGTTCGGTTGGATAAAGCGGTTGCGGCGACATGGCCATGGCGTCAGCCGCAAGGAGCGCCTGGTGCTGGAACTGGGTGGCGGCCTGCGCCGCTTTTTCTTCTTCTTCGTTTTTATTCCCCGAGCTGTCGCTGCTGGTAATGGGGTCGCCGCTGTAAACGCCATTCAGGCGACGCAATGTGTCGGGCCCGGCGATCCCGTCGGCGCGCAGGCCCACCATGGATTGAAACGACGATACGGCATTCACCGTCATGCCGTCGAAATGGCCGGTGACGAGGTTGCCACTGCCGCCTTGGACGGCGACCAAGCGCCTCTGCATTTCAGCCACGAAATCGCCGGAGTCGCCGAACTGTAGGGTGATGTCGGAGGGGAGGAACATAGAGCTAGGGTATAGGGTTTAGGGTTTAGGGTCTAGAGAAGATGCGAGGGTACACTAAACCCTAAACCCTAGCCCCTATACCCTAATCTTCATCCGTATATTGCCGCTCGTTGCGCTCGTGGCGCTCCTGCGCCTCGATGGAGAGCGTGGCGACGGGGCGGGCTTCCAGGCGCTTGAGGCCGATGGGTTCGCCGGTTTCCTCGCAATAGCCGTACTCACCTTCCTCGATGCGGCGAATGGCCGAGTCGATTTTGCTGATGAGCTTGAGGTAGCGGTTGCGGGTGCGAAGTTCGACCCCGGCTTCGGTCTCCAGGCTCGCGCGGTCGGCGATGTCGGCCTGGTGCCAGTTTTCTTCGTGCAAATGGTCGAGCGTCTCGCGCGATTCGGTCATGAGTTCTTTGCGCCAGGCAAGCAGCTTCTGGCGGAAATATTCCTGTTGCACCGGGCTCATATATTCTTCGCTCAGCGTGGGTTTATAGCCTGCAGGAAGTTTCGCCGGTTTGTAATCGCGCTTGGGTTTGGCGATTTTGACGGGTGCGGGTGCGGGAGCTTTCGCGGCAGGTTTTTTGGTAGCAGTGGTTTTGGCGGCGGGTTTGGGGGGCAATTTAGGCTCCGGTTTCTTGGGCTGGGGTTTGGTGGATTTGGTAGTAACCAGCTTGGGGGCTGGCTTTTTGGTATTTTTCGCGGCGGGTTTTGCGGCGGGTTTTTTAGTGGCTTTGGGCGGTGCCGACTTTTTGACTAGCTTTGCAATCGGTTTTTTCACCAGCGGCTTTTTGGCCGTGGGTTTTGCCGTGGGCTTCGCGCTTTTCTTTGCCATATTCTTTGCCATAATCGGGACCTTCCCTGACGGTGAATAACCGAAACAAAATACGCGAGTCGCGTGAGTGCCGCAAGCGTCATAAAGGCGCCATACACAATTATTGATGCTGCAGTGCGGGGGGTGTTTTTTCGCTCCCCCCTTGAGGGGGAGCCAAATCCGTCTTTTTACGGATTTGGTGGGGGGTACGGAACATGACACAAAAGCGGGTGTTTGTTGTTGCTCAGATTCCCCCCACCAAATTTTCAAGTGAAAATTTGGCTCCCCCGCAAGGGGGGAGCGGGGATCAGCCCGAATCCATGACGCGCGCAACTAGCCCGCCGCTAAATCAGCCCCGCCACTTCGAGTTTAGCGATTTCGACAGCGGCGCGTACCTCGATGTCGTCGAGGATGGATTGCAGCATGGGGTCGGCTGTCAGGCCGCGCTCCTGCTCGACGAGGCGCTCGAGCACGCGGATGGTGGAGAGCGGCAGGGTGCCCATGAGCAGGCAATCACGCAGGTTTGACAGCGCATCGAGCGTCAGGCGGCCACGGCGCACGGCGCGGCGTTTTTTGACCTCGCGTTCATCGACTTCCTGAACGCCCAGTAGCCCACCCAGTGCGGCGGGTGCAGCAACGCTGCTCGTGGCTTCGGTGGCGTCCGCGCCGCCGGCACCTTCAGCGGCGGCCAGCGCATCGGCAAAGCCCGGCGATGCCACCGAGCCTGCCTTGCGCACAGGTTTGGCAGTTGTCACAGGGCGGGTGTAACCAATTTTCTCGACCATCAGCTTTTCTTCCGAAGCGCAAAGCCAATCGGCTGCTTGCGTGGTTTGGGTAACGCTTTGATTGTTTTTACCGTATGCGCCAGTTGGTCAATATCCTCCACCAGAATTTCGATGACGGAGGCGGTGCGGTCGTGACGCTGTTCCAGTTTCTCGACGCGGGCGGCGATGGCAGCGTTGTTCGCCATCAGCTCGCGCATACGCACGAAGGTGCGCACAAGGGTGATGCTCATCTCGACCGCACGCGCGCTTTTCAGCACGCTCGCCAGCATCGCCACCCCATGTTCGGTAAAAGCAAGCGACTGTACTTTAATATTCTTTTTTGATGCGGTCACAAATTGTGACCTCATCAGCGCCTCTTCTTCGGGGCTGAGCTGGAACATGAAATCTTCGGGAAAGCGCGCGATATTGCGCCGCACCGCTTGGTTGAACGCTTTGGTCGGCACGCCGTACAACGCGGCTAGGTCATGATCGAGCATCACCTTCTGTTCGCGGATAACGTGGATAAGGCCGTCCACCGGGCGGGTGGAGGCGGGTGCAGGGCGTGTCGCAGGTTTGGCCATAAGCGAAGTATAAGCGAGCCTCGGGCGCGGGGCAAGGGCGATACTATTGGCAGGCATGGCCTCGCGCCGATGCCAAAAAAGGGGCGCGGAGAATTTCTCCGCGCCCAAAAGTTGATTGCCCTGCGTTACGCCGCTTTTTGCGCCGCAGCGACGGTTGCCAAGCGGCCGGTGCTAAACACGGCAACATAACCACCACCGAATACAGTGGTGATACCGCTGTAAGCCGTGACCTTGACGTCGCCGTTGTTGGCCACAACCTCTGCGTTGCCGCTTTTGGTAAAGACCTGGGCGGCCCCGCTGTCGGTCGTGACCTTGGCGTTGCCGCTTTCGGTCGCGATCTGAACGTCGCCGTAGTAGTTCGTGACCTCAACGTTGCCGCTACTGGCCACGACCTTGGTGGCCCCGCTACTGGTCTTGACCTCAACGTCACCGCTGTCGGTCCTGACTTCAACGGCGCCGTTATCGGTCTTAACCTCTGCGCCGCCGCTGATGGTCGTGACCTCGGCGTCGCCGCTTTCGGTCGTGACCTTTACGTCGCCGCTGTCGGTCGTGACCTTTACGTCGCCGATTTTGGTCCTGACGAAGGCTCTTCCGTTATCGGTCGTGACCGTGGCGTCGCCGCTGTTGGTCGCAACAAAAACGCAGCCGCTATCGCTCGTGACCCAAACGTCGCCGTTGTTGATCATGGTCACGGACGAATTGCCGCAGTCAACGGTGATTTTTTCCGCAACCGTGAGGGTGAAAGCACCGTCCGCATCCTGGGTGAGGGTAAAGCCTTCCGGCAGCACCCAAGGCGAGGCTGGCGTTTTAGCCACGGCAGTTCCGTCTACATTACCTTCAGACATAAATAATCGTCCTTCATGTCGATGGCGCCGAACGAGATGTTCAGCGCACGCAGTCGAGCAGTTTTTGCGAGGGTTAAAACAACCAACACAAACTTACAAAACCACCCCGATGTTAACACATAAGGGGGGGGTAATATGAAGGTTGCATGACAATTTGGCGAGGCGAGGGGCGCACAGTTTACCTCCCCACTCAGGGGGGAGGTCGCCCTGAAAGGGCGGGTGGGGGTTCCTATGCTGATTATGGTTGATTTTCTTACCGCCTCAAAATTTGTCATTCCCGCGAAGGCGGGAATCTCCTTCACAGAAAAG
>JBJXEM010000051.1:0-39743 GCA_046154225.1 Rickettsiales bacterium
ATTTGGTGGCTCGGGGGTGATTTGAACACCCGACCAAGGGATTATGATTCCCCTGCTCTACCGCTGAGCTACCGAGCCACTCACGCGAAGGCGGGAATGTAGTTATCCCGTCGGCACTGTCAAGCATCAACCCGCTGACGCGTTAACTAACGGCCAGACGCGTCGCTACGCTGTGTACGCGCTTCGTGAATACGCCGATGTGCCTCGTCGGCGCCGGGAATGACGAACGCTTCAGTCAGCTTTAGAAAGCTTTCCGCCAATCGCGATGCCCGCGCTTCAATGCCCATATTGTCGGGGTTTTCCGCCCCATGCGATTTTTTCTGCAAATGCATGGCTAAAAATTGCGCACATTGCTGATAATACTGGGCGGAGTCGGGCAAATATTCTTGCACCGACTGAATCACCTCATCGAGGCACGCTAGTGCACGATCGTCGCCCAGCGCTTCCAGCCACGATGCTTGTTGAAGCAGATACGCTTGAGCTAAACCGGCCTCGTCAAGTGCCGTACCCGAAACCTGGGCGGCCGGCGGAATGATAGTTGCGTTGTCCAAAGATGTCATATTGCTACTCCACGCTAGCAGCACCATACCATTAAAGGCGCGAAGTTGTATGACGATTGCGTGAATAATTGAACTTGTTCGTGAGTTCACTTCACCAATGCATTAGCCTAATTGCAGTGAGTCGAGCGCAGATTTTAAATCATAGATGAATCGGCCGGATTCAGCTTCAGCGTAGGCTTCGGCGGGGCCGCCCCACACGGGGTTGGGCCATGCCGCATCGCCTTTGTAGCGCGCGATGACATGGATATGCAGCTGGCTCACCTGATTGCCCAGCGTGGCGATGTTCAGTTTATCGGGCGTAACGAGTGCGTTCAGGATATGGCTGACCACCGCGATTTCGTCGCTTAGCTGGTGTTGCTGTTCGCGACTGAGGTCGATCCACTCACTCGCATCCGCCGCACGGGGGATGAGCAGCAGCCACGGGAATTTTTTATTGTCCATCAGCCGCACATCGCACAGTGGCAACGCGGTGATGAAGTGGCTGTCGCGCGCAAGGCGGTGGTCAATGGTGAACATGGTGTTTATACCTTTATCAAAGGGAGCAATGTTTCGTGGGCGCATGCCTGCATCACTTCCTGAAACGATAATTCAGGGTTAGCAATTACGGCTATTTCCGCCGTGCGCATGCAGTTAAAGTAGAGACGAAGCGGTACAAACGCTTTGTACTGGCTTACCACCGCATACGCATCGGATTGCGGGTCGAGCAAATCGTCGATGGCCTCAAGGAATTTCTCGGTGCTGCCGAGCTGATTACAAAATGATTGGGCGCTGCGGTAATAATCGTAAAGCGGCGCTTTTGTATAGCCAACTGTATCGATGAAATCATAAAGCTTCATCATGAATGTGAAGTCCTCTGCGGCGTAGCACACGTCGTAGCGTGCCGGGCAACGCGCGCGGTCGAAAGCAACATGGACATGCGTGTGCATGCCACTGAGTGCTAACGCAAGCGGGGGCAAACAATCCTCATCAAACGTGAGGTTGATATTGGGCAACTCGCTGCCCGTAGCTTCATCAATATAGCGCGCGCCAGAAAAGGCAGCGCCATATTTATCTATCAGCGGTGCCAATGCCTCAAGGCGCGTGGGGTGGAACGCATCATCTGCATCCAGCAAGGCAATGGCATCGCCTGTAGCCGCGGCAATGCCGGTATTGCGGGCATGTCCTGCGCCTGCCCCCACCCTGCCCGTAGAAAGAAGACGCACGCGTACATCCGTGATGTAGTTGCTGTAATCCGCTGCATCATCTGCAACTAAAATGATTTCATGCACTGGGAGCGTTTGCGAAAAGACACTGTTAAGCGCGCGCAGCAGTGTTTGATGTGCACGATAAAGCGGTATGACTACGCTAAAGCGCATCACACCCTATCCAAACACGCGATTAAAAATCGTGTCGACATGTTTGGTGTGGTAGCCAAGGTCGAACAGGGCACAGAGTTCGTCGGTGCTGAGGTGATGGCCGACATCGGCGTCATTTTTCAGTTCGTGCAAAAAGTTAGCGCCTTCGAGCCACACTTTCATGGCGTTGCGCTGCACGGCTTCGTAGGCGGCTTCGCGGCTCATGCCTTTTTGGGTGAGCGCTAGCAGCACACGCTGGCTGAAAATAAGGCCACCCAGTTTGTCCATGGTGCGCTGGATATGCTCGGGGTAAATCACTAGCTTTTCGACAAGCCCTGCGAGGCGGTGCAGCGCGAAATCCAGCGTGACAGTGGCATCCGGCCCGATGACGCGCTCGACGCTGGAGTGCGAAATATCACGCTCGTGCCACAGCGCCACGTTTTCGAGCGCCGAGGTGACATAGCCGCGCACCACGCGCGCCAAGCCTGTGAGGTTCTCACTCAGCACAGGGTTGCGCTTGTGCGGCATGGCGCTCGAACCCTTTTGGCCGGGGCTGAAAAACTCCTCGGCCTCGAGCACTTCGGTGCGTTGCAGGTGGCGAATTTCGGTCGCAATGTTTTCGATGGAACTGGCGATGACGCCAAGCGTGGCGAAGTACATGGCGTGGCGGTCGCGCGGAATGACCTGCGTCGAAATCGGTTCCACACGCAAGCCCATTTGGGCGGCCACATGTGCTTCAACCCGCGGGTCGACATGCGCGAACGTGCCGACGGCGCCGGAAATGGCGCAGGTGGCGATTTCGGCACGCGCTGCCACCAGCCGCTCGCGGTTGCGTTTGAACTCCGCATAAAACCGCGCGAATTTGAGGCCCATGGTAACGGGCTCGGCGTGAATGCCATGACTGCGACCCATGCAGACGGTGGTTTTATGCTCCATCGCGCGGGATTTCAGGGCCACCAGCACTTTATCGATTCCGCCCAAAAGCAAATCCGAAGCGCGCGCGAGTTGTACGGCGAGTGCGGTGTCGAGCACGTCGGAACTCGTCATGCCCTGATGTAAAAACCGCGCTTCGTCGCCCACGGTTTCGGTGACGAAGGTGAGGAACGCAATCACGTCGTGCTTGGTTGTCGCCTCGATTTCATCAATCCGCGCGACGGCTTTTTCGTCGTAGGCTTTGGGCGCTTTGGCCCAAATGGTTTTGGCGGCGTCCTTCGGAATCACCCCAAGCTCGGCCATCGCATCCGCCGCGTGCGCCTCGATCTCGAACCAGATGTGAAAACGCGTGGCGGGCTGCCAAATAGCAACCATTTCCGGGCGGGAGTAACGAGGGATCATGTGCGCTCACTTGTTGGAAAGCGCTATACTAGCGGGCCAACCCCAAGCAGCAACGGAAAAATTTTGGAAATGATAGTCTGCCGCGTTGTGCGCGAACCCATGACCTTCAGCCCGTTACAACAGACATGATTCGTCCTACGGCATTCCTGGCGTTGGAAAGCACGTCGGACAGGGCAGTGTGCGGGTGTGGAGGGACAATAGCTGTCGCAGCCACTTGTGTTTTCAGGGTACCATGGACTACATTTTTTGCTGCTACATGCGCAGGATGCGCTGCGTCCGGCGCTTTGTCGGGGGTGACTGAGGCTTTTTCAGCCAACCGTGTTTGCGTCGCATCGGTACCGGGCAGTACTTGGTCTTTTTTCCATGTATGCCCAGCGATTTCCGGGTTACGCGGGTTGCCATCGCCATCGCGCTGTTCGTAGTGCAAGTGAACGCCGGTGGAGTGGCCAGTCGATCCCATCACGGCAAATTGCTGCCCTTGCGTGACAATCGCGGTCTCGCCGTTTTTCAGTTTTTTGAGGATTTCGGCGTCCACTTCCTTTAAATGCCCGAAGCGGTGGTGCATGCCGTAGATGTCGACAATCTCGACCATGTTGCCATAGCCGCCGCGCCAGCCTGCGCCGACAACAACGCCCGTCATGGGCGCGTGCACCCCAACATTCGTGCCTGCTTGTGGCGGCCCAATATCCAGTCCTTTGTGATCAGTGCTACCAACACCACCAGTGGCGTCTTCGTCGCGCTGTCCGTATTTTGAAGTGATGCGCCCACCCGATACGGGCGAGGTGTAATCCAGTTTATTGCCACCGTTTGCTTTTTCGGCAGTCTGGCGCAGTTCGGCTAGCTTGGCCGCGCTTCTTTCAAGGGACTGCAGATTCCACTGACCCACGGAATCGCGATAATCGCCGAAGGATTTGCGTTCTTTTCCCTCACGATTTTGGCTGTAATCGCGCTCAAGGCGGCTACGTTCGGCAGGATCGGTGACCTCCTCGAAATCCGGTGCATCGCGGTCGTCGGTGTCTAAACCTAAAAGCGACTTGAGTAGCGACTTCAGTATGGCTCCAAAAATGGAATCCTGCCCAGCCATCGACGCCTCGACCGCTTTGCGCAGTTGATCGAGCCATTGTTTGAAGTCTTCGTTGGACTGAGGGTTATCTGCCATATTCAGAGTCTACCAGCGCTTGATGACAGTTTGATGACAATGCGCATTTATTTTGTGTAACCTCTCCGTCTTGTCATTCCCGCGAAGGCGGGAATCCCCTTAGCCGTTTGCACCAAGGTTAGAAGGAGATTCCCGCCTTCGCGGGAATGACAAAAATGATAGGTTATAGGCTGCGCCTAATACGCCACCGGCACGGGATCAAGCGCCCGCCACAGATACCAGGTTGCCACTGTGCGATAAGGCGCCCATGGCACTGAAATTAATTGATATTCCTTAGGGCTAAGCCATTTTTTTGTTTTCAGTTTATGTGGCTTCACATAATGCAGATTGATAGCTTTCAGCAGTCCCAAATCCTTCAGCGGTAATATATCCGGACGCAGGAGGTGGAAAATCAGGAACATTTCCGCCGTCCAGCTGCCAATGCCTTTGATGGAAGTGAGCTCGGCGATGATTTCGTCGTCGCTGCGTGTATCCCAATAGTCCGGGGTGACGTTTCGCTCGGCAAAGAACTGCGCCACGTTACGGGCATAGACGACTTTCGAGCCGGAGAAGCCACAGGCGCGAAGGGTTTCATCGCTCGTCGCCAGCAGTTTTTTAGGGGTGAGTGGCTTCACCGCTTTTTCGACCTTCGCCCACACGGAATCGGCCGCTTTGACGGAAATCTGCTGGCCTGCGATGGCGCGCAGCAGGGTGAAAAACCCGTCGCCCCGGGCGCGCAGCGTTTCACCCTCATAGCGCGCGATGAGGGTGGCCATGGTGGGGCATTGGCGCGACAGGTGGGTGGTGGCTTGGGTCCAGTAATCGGGTTGCATCGTTTATCCGTTGTCATGCCAGCGAAAGCTGGTATCCAGCATAGCATTATATTCACTGGATGCCAGCTTTCGCTGGCATGACAACTTACGAGGTATCCCCATGGCCGCAGCCGCAAAAAAGAAACCCGCCCAACAAAAAAATATCCGCACCGAAACCGATTCGTTCGGGCCGATTGCGGTGCCTGCCGATAAATACTGGGGCGCGCAGACGGCGCGTAGCCTGATGAATTTTAACATCGGAGGCGAGACCATGCCGGTGCCGCTGATTCGGGCGCTGGGTGTATTAAAACGTGCGGCCGCCACCACCAATATGCAGCTTGGCGTGCTCGACAAAAAAATCGGCAGCGCGATTGTGGCCGCTGCGACGGAAGTGATGGATGGCAAGCTGAACGACCAGTTTCCGCTGGTGGTGTGGCAGACGGGCTCGGGCACGCAAACCAACATGAACGCGAACGAAGTGATCAGCAACCGCGCGATTGAATTGCTTGGCGGCAGCATGGGCAGCAAAAAGCCTGTGCACCCGAACGACCATGTGAATATGGGGCAAAGCAGCAACGATTCGTTCCCGACCGCGATGCATATCGCCGTGGTCGAGCAGACGATGCATGCACTGATTCCCGCGTTGAGCCACTTACACCAAGCACTCACCAAAAAAGCGCGCGAATTCGCTAAAATCGTCAAAATCGGCCGCACCCATTTGCAGGACGCAACCCCCCTCACTCTCGGTCAGGAATTCTCGGGTTATGCGGCGCAAATTGAGTATCTGCTGCAAGTCATCAACCCCGATGCGTTGCTGCGCGGGGTGTTTCCGCTGGCGCAGGGCGGCACGGCGGTGGGCACGGGGCTGAACGCCAAAATCGGGTTCGACAAAAAATTCGCGGCGGAAGTGGCGAAAATTACCAAGCTGCCGTTTTCCACGGCCGACAATAAATTCGCGGCGCTGGCCTGCCACGACCCGCTGGTGATGCTTTCGGGTGCGTTGAACACGGCGGCGGCGGCGTTGATGAAAATCGCTAACGACATTCGCCTGCTGGGCAGCGGCCCACGCTGCGGCTTTGGCGAAATTTCATTGCCCGAAAACGAGCCTGGAAGTTCCATAATGCCCGGCAAAGTGAACCCCACGCAAAGCGAAGCCATGACCATGGTGGCAGCCCAAGTGATGGGCAACCACGTGACCGTGACCATCGCGGGTGCTACGGGGCATTTCGAGCTGAACGTGTTTAAGCCCGTTATCGTATATAACGTACTGCAATCGATTCGCCTGCTGGCCGATGCGTGCAACAGCTTCACTGATAATTGCGTGGTGGGCATTACCGCTAACCGTGAACAGATCACCGCGCATGTAAATAACTCGCTGATGTTGGTGACGGCCTTAAACCCACATATCGGCTACGACAACGCCGCCAAAGTCGCCAAAAAAGCGCATAAGGAAGGCACTACATTGAAACAAGCGGCGATGGAGTTGAAACTGCTGACCAGCAAACAGTTCGATGAGTGGGTGCGCCCGGAAAACATGATTGCGCCGAAAAAATAGCGCTTATGCGCGCAGCGCCATGGCCTGATTGTGGGTATTCAGAAATTGGCTGATTTCATCGTCGGCGTTCAGCAAATAAAGCTGGCCTGCGCCCTCACGAACATGCATGTATTCCGACAAGACATGATAAAAATTGCCCACCGCTGCCTTCGTGGCACGGTTACGCAACGCGCTCGGCTCATGCAGATATTGGCTGAACGTGATGCTGCTGTTTAAAAGTGCATGCGCCACTTTTTTTGCTGCTTCGGATAGCATTTCTTCGCAATCATAGGCGCGCGCGCAGTCACGAACGTTCTCGGCATTATGAATCTCGCGGTTGCCTAAGGGCGAATTCATCACCGCTTCAGCCGCGCGCTTGATGGTGTAGTACTTCGCCGTCGTATCCAGTGAAAAGCGTAACACCATGATTCTCTCCCCGTGATGGGAGAAAGCTAACCGAGGAATACGAAAACGGTTCGTGCAAAGTTTGCACGGCAGGGCTGCGTGGAACGCAACACTAATAAGTGCGATACGGCGCGCGCGATGGCAGCACCAGGTCGATACTGCCGATGAGCCCGTCACCGTCGGCAGGTTGCGACATGGTGAGTGTCACCCGGCTGCGATCACGCGCGGGTAGCGACGTATAAAGTGTGTCGGACGCATTACGGCTATCGCCGCCGAAATATAGCACCGTTGCAAAGTCAGAAACCCCGTGCAGGTTGATTTTGATGTTCAGGTTCGGTGCGCGCTTAGCAAGGGCGGCGGGGAATGCAGTGACGAAAATAAACTGCCCGTCATTGTCGGTGGTGGCGCGCCCGGCCCCGGCGAAGGTAGCGTTTGGAGTTACTCGATCAGCCGGGGTTGCCAAAATCCATTTGCCGAAAGGGTTCACCTGCCACAGCTCGATCACTGCCCCCGCGACAGGCACACAGTTACTGTCAAGCAAGCGCCCCTGAAGCGTGAGTTTCTGGCCGGGAGCTGGAATCGATTTGCCCGCGGGTATTAATAAATTATTGCCGGGCAGCATGCCACTGGCGCCCGGATAATTTTGTGTCAGCAGGCGTGGAGTTGGAGCACAGTCGGCCGCCCACGAGGCCGGAGCCAGCAGCATGGCTGACACCATGAGCGCCACGGAGTAAATTCGATGTGCCACACGCCGCCCTGAGATTGAGGAATAGTAACAACATGCTAACGACGCTTCGTGCGAAGTTCAACCGCGCAATCAATGACGCGTGCTGCCGGGTGCCTGAAATGTAGCCCCCAGATGCCGCCCTGCCACGGTTTCGGCCCAATTGCGTTCATTCGAAGGATTGTCGTTGTCGGCGTCCGGATGGTTATTGTTGGCGGCGCGCATGTTGCCCGAATGCTGAATCGTGTCACGCGCGACGGTGTTGGTGGGCGCGCTTGGCTTTTCCGGCAACGGCGTGCCTTCGCGGCTTTTCACGTCGCGGTCGTAATGCAGCCCCAGCTTTATTACATCGCGCGCGGTGGTAATGACGCCACGCAGGTTCAGCGCCACCGTATTATCGATCAGGTTGTAAATCGCATTATCGATCGGCCCGCGTTCATTCGGTTTATGCTCGTCGACCCGCAGAGCGGCTTCGGCTTTGGCCCACATGTAAGGGGTGTAGGCCACCGCGGCGTCGACATAGCTACGCATGAATACTTCATGCCCAAGGTCGGTCGGGTTGCGGAAACTGCTGGTCGGGTCGGCCCCGTCCCAACCCATGACGCGGCCGATGCCGCGCTTGGAAAGGCCACGCGTGGCACGCGTCGCGAGCGAGCCTAGTTTATATGACACCCAGCCGAATGGGTTAAGTGCCTGACTAAATCCCTTCTCGAATTGTTCGCGGCCGGTGCCGGTTTTGTAATGCTCGTAACTAGCGACGCTAAAAGGATCTACGCGGATGGCTTGCGCATCGTGAATGGCCCGGTTGCCGACAAACAGCGTATTCGGTTCGCTGCCGTCACGCAGGTTGATGCCTTGCGCAGTTGGGTATTTATTTGCCCCCGTGTTGTAGGGGAAATTGTAATCACGGCTGATGGCTTCCTGTTGTGCGTGTCCGGCAAAAGTATCCGGCCTTTTTAAGCCAATGGCATTTACATTGCCCGGCTGGTTTTGTGCAATGTAGGCTCCGCGCCATTTCGATTGCGGCACCCGGAACAACCAGAACGGAATCACCGCCGGTTGCATGTAGAGATTCGCCTTGATGAAACTTTTTGCTACATAACGCACGCTGTTTGCTACCCCGTCGATGGTATCGCGGATGGGGTTGGTGGACAAATGCGGCAGTAACGAACCGGTGCCGTCTTTCCATTTTTTCAAATGTTCGCCTACCGCGTCGTAGGCCTCGCGGTACATGAGTGTGTACCAATTATAGCCCACAAAGCGGGCGTGCAAATCAATCGCGCCGGGAAGTTGGTAGTCGCCGATGATGCGGCCCGCATCGTCGACCTTATACGCGCCCCCGTTCCAGTGATTGTCGAACACCAGCTTCGCGCCTTTGAACCAGTTGTTCAGCATCTGGCGCTGGTATTTCATCTGGAACACATAGACGAGACCGGTCGCCCAATCCTCGCCCTGGTTTTTAGTCATGATGCGCCAGCTGCTGGTGCCCACGGCTTTCAACCAACGCCCGAAATCGAAATGGCCTTTGCCGCGCGTGGTGGGCTGGTCGTTTTCGTCGCGCATCCAGCTGTGTTTCACATTGGGGTCGAAGGCCTGAATGACGTTACGCGCACTGGCATCGCCGATGGAGGCCATGGCGAAGTCGAATGTCACCCCAACCACTTCGGCACCGTAACTGCGGCCATTTGGTGGCCGCGAGATGGTCATGCCGTCGCGGAAGCGATGGACGATGTTGGCGATCTCGGGCGTGTCGTGATAATAGCTCTTTGGACGGAAATCGACCGCATCGAGTGCGGCAGTGCGCCGTAATAGTAATCTTTCCTCGGCATTCACGGCGGTGCTGGTATCGGCCGCAAGCCAGGCGATACCCTTAATGCCCCGGCCCAGTGTATTGTCGAGCCCGCGCGCCAGACGCTGCAGCAGCGGTGCATTTTCGGGCAGTGCGCCTTCCGCGTGATAGTTACGCAATTGACTGCGCGCAAAGCGACCGCCGATGGTGAAAAACGCCGAGCCAATGAGTCCGCGTGATACGAGGCGAATCATGGCGCGGCCTTTTGCCGTGTCACTCCAGGCTGGCTTATCGCCGGAACCCGCGCTACCGAACAGGTAATTCGCGTAGCTGCTGCCTATCGGAATCGATGATTTTTTTGTACCGGGGCTGGTCGATGCAAAAACATCCGCCACGCGGCTTTGCGCCAACGCTGCGCGCTCGTCGCGCTGCGAATCGTCGGGCACTTGTGGTGCTGACTGTGGCGTGGAATCACTCATCAGTGTCGGCTGTCTCCATAGATTTTCTCACCTTAGAGAGTACCACAGCGCCCCCCGTGCCAATGTGAAGCTTTTGTGACAGTTGCCCCTATAAGTACGCGCGAAACGTCATCAAATGTTCACAATCGCGGAGCGGTGCGGGTGGTACACTGAGTCTAATAAACTGCGAGAAGTGCATTCTGAATGACCGACCTTAGTTTCGCATCGCGCCGCCTGCTTCCCGCCGTGGAGTGGATGGCTGAGAACGCCTATATTCCGCCCGGCACGCACCGGCTGTTGGCCGCAGGCGGCCTGAGCGCGGGCCTATGGGGCGGCCGGCATTTCATGGATGTAGTGGTCGGCAAAAACTCCGACGGCACCGACATGACGCGCGAGCAATCGCCCGCCATGCTACGCCCCCTCCACGGCATTTTGCATTATAACCGCTATTCCGACAACGCCGCCGACCGCTGGAAAGGCGTGGCGGATCGGTTGGTGCCGGGCATGTTGGGCGCACTGGGCGCCTATTACGGCAGCCGGTTTTTCTTTCACGGTACGGCACCGAAACTGTTCGGCGGCAAGGCTATGCATGGCCTCACAAACGCGGCCGAAAAAGCCTTGGCTACCGGCAAAATATCGAGCCAGAATGCCGAACATCTCGCTTCTCTCGCCCAGTCCGAATATATGGGCCGTGGTGGCGCGGTGAGCTATATTTTCGGCTCGACCGTTGGCACCGATAAAATGGGTGGGCTGTTCCCGACCAACCAGAACCTGTGGGCCGACCGCTTTGCATTAGGTGCGGGCATCAAGTCGAACATTCCGTTTTTGGGCTGGTTCAACCGCCGGGTGCTGAGCAGCTACGGCAGCTCGTCGCTCGCCATGCCGCGCGCCATGCGCAGCGCCGCCAAATGGATGGAAGGCAACCTGCACGCCCAAGGCAACCCGGCGCTGTGGGCCGATGTCAGCAATCCCGCGCACATGAAAAAATTGCGCGCCATGGCGCAGGATGCATTACAAAACTACCCGCAGGCGACTGAGGCGGAACTGAACCGCGTGGCTCACGGCTTTGCCGACATGGCGCATAATGCCTGGGGAGAGATGCAACGGCTGGGCGACCCAAAACTTTGGACTGCCGCACAGAAAAACGATTTTTATGCGAACCATATTGCGGGCACCGGGCACACTCCCGGCCTGATTCACGCCAGCTTCGACCACTGGATGCATGGCATGGGCATTCCGCTCGGCAAATTCGAAGTCGCCAATCATGGCTGGCTCACCAACCTCGCCCGTCGTTTCGGCTCGCCGGAGCTTGAGGGCAAAGCCCGACAAGCGTATTCGGATTACCTCAAGGACACATTCGGCATCCATTTTGAAGGCCCGATTGTGCCGCATCTCAACCGCAAAGAGAAACTCATCATCGACGGTAGCCTCATTGCTGGAACGGTCGCCACCGTGGGCGCGGGCACGGCTATCGCTACGCACATCAACAAGCGGGTTGATAAACTGGCCGACGGCAGTCTGGTGGAAACCACCGAACCCGATAAATTTTCTCCCACCGCGAAATCGCGTGAGCAAGGCAATGTGCTCGATTGGGTAAACGGCAAACCGCTGGATGTGGCGCAATGGGTAAGCCGGCTGACGATCATCGCCCCCGGCATGCATCGGCTGATGAGCGCGGCCTACCTGTCGGCGGGGCTGTATGGCGGCATGCAAATCGCAAACGCCCTCACCGGCCATAAACTCACGGCGTTGCGCGGTGGGTCGCTGGCGCAATCCGAGCTGTCGCGCGAATCGTTCAAGGGCATCTGGCGGCCGCTGCGCTCCATTCACGGGCTGCTGGAATACACGCCGGGTAGCGCTAAACTGGCCGACCGCTGGCGTCAGGCGGCACATTTTCTGATTCCGATTCCGATTGGCGTGATTGGCAATAATTTCGGTTCGCACAGCTTTTTCCGCGATCGCATAAAAAAGCTGGAAAAACCGGAAACGCTCGAGGATTACGCCGACCGCATCAGTATGGAACAATCGGGCGTGTTTGCGAATCTCACCGCCGTCACTTCCATTTTCAACACTGGCTCGGGCCTTCATTTGCTGCCGTTTTTTAACTACTCCAGCAACATGCAGTCGCGTTTTACCTTGGGTAATGGCCTGCAAGTTGCCACCCCCGGCATGGGCAAATGGTGGTCGGGCAATGCGGGCATGACGCCGTGGGGCGTGAAACGCACCCTCGCCTATGCCGGCAATTACCTCGGCCAGAATGAAGCCGCGCGTCCCACCGAATTGCCTTCGCTGCTGCATTCGGCATTGGCAAAACTTTACCCCGATATGTCAGAAGATCAGCTCCTTATTCACAAACGCAGCTTGTTAAAAGCGCTTTACGAAGTGCGCGATACGTATCTCGTCGACGGTAAAATCCCCGAGGCGAAAAAACCGGAACTCACCAAAGCCATGACCGCCCTCGTCACCGGTCACGGATTCGAGGCATTGCTGCAGCAAAGCGGCCTGAATCCGGCGGAAGCGAATCTGGCTAATAACGGCGTATCAGGCACCATCGCCAACGCCATGGGTAAAGCCAAAATCGTGCAGAAGCTGGAAACCGAATATCAACAAAAATTTACTGAACGTTTGGCCAAAGAGCCCACTAAATCGCCACGCGATTACCTGCGGCAACTCGCCGACCATTCGGGCGAAGCGGGCGTGAGTGCGAACGATAATCACATGACTGCAAATACCAATGCCGAAAAGCCCACAAGCTTCGCCGAAAAAATCCGCACTGGGCAAGCCCTAGTTTCAGCTACGGCAGAATTAGGCTGAGCCCCCTTTATGTCATCCCGGCCTTGTGCCGGGATCCAGCCCTCTCTCAAGCATATGGGATATGGTGGGACTGGATCCCGGGATAAACCCGGGATGACAAGTCCGTCGCTTTTTCTTGATCGCGCGAGTGTCCACATAGTCCTCACAATTTCATAGAACTGTCACACTTTTATTGCCCTCACCCGCTAGAATGGCACGGTTCTCTGCCCTTCTTTCAACCAATGCGTTTTCGCAATGGTTCTTTCAGGGGCTATGGACATTTCTGAAGAGTCAGTTCCCATCCCGGGCGCTGTACGAGGAGAAACGTGATGTTTAAAGGTGCTATTCCCGAGCTCAAAGCGTTTGACGACGCTGTGGCTCGGAAGTCATTTTCCCAAATTCGTCTTACGACGGACAAGGGAAAACCCGTTATCGAGGTTTTCGATGGCGATACACTTCTTGGACGGCTCACTGGAACGACGGAAGCAATTCCCTCGGACAGATGCCGTCTGGGTTTTTCGATCCACAATCCTACGGCTACGCCGCATGTCGCGCTGTGGCCCGAAGGCTGGGTGGCGATCTATCACGATGGGACTTATTCGGTCCCAGCTGCCGAAATGATCATCGAAGGTCCTGGGGTTTTAGTCGAAATTAGCTATGACCATTCGTTCTTTATCGATCGTTTGGCTGCATAACGTTCTAGGAGGGGTGCGGCTTGCTGCCCCCTCCACCTCTTCCCACTTTCCCCTTGCAAACCCACCCTCGCCCGCCTATAAGGCCGCACCCCGCGTGGATATCCTGCACGGGGAATCACAGGCAAGTTTAGGGCTGTTGGGGTGTTCCCAATTTCCCGCCGGTGTGGTGAAAACCACTACAGCTTGCCGAGGAACAACCGGACCAAGGAGTTATTTATGTCGGCAGTCCCGACCTTTTCGATGCGTGAGCTGATTGAAGCTGGCGTGCATTTCGGCCATAAAACCAAACGTTGGAACCCGCGCATGGCGCCGTTTATTTACGGCACCCGCAACGACATCCACATTATCGACCTGCAACAAACCGTGCCCATGCTGCACCGGGCACTGGCCGCTGTGCGCGCCACCGTTGCCAAAAACGGCCGTATTTTGTTTGTGGGCACCAAGCGCCAGGCATCCGAGCAAATCGCTGAAGCGGCAAAGCGCTGCGGGCAGTACTATGTCGACCAGCGCTGGCTGGGCGGCATGCTGACGAACTGGAGCACGATTCAAAACTCCATTCGCCAGCTGCGTAAATACGAAGAGCTGCTGGCCGATCCGGACAATTCGGGCCTGACCAAGAAAGAGCTGCTCACTGCTTCGCGCAACCGCGACAAGCTCGAGCGTTCGCTCGGCGGCATTCGCGACATGGGCGGCAAACCGGATTTGCTGTTCATCATCGACACCAACCGCGAAGAACTGGCCGTGAAAGAAGCGCATAAATTGGGCATTCCGATCGTCGCCATCATCGACACTAACTGCACCGTCGACGGTATCGATTTCCCGATTCCCGGTAACGACGACGCAACCCGCGCCATAACGCTTTACTGCAAACTCATCTCGGACGCGGCGCTTTCGGGCCTGCGCGAGAACATGGGCAACGCAGAAGCCGATTTCGGCGCACGTGCCGAGCCGGATGCGGTGGAGGCGAAAGAAGGCCTCACCCCGCGTCAGGAACGCGAGCAAGCAGGCCGCCAGCATAATCGCGACAATAAACGCGGTGGTGGTAAAGCGGCAGCACCCAAAGCCGCTCCAGCCACTTCCACCAAAAAGGAAGCATTTGCCGAGGAAGCGAAAAAAGCCGCTAAGTCGAAAAAAGCTGAACAGCCCTTCGACCTGAGTGCTGCTGCTGCGACCACGGAAGAAGCCCCGGCGGCCGATGCTGCCGAAGGCGACGCCAAAGCCGCTAAAAAGCCGCGCGCGAAGAAAAGCGCCTAATTTATTCGTGAGTGGTGGGTAGTGGGTAGTGGGTGGTGAAGCCACCGACTCTATTACTCACCACTCACTACTCACTACCCACCACTCACGGGAGAGAACCCATGTCCATGAACCTCATCAAAGAACTCCGCGAACGCTCGGGCGCGGGCATGATGGATTGCAAAAAAGCCCTCGACGAAACCAAAGGCGATATGGAAGCCGCCATCGACTGGCTGCGCAAAAAAGGCCTTGCCACGGCTGCCAAAAAATCCGGCCGCGTGGCGGCTGAAGGCCTGATTGCTGTGACCAGCAAAGGGACAACCGGCGCCATGATCGAGCTGAACTCGGAAACCGATTTCGTGGCTCGCAACGACCAGTTCCAAACCCTCGCGCATGAAATTGCCAACGAAGCACTCGTTTCCGGCACCAACATCGAGGCGCTGAAGGCCCAGAAAATGGGCGCCACCGGCAAAACGGTCGATGAATCGGTCGCCGCCGCCGTTGCTACCATCGGTGAAAACATGAACCTGCGCCGCGTGGAAACACTCACGGTGGCTCAAGGCACTGTCGCGTCGTACGTGCATGGTGCGGTGAAGCCTGGTATGGGTAAAATCGGCGTGTTGATTGCGCTGGAATCGGCTGGCGACGCGGCCAAACTTGATGCATTGGGCAAGCAAATCGCCATGCATGTGGCCGCCAGCAACCCCACCTATATCGCGGCCAGCGCCATTCCGGCCGACGCCATTGTGCGTGAAAAAGAAGTGTCGCACACCAAGGCCGAAAAATTGTTCGCCGAATTCGTGGCCTTTGAAACTGGCATGGAGCCTTACAAAGACAAGCTCGGTAAAGAGCGCAATTTCAGCGAAAAACAGTTTGAGGCAAAACTGAAAGAACTGAAGCAGACGCTTCCGAACGTGGGCACGCTGCTTACCGACTTCGACCGCCAGAGCGTAAGCGAAGATCGCAAAGAAAAGCAGGACGCCGAGAAAACCAAAAAACTGCTTTCGATTTTCTTTGAAGAAGCCGCGTTCGTGCTGAAAAAAATCCGCTCGTATGGCGATGAAACCGCGATTAAAGCGAAACTGGCGCAGTTGTATTACGACGAAACCATGCGTGAGTCGGTGCTGTTCGACCAGGCGTTTGTCATCGACGGCAAAACCCGCATGGAAGACGTGCTGAAAAACGCTGAAAAAGATGTTGGCGCACCGGTAACACTGAAAGCGTTCAGCCGCTTTGCACTCGGCGAAGGCATCGAAAAAGTCGCCGACGATTTCGCCGCGGAAGTCGCGAAGGTGAGTGGCGTTGCGTAGCCACGTTGCGTCATCCTGAACTTGTTTCAGGAACCATCAAAAAAATACTGCGGCGCAGACGCGCCGTGATGGATCCCGGAACAAGTCCGGGATGACAGTTAAAATTAGGCCAGCAAGCGATTGCTGGCCATTTTCTTTTGCGCTATGATGGGCGCATGTTGAAAACTATCAGTCTCGCCACACTCGCCCTCGCGCTTAGCGCTTGCGCCACGCTCACGGCGGATTCGGAGCAGGAAATTTCGGTCGCGACCACGCCGGCGGGCGCGGCCTGTGTGCTCAGCAATGCCGAAGGCAGCTGGAGCATTGCCAGCACACCCGGCAGCGCCATGGTGAAACGCGCCTTCTCGCCGCTGCTGGTGCGTTGCGACAAAGCAGGCACCGCCGGGGCCGGGCAAATTATCGAGGCGGAAACACGGGGCCGCGCTTATGGCAATATTTTGCTACTCGGCATCCCCGCCATTGTCGATTCGGCGACGGGTGACGGCTATGTGTATAGCCCGGACGGCGTGAGCCTTATGCTAAACAAACCTGGCGAAAAATAAACCCCGCCCACCCGAAGGCGGAACGGGGTTTGAAAGGTTATTTAGAGCGGCAGATGGCGCAAGCCATAGATGACGCCCGGTACGAGGTAAGACAACAGCAGCCAGGCCAGCAAATTTGCCATACCCCAGCCGCCAACCGCATATGCCCCGTAGAAGAACTTTTTTTGTTCTTCTTCTTGTTGAAACACCAGCCCCACCAACATGGTTAGGCCGAAGCCAATCAATAGCCCCCAAAAAAGAAGGACTGAGATATATGGCATTCCAGATGCTGACCAGGCCCAGCAGAATAAAATCCCGGCTAACGCACCGAGAAAAAATACTATGCCATTGTCCTCATCATCCATACAAACTGAAACGAGTACGGCGATAACGCCTAGAAAGAATGCCCATCCAAAAGTCCATCGGAAAACCCAGTGTGGCAGTCCCGCTAGCAGAATGACTGCCAGAATAGACAACACCGCCACGCTGAGTACACTTCGCCAGTCCAATAAACGGAGCAGGCTTGGGTCGATATAACGAAGTAATTTCGGCATCGTTTTACCTTTCTTTTAACAGAGGCCCGTAGCAATTTACCCGGACACCTCGACTCATCGGCAACCTTGCGGCTGCACGTAACACCTACTTCGCGCTCTGTTTTGATACACAACAGAAAACGAAGCGGAGTAGGAACAGCATGAGTGTAGTTGATATGAATGACAGTTTCGTGTCAGATCAATGACGGTTTGATGTCAGCATGTTAAAAATACACCAGTTTTCCCTTGTCATTTCAGCCCATGGCGCTAGTTCTAGCCGCAATCTTTGGAGCTGCCCATGACCGCTACCCCGCTTGCCCAATCCACGCCCTCGCCCAAGTACCAACGGGTGTTGATTAAAGTTTCCGGCGAAGCATTGATGGGCGACAAGGGCTATGGGCAGGATTTAGCCACCATCCAACGTATTTCGCAGGACATCAAGCAAGTGGCCGACCTCGGCGTGCAGGTGTGCGTGGTGGTGGGCGGCGGTAATATTTTCCGCGGAATTTCGGGCGCGGCGCAAGGGATGGAGCGCTCGAGCGCCGATTACATGGGTATGCTGGCGACGATTTTGAACGCGCTCGCCATCCAGAACATCCTCGACCAAACCGGCATTGAAACGCGCGTCATGAGCGCGATAGAAATGGACCAGATTTGCGAACCCTACATCCGCCGCCGCGCGATTCGGCATCTGGAGCGCGGGCGGGTAGTAATTTTCGCGGGCGGCATCGGCAGCCCCTACTTCACCACCGACACCACCGCCGCCCTGCGCGCCAGCGAAATGGCGTGTGACGCGCTGCTGAAAGGCACGCAGGTGGACGGCGTGTACGACGCCGACCCTAAGATAAATAAAGCCGCCAAACGCTTCGACACCCTCACCTACCACGACGTGCTAGCGCAGGATTTGAAGGTGATGGACGCCGCCGCCATTTCACTCGCACGCGAAAACCAAATCCCGATTCTGGTGTTCTCCATCCACGACACCGGCACTTTTGCCCGCGTAGTATGTGGCGAGGGGAAACACACGGTGATTAAGGATTAATTCGTGAGTGGTGAGTAGTGGGTAGTGAGTGGTGAAAAACCACATCCCGCACGACACACCACCCACCACCCACCACTCACTTGGAGACTAAAAATGATCCCCAACCTTACCCAACGTATGGAAAGCGCCATCAAGGCGCTCAACCACGAATTCGGTGGCTTACGCACCGGGCGCGCCAGCACTAACCTGCTCGACCCCATCATGGTCGATGCGTATGGCAGCATGTTGCCGCTGAACCAAGTGGGCAACGTGACCGCGCCCGAGCCGCGCCTGCTGAATGTTTCCGTGTGGGACAAAGGCATGATTAAAGCGGTCGAGAAAGCGATTCGTGAAAGCGATTTGGGCCTGAACCCGGCTGTCGATGGCGCAACGATTCGCGTGCCGATTCCGGCCCTGTCGGAAGACCGCCGCAAGGAAATGGTGAAAATCGCGCATAAATATGCCGAAGCTTCGAAAGTGGCCGTGCGCAACGTGCGTCGCGACGGCAACGACGAGCTGAAAAAGCAAAAAACCGCCGGCAGTATTTCCGAGGACGAACAGGCCAAACAGGAAAAGCTCATCCAGAAACTGACCGACGATTACGTCAAGAAAATCGACGAGCTGCTGGCGGCGAAAGAGAAAGATATTTTGAGCGTGTAAGACGTCTTATTCTGTCATGCCAAACTTGATTTGGCATCCAGACTGAGCTGTGTGTGCGCTGGATGCCAGCTTTCGCTGGCATGACACGAAGGGATACGCTAGCCACAACTTATGACCAGAGTCATCCCACAGCTGCAGCCTGAAGTTGCTGCCCTGCCCGCGCATATCGCGTTGATCATGGACGGTAATGGCCGCTGGGCGCACGAACGCGGTGTCAGCCGTGTGCGCGGCCACACGCAGGGTGCCGAAGCCTTGCGCGGGCTGCTGAACGCCTGCCGCGCGCGCCCGTTTATTCGGTATTTGACGCTGTATGCGTTTTCAACCGAGAACTGGCAACGCTCGCCCGACGAAGTGACGGATTTAATGAATTTGCTGCGCCATTATGTGAAGCGCGAAGCGGTGGCGATGCATGAAAACGGCGTGCGTATGCGTTTTATTGGCGACCGCGAAAGCCTGGCTGCCGACATTCAGCGTGATTTGAATGAAGTGGAAGCACTTACTGCGGGCAACGAGAAACTCACCGTCACCATGGCGCTTTCGTATGGTGGGCGGCAGGAAATTGTGGCGGCCACCCGCGCCATCGCCGAAAAAGTAGCGCGCGGCGAATTGCCGCCGCAGGCGATTGACGAAAAAACCATCGCCGCGCATTTGTATGCGAGTGACATTCCCGAGCCCGATTTGATGATTCGCACCGGCGGCAACGAACGCCTCAGCAACTTTCTGCTCTGGCAGTCGGCTTATGCGGAGCTTTATTTTACCGACACCTTATGGCCCGATTTCACGCCCGCAAAACTCGATGAAGCCATCCAGAGCTTCAGCCAGCGCGAGCGCCGCTTCGGGCGGCGGTTGAATTCTTGAGCGAACTGCAAACCCGGGCGCTTAGCGCCGCTGTGTTGATTGCGGCGGTGCTGTTTATCGCATGGTGGCACCCCATCAGCTTCGCCACGTTATGCGCCTTTGGCTTCGTGATGCTGTGGCGCGAATGGCGTGGCCTCACGCGCGGGCGTGGGTTCGCGTGGGCAATTTTTGGCTTGATTTACCTTGGCACGGCGTGCGCAGGGCTTGCCTATATTCGTTTTGAAAACCTGAATATCCTGTGGTCCATTTTTGCGATTGTGTGGGCGGGCGACAGTGCGGCCTACCTTGTGGGGCGTAAAATCGGTCGGCACAAAATTGCGCCCACCATCAGCCCCGGTAAAAGCTGGGAGGGGCTTGCGGCCTCGGTCATCATCAGTGCCGTGGTTGGCGCAACACTCGGTTCCGTCGCACCCGTGCCGCATGCAATATTAGGGGCTTTGTTTGCGCTGCTGGGCCTTGGCGGTGATTTGTTTGAGTCGTGGCTTAAGCGCCGCGCGGGGGTAAAGGACAGCGGACGTTTGATTCCCGGCCATGGCGGCTTGTTCGACCGGGTGGATGCCCTCATTCCCTGCGCTATTTTTGCGGCTTTCGCCCTATACATTCGCCTGCATTTGCACTAGATACACGCCATGCAAGCGACACAAAACCAACCCCTGCCTGAAACACAAACCGCCCCCAAGCGCGTGACCATTCTGGGTGCTACCGGCTCGATCGGCGACAGCACACTGCGTGTGATTGCGCAGCATGGCGGGCGCTACCAGGTGGCCGCCCTCACCGCGCAGGATAATGCTGAAAAGCTGATTGCGCTCGCCACCCAATGGCGCCCGGCGATGGTTGCGATTGGCAACGAGGCACATTTTCACGCCGTGCGCGACGCGCTGAAGCCGCTCGGCATTCGTGTCGAAGCGGGCGAAGCGGGCATCGAAGAAGCTGCCGCTGAGCCAACCGACACGACACTTGCCGCCATCGTGGGTGCGGCGGGCCTCAAACCCGTCATGCGCGCGATCGAGCAAGGGGCCGACGTGGGGCTTGCCAACAAAGAAGCGCTGGTGTGTGCGGGCGACATTGTGATGCGCGCCGTAACAAAACATGGGGCGACGCTACTGCCGGTCGATTCCGAACATAACGCGATTTTCCAACTCATGCACCGCGAGGCGCACGCCACGATTGAAAAAATCACCCTCACGGCTTCCGGCGGACCGTTCCTGCATCGCCCGTTGGAAACGATGAAAGACGTGACGCCGCAGGAGGCCGTAAAACATCCGCGCTGGAGCATGGGCGCCAAAATTTCCGTCGATTCCGCAACGATGATGAACAAGGGACTCGAACTGATCGAAGCGCATTATCTGTTCGCCATGCCGCCGGAGCAACTGGATGCGATTATCCATCCCGAATCCATCGTACATTCCTTCGTGCACTGCACCGACGGCTCGGTGCTGGCGCAAATGGCGATGCCCGACATGGCCATTCCCATCGCCTACGCACTTGGCTGGCCGCAACGT
This sequence comes from Rickettsiales bacterium, assembly GCA_046154225.1. Lineage (GTDB taxonomy): Bacteria > Pseudomonadota > Alphaproteobacteria > Rickettsiales > UBA3002 > QFOX01. Next base: position 21,216 of record JBJXEM010000051.1, read on the forward strand.
ATCGCGACGGATACGGCGCGGCTGGATTTGGCAAAAGTAGGCAAGCTGCATTTCGAAGCGGTGGAGCTGGCGCGCTTTCCGGCATACGCGCTGGCGCTTGAAGCGCTGCGCGCGGGTCCGGCGCAACGCATCGCGCTGAATGCCGCGAACGAAGTGGCCGTTGGCCAGTTTTTAGCGGGCGAAATCGCCTATACCGGCATCGCTGAAACCGTCGCACGGGTGATGGCGAAAACGAATAACAGCCCGATCACCAGCCTCGACGATGTGCTGGCGGCGGATGCGGCGGCCCGCCAACTCGCCCAGATTTCATAGGATACGCCATGGATTTTTTGCTTAACACATTTCACTACATTTGGTCTTTCGCACTGGTCATTAGCGTCATCGTGTTTGTGCATGAGTTCGGTCATTTTCTGGCAGCACGGCTGTGCGGCGTAAAAATCGAAACCTTTTCCATCGGCTTCGGCACCGAGCTTTTAGGCCGCACCGACCGCCATGGCACGCGTTGGAAACTGGCACTATGGCCGCTGGGCGGTTACGTGAAAATGTATGGCGATGCGGGCGCGGCCTCGACCCCTGACGGCGACGCGCTGGCCACCATGACGCCGGAACAACAACGCGTGAGCTTTCACTTTAAACCGCTATGGGCGAAAGCCATTATCGTGGTGGCAGGGCCTTTGGCCAATTTCATTCTCACCATCGCGGTATTTACCTATTTCATTTTCACCGTAGGGCTGTCGAGCACCGAGCCGGTGGTGGGCAGTGTGCTACCCGACTCACCCGCTGCCATCGCCGGACTTAAAACCGATGACCGGATTATCAGCATCGACGGAAAAGAAATTGATAACTTTAACGATATCCCAGAGCTTCTGATTACGAATCTTGGCACACCCGTGCAGCTCGCTATTGAGCGCGGCACAGAACATTTCAACGTGACCATGACACCCACCGCGCGCGCTGAAAAAGACGCACTCGGTAACGACGGCAAACGGCCAATGATCGGCATTCGCAGCAAACAAATCACCTATCAGAATGTAGGTCTGGCGACAGCGATTGGCGCGGCAACACAGCGCACCTACCAAATGTGCGCAACCTCGCTGCATTTAATCGGGCAAATGGTGACGGGCCATCGCGGCACGGAAGATTTGAAGGGCCCGCTCGGCATCGCCAAACTTTCCGGCGAAGTGACCTCGGCAGGTGAAACGGTCAGTGAAACGCTACACACTATACTGTGGTTTATTGCATTGCTGTCGGTGAATTTAGGCCTCATTAATCTGTTGCCGATTCCGGTGCTGGATGGCGGCCACCTTGCATTTTACGCGATTGAAGCCCTACGTGGCCGCCCGATGGCCGAGCGTTTCAAGGAATATGGCTACCGCTTCGGCATGGTGCTTGTCGGGTGCCTGATGGCGTTGTCGCTGTTCAACGATGTGCGCCACATTGTGCTGTAAAAGCCACGGATTAAAAAGCACATTCTCCTTGCTTGCCATCCGCCTTTGCCACTAGTGCTGAGGCGATGAACCGCGTGTTTCGTATCTGGTGTTTTTTACTGCTGATGGGCGTACCCGCGTGGGCCTTGGCGGATGATGCAATTAAACAAATTCACATCGACGGCAGCCAGCGCATTGAACCCTCGGCGGTTGAGACCTATCTCGACCTCAAGCCCGGCCAGAATATTTCGCGCTACGACCTCGATGCGGCGGTAAAGCGCCTGTTCGACACCGGCTTTTTCTCCGACGTGTCGGTGGATAACGATGCGGGTGTGCTGAATGTGCATGTGAAAGAGAACCCCAGCATCAATCAGGTGATTTTCGAGGGCAACGATAAAATCAACAAGGAAGATCTCGAGAAGGAAATCAGCCTTAAGGCGCGCTCGGTATACACCCGCACCAAAGTGCAGAACGACCTAAAACGTCTGCTGGATGTGTATCGCAGGCAGGGGCGCTATTCGGCGGAAATTACGCCGCAGATTATTCCGCTTGAGCAGAACCGGGTGAACCTCGTCTACAACATTACCGAAGGGCCAAAAGCGTCGATTGAGAAAGTTACCTTCATCGGCAATGAGGAGTATGAATCCTCGGTGCTCGAGAAGCTCATCAGCTCCAGCCGATCGCGCTGGTATCAGTTCCTAAGCGATAACGATAAATACGACCCCGACCGCCTGCAATACGATCAGGAATTGCTGCGCAAATTTTACTTCGAAAACGGCTACGCCGATTTCAAGGTAAAGTCGGCGATTGCCGAATTATCACCGCAGAAAGACGCGTTTTACCTCACCTTCACGATCGAGGAAGGGCCGATTTATCATTTGGGCAAAGTCGAAGTAAACAGCAAACTACCCAAAGCAAAACTACCTGATTTAACCCCGTCGCTCGAGACAAAAACCGGCGAAGTGTACAATGCGACGGAAGTGGAAAACTCCATCGATAAAATAACGGATTCGCTGGGCGATAATGGGTTTGCATTCGTTGACATCGCGCCGGATTTAAAACGCCCACCGGGGCCTGAAAAAATAATCGACCTCACCTATAATATCACTGAAGGGCCGCGGGTGTATGTCGAGCGCATCAACATCACCGGCAACTCGCGGACGCTCGATACCGTCATCCGCCGCGAATTCCGTTTGGCCGAGGGTGACGCCTATTCGTCGAGCAAGCTCAAGCGCACGGAACAGCGACTGAACAACCTTGGGTTCTTCGAAAAAGTCGACATCCAGCACAACCCCGGCAGCGCGCCTGACCAGACCCAAATCGACATCGACGTGAAAGAAAAATCCACGGGGCAAATCACGTTCGGCGTCGGCTTTTCCACCGTCGACGGGCCACTGGCCGATTTGGGTGTGACGGAGAAAAACTTTTTGGGTCGTGGGCAGGAATTGCGGGCGCGCGCACTGTTTTCGGCGCGCCGCCAGCAATACGATATCGGCTTCACCGAGCCCTATTTCCTCGACCGCGAACTGGAAGCAGGCTTCGATATTTATCGCACCGCGCAAAACTTTCAGGACAATTCGTCGTTCGACCGCGAGGCGAACGGCGCCATTTTTAAACTCGGCTATTCGCTGAGCGAACATTTGCGGCATCAGGTGCGCTACACCATCGAGCAAAGTAATATCACCAATATCAACGCCAATGCCTCGATTTTCATTCGCCAGCAAGAAGGCACAAATACGGTATCGCTGGTAGGCCAATCATTCATTTACGACACCCGTGACAACCGCTTTGCGCCAACGAGTGGCTACTTCTGGCGCATTAACCAGGATATCGCGGGCTTAGGCGGCGACTCCCGCTTCTTGCGCCATGAAGTTCAGGGTGAATATTACCTGCCACTGGCGAAAAAATGGACATTCGTGGCCAGTGGTTCCGCCGGCAATATTTTTGGCCTGGGCGATGATGTGCGCATCAACCAGCGGTTTTTCTTAGGCAGCAGGGATGTGCGAGGTTTCGACATTTCAGGCCTCGGTCCGCGCGACAGCACCACGCGCGACTCACTCGGCGGCAACAGCTATTACACAGCCTCGGGTGAAGTGCGGTTTCCACTCGGACTGCCCGACGATCTAGGGGTATCAGGCGCCGCATTTGTTGATGCCGGTTCGCTGTTTGGCCTGGATGTTACGGGTGCCGGGATCAACGACGACGCAACGCCGCGCGTGGCCGCGGGTGCCGGTGTCGCGTGGAGCTCGCCGTTCGGGCCGATTCGCATTGATTTCGCCTACCCGTTGGTAAAAGAAACCTATGACCAGACGCAATTGATTCGCTTCAGCTTTGGCTCGCGTTTTTAACCTCGTTTTTACGCAATTTGCCTATCGACAATCCGGCCGAAATGATGCAGGTTGCTGGCGCTTTTGTGCTCTTTCCAGAAAGGTTATCCCATGAAAAAGATTTTGTTCGCGCTGCTTGGCAGCATGTTGTTTGTTACCCCGGCGCTTGCCGACACCGCCATCGGCATGGTGAATGTGGCGAAAATCCTCCACGATTCCAAAGCCGCAACATCGATTCGCGCGCAGGTGCAGGCGAAACAGAAAGATTTTCAAGCGCAGCTCGACAGCAAAGGCAAGGAATTGCAGTCCGAGCAGCAGGCGCTGGTGAAGCAGAAAGACGCCATCGACAAAGACGCGTTCAACAAAAAAGTACAGGAATTCCGCCAGAAGGAAGCCACTGCACAAAAAAACGTGCAGGAAAAAAGCGTGCAGCTCGATAAATCGGTGAACGACGCGTTGGGTGAAGTACAAAAAGTCATCAACGACATCGTGAAAGACGTCGCCACCGAGAAGAAAATGACGCTGGTGGTTTCGGCCGGCATCGTGCTTTACGGCGATTCGTCGCTCGACATTACCGACGAAGTGCTCAAGCGCCTCGACAGCAAGCTCACCACTGTACCGGTGAAGTTTTAAGGCGCATGGTCGACCGGCGTTTCTTTACCAATCATGGCCCCTTCAGCGTCGGCGACCTCGCCGCGCTAACGGGGGCTGTGCTTCAAAACCCCGAACATGCGACTCGAATAATCGCCGACGTGGCCCCACTCGACCGCGCAGGCGCAAGCGACATCAGCTTTTTCGATAATTCAAAATATATCGAGCAATTCACCAGCAGCCTCGCTGGCGCTTGCTTCTTGCGCGGCAAATTCGCCGAGCAAGCGCCTGCATCCATGGCCATCCTTATCGCCGACGACCCCTACCGTTGCTACGCCCTCACCGCGCAGAAATTTTATCCGTCAGACCGCCCAGCCATCAGCATCGCACCGAGCGCTGTGATCGACCCCTCTGCTACGATTGGTGCAGAAACAGCGATTGGCCCGGGTGCGGTTATCGGCGCGAATGCCGTGATTGGTGCACGCTGCGCGATTGGCGCGAACGCTGTTATCGGGGCGGGTGTTGAAATTGGCGATGATTGCTCGATCGGCGCGATTTCCACCATCAGCCACGCCATCATCGGCCAGCGCGTGATCATTCACCGCGGCGTGCATATCGGTCAGGACGGTTTTGGTTTCGCATTGGGCCGCGACGGCCACGTGAAAGTGCCGCAGCTGGGCCGCGTGGTGATCGAAGACCATGTCGAAATCGGCAGCAACACCACCATCGACCGCGGCACCGGGCCCGACACCCTCATTGGTGAAGGCGCGAAGATCGATAATCTGGTGATGATCGGTCACAACGTACATATCGGCAAGCGCGCAGTGGTGATTGCCCAGTGCGGCATTTCGGGCTCGACCCGCATTGGCGACGGCGCGGTGCTGGCCGGCCAGGTGGGCTTAGCCGGACATCTCAAAATCGGAGCGGGCGTTAAAATCGCCGCCAAATCCGGCGTGATGAACGACATTCCGGTTGGCGCGTCGTATGGCGGCTACCCGGCCATGCCCATCAACGACTGGCACCGCCAAACCATCGCACTCACCCGAATGATCAAGCCGAAACGAGGACCTAATGAGTGACACTTTCACCATCGACCCCACCCTGCCGCGCTTCGACATTGAGGCGATTAAGAAGCTCATCCCACACCGCTACCCGTTTCTGATGATTGACCGGGCGGTGAATCTCGTCGATGGCAAATCCATCGTCGGCATCAAAAACGTAACCGGCAACGAGCCGCATTTCACCGGGCATTTCCCGAACCACCCGGTGATGCCGGGCGTATTGATTGTGGAAGCCATGGCGCAGTCGGCCGCGGTGCTGGTGGTGCATACGCTGGGCGAGTCATCGCACGGTAAAGTCGTGTATTTCATGTCGGTCGAGGACGCAAAATTCCGCAAACCCGTGGTGCCGGGCGATGTGCTGCATATTCATTGCGAAGCCCAGCGCAGCCGTGGCGCGGTGTGGAAATTCACCGGTGTCGCGAAAGTGGACGGCGTGAAAGTGGCCGAAGCCACATATTCGGCCATGATCATGGAAGAAAAAGGCGCGTAATGAGCAACGACATTCACTCGACTGCCATTATCGACCCCAAATCCACGCTCGGTAAAGGGGTGCGCGTTGGCGCATACAGTGTGATTGGCCCGCAAGTGACACTGGCAGACGGCGTGATTTTACACAGCCATGTGGTCATCGACGGTGAAACCAGCATTGGCGATAACACCGAAATTTTTCCGTTCGCGTCCATCGGCCATCGCCCGCAGGATAAAAAATTCAACGGCGAAAATTCGCGGCTCGTGATTGGCGCGCGCAACGTGATTCGCGAACATGTTACCATGAACCCCGGCACCGAAGGCGGCGGGCTGCTCACGCAAGTCGGCGACGACTGTTTATTCATGGCTTCAAGCCACGTGGCGCATGACTGCGTGGTGGGCAACCACGTGATTCTCGCCAATAACGCCACGCTGGCCGGGCATGTGAGCGTGGGCAATTTCGCGATTATCGGCGGGTTGTCGGCCATTCACCAATTCGTGCGCATCGGCGCGCATGCGTTTATCGGCGGCATGTCGGGCGTCGAGAAGGACGTGATTCCCTACGGTACCGTGAAGGGCGAACGCGCGTCACTTGACGGTTTGAACCTCGTGGGCCTGAAGCGCCGCAATGTTGAGCGTGAGCGAATTCACGCCCTGCGCCATGTATTCAAGGAGCTGTTTTTGAAAACCGAAGGCACACTCAGCACCCGCGCCGAAGCGCTGCGCGCTGCCTACCCGCAGGAGGAAGCGACGGCACTGCTCAGCTTCGTGCTCACCGACACCAGCCGCTCGTTTTGCACACCCAAGGCCGACGCGCGCGAGGCTGCATGAGCGCGCTTGCCCTCGCCTCACCGCCTTCGACCCTTGGCATCATCGCAGGCGGCGGCGAGTTGCCGCGCGTGCTGATGGAAGCGTGCCGCAACAATCACCGCCCTTATTTTGTATTGGCGCTTGAAAACGCGGCCGACGAATTGACTGTTGAGCAAGCGGGCGATGCGGTGGCATGGATTCGCATGGGCGCGATTGGCAAAGCGCTTGATTTACTACGCCGCAATGGCGTCGACGAATTAGTGCTGGCCGGGCGCGTGACACGGCCAAAATTAACGGCACTCCGGCCTGATTTGAAGGGCACGAAACTACTCGCGCGCATCGGCGGACAGCTGATTTCCGGCGACAACGAATTGCTCAGCAGCATCGTGGAATTCCTCGAGGAAGAAGGCTTTCGCATTACCGGTGCCGAAGAAATCATGCGCGATTTGCAAGCGCCCGAAGGCATGATCGGCAGCCTCTACCCCGACAAACGCGCGCAGGCGGACATTGAAATCGGCGCGCGCATGGCCAAAGCCATCGGCGCGCTCGATTTAGGTCAGGCGGTGATTGTGCAGAACGGCACGGTGCTCGGCGTCGAAGCGGTTGAGGGCACGGATGCACTGATTCGCCGTTGTGCGGAATTACGCACGGAAGAGCGCGGCGGCGTGTTGGTGAAAGTGAAAAAACCACAACAGGAGCGCCGCGTCGATTTACCTACCATTGGCGTCGACACAGTGGAGCGCATTGCCGAATGCGGCTTTGCTGGCATTGCGGTCGAGGCCGGCGCGTCACTCATCCTCAATCGCCGCGAAGTCGCGCGCCGCGCCGATGCACTCGGCGTGTTCGTGATTGGCTTCAGCCTGCTCGACGAATGAAAATCGCACTGATTGCAGGCGAAACCTCCGGCGACCAGCTGGGCGGCTGGCTGATGGAAGCACTGAAGCGCCAGCGCGCCGACCTCGAGTACGTCGGCCTAGGCGGCCCCAACATGCAGGCCCAAGGCCTCACCAGCATTTTCCCGATGCACGATGTTGCCTTTATTGGCATTGCCGAAATTTTGCCGCATGCGCGCAACCTCATGCGTCGCATCAAGCAAACGGTCGCGTTTCTCGAAGCTGAAAACCCAGACATCATCATCAGTATAGACGTGCCTGGGTTCGCCCTGCGTGTGTTGAAGCAGCTCCACGCCAACGGAAAAATTCGCCCCAAGTTAGTGCATTACGTGGCACCAACCGTCTGGGCGTATCGCCCGAAACGTGCGAACATTGTGGCGGAGCGTTACGACCATATTCTGTGCCTACTGCCGTTCGAGCCACCTTATTTCACCGCCGTTGGCATGGACGCCACCTATATCGGTCACGAAATTGCATGGTGGTGGAAGTCGCGCGGCGACGGGCTGATGTTCCGCGCACGCCACAACATCGCGCCCGATGCACCGTTGCTGGCACTGTTTCCCGGCAGCCGCAAAGGCGAGCTTCAGCGATTATTGCCCGTTTTTGGCGAAGCCATTGCTATGCTGAAATCCGAAATTCCGACGCTAGAGGTGGTCGCACAACTGCCGCAACACCTTATTTGCCGCGTGGCCGAACAAACCCGCCATTGGCCATTGAAACTGCATTTACTGCCGAGCCATCAGGAGAAAAAAGATGTGTTCGCGGCGGCAACGGCGGCACTTGCCAAATCCGGCACCATCGGCTTGGAATGCGCGCTGGCGGGGCTGCCTAGCGTGACCGCTTATAAAGCCAACCCGCTCAGTGTCTGGTTGCTGCGGCGCATGATTACGACCAAATTCGTCAACCTCGCAAACGTGCTGTTGGGGCGCGAGTTGATACCCGAGTTACTGCAGGAAAATTGTACGGCGGAAAAACTGGTGGCACAGTTGAAGCCCCTGCTCACCCTTGAATCCGTGCGCGATGCGCAGCGACGCGAGTTAAATAACGTCGCCGCCATGCTGGGCGTGAACGACACTCAATCGCCCAGTGAAAAAGCGGCTGAGGTGATTTTGACACTTCTGGCGAAGTCATAAAGTATTGTCATTTGTCATGCCAAACTTGTTTTGGCATCCAGCGCGCGAGCACAGTTCAAAAACTGGATGCCAGCTTTTGCTGGCATGACAAAAAACCTAAATATCGCGCAACGTCATCAGGCTCTGGTCGTAGTCGAACAGGCTGAGAAGTAGGCGCAGCGCGCAGCCGCGCGGGGTAGTTAGATCGGGGTCGTGATGCAGGATGAGTTTCACGTCATCGTGCGCGATACGGATTAAATCGAGATGGTGGGCGTAATCGACCAGCAAAAATTCCGGCAGACCGGTTTGCCGGGTGCCCAGTAAATCGCCCGCACCGCGCAAGCGCAAATCTTCTTCGGCGATGCGGAATCCGTCGTTAGTTTCACGCAAAATACCAATGCGCGATTTAGCGATTTCGCCGAGTGTGTGGTAAAGCAGCACGCAGCGCGAGGCTTTGTCGGAGCGACCCACACGCCCACGCAGCTGGTGTAATTGCGCGAGGCCAAAACGCTCGGCATGTTCAATTACCATCACCGTGGCCGTGGTCACATTCACTCCCACTTCAATTACGGTGGTGGCGACCAGCAACTGCAAATTTCCGTGCGCAAAATTCTGCATCACGCGCTCGCGCTCGGGCAGTTTCATGCGGCCATGCACGAGGCCCACTTTGCCGGGGAAGCGCGCGTTCAATTCGGCAAAACGCTCCTCGGCGGCGGCGAGTTGCATGGTGGCGAAGTTTTTGTTGTCGGGGTCGGGTGGGTCGATCAGCGGGCACACCCAATAGGCTTTTTCGCCGGCTTCCATCACCCGCGCTAGGCCTTCGATGACTTCGCCCGTGCGCGAAAATGGAATGGCACGCGTGTCGATTTCCTTGCGACCCGGCGGGCGTTCGGTGAGCGAGGAAATATCCATGTCGCCATACAGTGTCATGCCCAAACTGCGCGGGATGGGGGTAGCGGTCATTTGCAGCAGATGCGGTGCCTGCCCTTTGCTGGCCAGCTTTAAGCGTTGCCCCACGCCAAAGCGGTGCTGCTCATCGACCACAATGAGGCCGAGTTTTTTGAAGGCGCTGTCGTCTTGGAACAATGCGTGCGTGCCCACCACTAAATCCACATCACCACGCGCCATGGCCTCGCGCACGGAAGCACTTTCGTTTTTGCGCTGTTTGCCCGTAAGCAGCATTAGGCGCAGTCCGGCTGCTTCAGCAAGCGGTTGAAGGCTTGCCAAATGCTGGCGCGCGAGCAAATCGGTTGGCGCCATGAGGCAAGCTTGCAGACCGTTTGCCGCGACTTGCGCCATGGCGGCGAAGGCCAGAATGGTTTTTCCGCTACCCACGTCGCCTTGCAGCAGGCGCACCATACGCTGGCCATCCGCCATGTCGTGGCGAATTTCGGCGAGTACATTTTCCTGACCTGTCGTCAGCGAAAAAGGCAGTACAGCGCGCCAGCGTGCTTCAATCTCGGGCTGGGGCGAAATGGCGTAGGATGCTGCACGTGTTTCGAAACGCTTGGCGAGTGCGAGGGCAAGCTGGTTGGCGAGCAGCTCGTCGTAGGCCAAGCGGCGGCGATACGGTTGGTCGGGTAGCAGCGCGGTATCGGTGTCGGGCTGGTGAATGGCTTTCAAGCTGGCGGTGAAACCGATAAATTTTTCCTGCACAATAAAGGCGGCATCCAGCCATTCGGGCACATCGGCCACGCGGCCAAGCGCCTGCAATGTCGCGCGGTGCAACAGCCGTTGGCTAAGGGCATAAGTGAGCGGATAGGTGGGCGTGAGGCGAAGGATTTCCGCGCTGGCGCTAATGGGCGCGATGGTGTCGGGGTGCGCCATGGTCGGCAGGCCGTGATACATTTCGACCGTGCCGCCCACCAGCCGCTGTTCGCCCACTGGCAGCTGGCGGCTGAGGTAATCGCCTTTGACGTTGTAGAACGCGAGTGTCAGCAAATCACCCGCTTCATCGTGGGTGGCGATGCGGTAGGGCAATTTACGCCCACGCGGCGGTGGCACATGCTCGTCGACAGTGACGCTCAGCATGACGTATTCGCCCTTGCTCAGGCTGGCTACCGGCCTCACGTGACGCCGGTCGATCGTGCCGGTGGGCAGGTGAAGCAGCAAGTCGCGCAGCACGGGGGCGGGTAGCGCATCGGGCTGCGTGACGCGCGGTGGGCGAAGCAGGCGCTGGAACGCCTGAAGCATGGCCGGACCGATATATTTCAGGCTGCTGACCGGCGTAAACCACGGATAAAGCAGCTGTGGCCTCAGGCTCACTGGGGCAATTCGACCAAGCTGTTACGCTCGTCGAGCGACACGGCCTCCATGGCCGATTCGCAGCGCGCGAGGAGCCCGTCGCCCCGTTCCTGGTCGAGCATGTCGAACAGCACCGTGACGGAACTTGTGAAATCGGACTTATCACCGAATCGCAGGCGGTGATTGCGAATGCTCCAGCGCAGGCGGCCCAGCACCAGCCGGGCCGATTCGCGGCTGATGTCGAACAGTACCAGCCCGATGGTGCGGTCGGACAGTGCGAAGATAAGGTCTTCGCTGCGAAAGGTCGTGCGGCAGCATTCCGCCGCGTGTTGCAACAGGCCTACGCACGCGTCGCGGCCATAACGGGCGACGCTTTTATCGAACCGGTCGATGCGTAAAATGGCGAACGCTGCTTCAATCTCGCTTTCGGCGAGGAAGTTTTTCAGCAGGGGCAAAAATTCTTCGGCCGTGTGGTGATTGGGCAGGCTGGTTTTAGGCTCAACCACCATGCGTCCGGCGAGGTTGAGTGTAATAAAATCGCGGATTTTCTGATTGGCGCGCACTTCGCGTTCGTTCGGGATTACCAATTGGAAACGCGCATTCATCCCTTCGGACATCACGCGCGACACGGTGCATTCCACGGCACTTTCCTCGCCCGAGCGGTGGCGCAGGCGCATGACCCGGTGGCGGGCCAGCACGTCGGCGAAATCGGGCGCATCGTCGGCATATTCCACTTCGTCGGTTAAAAATTCTGCGGTGCGGCTGCCTAAAAACGCCTCAATGCGTTTGCCTTTCATTTCATCGACCTCGTAGCCTAGAATGTTGGCGGCCGTCTCGTTCACGCGTTCGATAATGAGGGCTTTGTCGGCATTATGCTGCACAATCAGCATCACACCTTCGCCCGCGCGGGTTTCAGAGGCATTCACCGGGACGGGCTTTACGCTACGTTTCACGCTTTTACCCCCTGTTTGGCACTTGCGAATTCGCTGGTTGGCATTATGTTGCGCCCACCATCCACCGAGTCAAGCAGATGCATCCGAACACCCCCCAAAATCCGCCCCTACCGCCCGAGCTGTGGCGCAAACGCCTGACCTATCGCAGTTGGCATCGCGGCTGCAAGGAAACCGACCTGGTGCTGGGCCGCTATTGCGAACGCGCGCTAAGCGGTATGGACGAAGCGCGAATGACACTGTTCGAAGCGCTGCTGGATGAAGACGATGCCGACATTTGGAATTGGTTGATTGAAAAAACGCCGTGCCCCAAAGCCGAATATGCGCCACTGCTGGCCGAGTTGCGCCACTCGCCCGCCGCCTGATGCCGCTATCGCCTGCCATCATCAACGGCCTGAAACCGGGAATTGCGCTCACCGTTGCCCCCATTCCGTTTGCCGCCCAAGCGCAGCTTTTGTGCGACATGGTGGCCGAAAGCCAGCGCCCACTGGTGCATGTGCTGACGAGCGACAAAGACATGGCCACGCTTGCCGCGTTGTGTGGCTTTATCCGCCCCGAAATCACGGTGCTGATGCTGCCCGCGTGGGACACCCTGCCCTATGATCGCGTAAGCCCCAGCGCTGCCATCACCGCCACGCGGCTGGCGACACTGAGTGCGTTGGCGACAGCCAAACCGAGCGACAGTTATATCCTCCTCACCACCGTAAACGCTGCCACGCAAAAACTTCCGCCGCGTAGCCTTTTTGCTCAGGCCCGGTTTGTGCTAACCAAGGGCCACACGCTGCAACGCGACGCGCTGTTTCAGTTCCTCGAGCGCAACGGCTACCAGCGGCGGGGCAAAGTGATGGAGGCGGGCGAATTCGCCGTGCGTGGTTCGTTGATTGACCTGTTTGCCCCGGGGCATGACGAGGCCGTGCGTATCGATCTATTTGGCGACGAGATTGAGTCGCTGCGTCATTTCGACCCCCTCACCCAAATCAGCGACCAGCCGCTCGATACGCTGGAGTTGCGGCCCGTGAGCGAAGTGCTGCTGCAACCCGACACCATCGCCCGGTTCCGCGAGCGTTACCTCGAATTATTCGGCGCCGTCACGCGTGACGACCCGCTGTATGAAAGCATTTCCGCCGGGCGCACCGCGAGCGGCATGGAACATTGGCTGCCGCTGTTTTACGAGCGGCTCGACACGCTGGCCGATTACGCACCGGGCGCGATTCTGAGCCTCGACAGCCGCGTCGGGCCCATGCAGGAAGAGCGCAGCGACACCATCGCCGATTATTATCAGGCGCGCCTCAGCCACCATGGCCGCGACAGTGCGCCTTACCACCCCGTGCCGTCGCACCAGCTATTCCTCGATGCCAACCATTTTGACCGTAGTTGGGCGCACCAGCCGCAACTCACTCTCAGCGCTTTTGCGGTGGATGGTGCGGTGGATTTAGGGTTCCGCAGCTCGCCGCAACTCTCCGCCCGCCGCCATGTCGAGGGCGCGCACCCAGTGGAACTGATCCAGCAATTCATCGCTGACCAGAAAAAGCCCGTCATCCTCGCCGCCAATTCTGCCGGTAGTGCGGATCGCATTGCGAAGATGCTGGAAATTCCTCCCCCTGGAGGGGGGAGGTTAGGAGGGGGGCTGAATGATGCAGAGACTCTGCCTCTAACGCCCCCACCCCAACCCTCCCCCTCTGGGGGAGGGAGCTTATCCCTCGTCGTTCTCCCCGTCGAGCAAGGTTACGAAACCCCGGACTACCTGCTACTCACCGAGCAGGACATGTTCGGCGAACGCATTATTCGCACGCAGAAAAAACGCCGCAAGTCCGAGGCATTTTTAGCCGAAGCTGCCAGCTTTGTGGAGGGCGAGCATATCGTGCACCGCGAGCACGGCATTGGCCGGTTTGAAGGGCTGATCACCGTCGAAGTGAACGACACCAAGCATGATTGCCTGAAGCTGATTTACGACGGCGGAACGCTGTTTTTGCCGGTGGAAAATATCGACCTCGTGAGCCGCTATGGCGCGGCGGAGGAAGGGCTGGCGCTTGACAAACTGGGCGGCGTGGCATGGCAGAAGCGCAAATCGGCCCTCAAAAAACGCCTCAAAATGGCGGCGGAGGCACTACTAAAAGTCGCCGCCGAGCGCGCCGCGATTGTGGCCCCGGCGCTGAAAGCCGATATCGGCGCGTATGACGAATTCGTCGCGCGTTTCCCCTACACCGAAACCGAAGACCAGCTACAGGCCATCGACGACGTGCGCGCCGATTTACTGGCCGGCCGCGCCATGGACCGGCTGGTGTGCGGCGATGTGGGTTTCGGCAAAACCGAAGTGGCCCTGCGCACCGCATTCATTGCCGCCAGCGACGGCCAGCAAGTGGCCATCATCGCCCCGACGACGCTACTCGCTCGACAGCATTTCCACACCTTCACCACGCGCTTCCGCGATTTGCCGTTCACTATCCGCATGCTGTCGCGCCTAACGAAACCGAAGGATGCCGCGCAAACCAAACTCGATTTAACCGAAGGCAAAGTGGATATCGTGATTGGCACGCATGCACTGCTTGCGAACAGCATTCAGTTCAAAAAACTCGGGCTTTTGATTGTCGACGAAGAGCAGCATTTCGGTGTGGCGCAGAAGGAAAAGCTGAAAGCCCTGAAAGCCGATGTACATGTGCTGACGCTTTCAGCCACGCCCATCCCGCGCACGTTGCAATTGTCGCTTTCGGGCGTGCGCGAATTATCGCTCATCACCACCCCGCCGGTCGACCGCCTGGCGGTGCGCACATACGTGATGCCGTTCGACCCGGTGGTGCTACGCGAGGCGATTTTGCGCGAATACCACCGTGGCGGCAAAGTGTTCTACGTCACGCCGCGGGTGAAATACATGGCCGAACTGCGCGAAAAAATAGCCACGCTGGTGCCGGAAATTAAAATCGCCGCCGCACACGGGCAAATGGGCGCGGTGGCGCTTGATAAAATCATGAACGAATTTTACGACGGCAAATACGATTTGCTTCTGTCCACTTCTATCATTGAATCCGGCATCGACATTCCGACCGCCAACACCATGATTATCGACCGCGCCGACATGTTCGGCCTAAGCCAGCTTTACCAGCTGCGCGGGCGGGTAGGCCGCAGCAAACAGCGCGCCTATGCGTATCTCACCCTGCCCTACCAGAAAAAGCTAACGCGCGACGCCGAGCGGCGGCTGGAGGTGATGCAGCAGCTCGATTCACTGGGTGCTGGTTTCCAACTTGCCAGCCACGACATGGATATTCGCGGCTTCGGCAATTTGCTGGGCGAAGAACAATCCGGCCACATCAAGGAAGTGGGGATCGAACTGTATCAAGCCATGCTCGAGGAAGCGATTGCGGATTTGCGCAAACGCAACGCCGCTAAATTAAAGGGCACCGCAGATGATTCGTTGCCAGTCACGATGGACTGGAGCCCACAAATCAATCTCGGCATGTCGGTGCTTATCCCCGAAACCTATGTGGAGGATTTACCGCTGCGCCTGTCGCTCTACCGCCGCGCAGCAGGGCTTGCGAGCGTGGCCGAGCTGGAAAGCTTCGCCGCCGAACTGGTCGACCGGTTTGGCGGGTTGCCCATCGAAGTAGAGCATCTCATCGCCACGCTGAACCTCAAAATCATCTGCAAAGCCGCCTGCATCGCGCGCATGGACGCGGGGCCCAAAGGCGTGGTGCTCGCCTTCCGCGACAATAAATTTGCCGCGCCCGATGCACTTATTGCGCACATCGCCAAACATACCGGCCGCATCAAGCTGCGCGCCGACCAGACGTTGTTCATCACGGCGGATAACAATTCCGAGGCCGCCCGCCTCATCAACGCCCGCGCGATTGCCGGTGAAATCGCAAATTTGCTGCCAGCACCTGCCTCTCAGGCGGCCTAAATACCTGCAATTGTCATGAAATCGTCATACAACACCGCTATGGTTTTGTTAGACAGCGCACGTAACCATGCGGAGCCTATTTATGCCTACACCCCTCGCACAACTTCCGGCCGTTGCCCAGGCGACAATCGAAGTCGCACGTGCCCAATTCGAAAAAGCCTCCAACTCTCCCGCCAGTGGCGGCTATCGCTTGCTGTATGTTGCCTTTCCGGGCTGCGGCAGCCAGCATGACTACACGAACCTCATACGTGCCGATAATTTGCCGGGCGTCACCTTGCAATATGTCAGCGTATTCAGTCCAGGCGTCCCGTTTACTGAAAAAAATCGAATTACCGGAAAGATTGAAACCGCTCCCGGCATAAGTCTTTCGGCACCGGGCAACACCCAAGGTGAAAGATACAATGCAGCGAGCCAATTTTTGCGCTCGAAAGGACTGGAGCTTTACGACGTAAGCCATGCAGTCTTGATGCGAGCAGACGGTACTGTGATTAAAGAATTCGATTCGACGAAAGGGCCAGGGTTCCTGAGTGAAGTGACGCGCCTTACGCAATCGGCCCGTCCCCTCGCGCGGAGCTTATAATCGACAGCGCCGCGACAGTTGAGCATTCCCACTCCCATACGCTGCACCATTGGGGGATAGGGCTTGCTGCAGGCGTTGCGGCGCTTTCTGCCTTGCCGTACCTGTTGCCTATGTTCGGTCTTGGAAAAGCTGATGATGCCGCCAACATGATGAGTTTTATCGGCGCACCTGTCACCAATCCATATGGCAGTGGCGTGGCTGGCTGGCTGCAGGGCGGGCTGGCTGCCATTCCGGGCATTGGGGGAGCACTGACCTCCACTACGCCAATCAATGTGCTTGGTCTTAGCATGACCAGCGGTGCACTTGTTTCCATCGCGGCCTCAGGCGTGATTGGTATTGGCGGTGCTTTGCTGGCGCGTTGGCTGGAAAAACGCGAGGACCCCAATGCCCCCATCTACTGGAGCAAAATAATCCGTTACACGGCTCTCGCTACGAGTTTGCTAATCGCTTTACCCAGTGTGCTTGGTGCCATCAGTGTGGCATTTACCTTTTTTGCCTCACTCACCGGGCAAGGAGCTGGCAGTAGCATGGCTCTTTCCATGCGTGACACTTTGGGTGCGACTACGGCGCATGCGGGCGCTGCCGGCGGATTAGCAACGCTTGTTTCACATTTTATTGCCTGCGGTGCCGCCATTTTGCCCGTGGGGCTTGCGACGTACTTTGCAAAAAGCGGTGATGCGCATGCGCACACCACGGCAACCACGGATGGTACACCGCAGGGACAATTTACCGCCCGCGAGGCCGCCCGTAGCCAAAACAGCGCCCAAATCGCCTTGGCATAAACTGTCGGATAATAAATACGAAAACCCTTGTGCAGCCTAGCGTTGCCGCTATATTCCCCCCCTTATGTCCGACCTGTTCGCCAAAAACGCTGCCAAGGCCAAACCCGTGCCATCCGGCTACTCCGCCGAGCATATTGAAGTGCTTGAGGGGCTCGAGCCCGTGCGCCGCCGCCCCGGCATGTATATTGGCGGCTCCGACGAAGGCGCGATGCACCACCTCATCAACGAAGTCTTCGACAACGCGATGGACGAAGCCGTGGCCGGTCACGCCAGCTTCATTGAAATCGACGTACTGCCGAACAACGTGATTACCATCCGCGACAATGGCCGCGGCATCCCCATCGACCCGCACCCCAAATTCCCAAAAAAATCCGCGCTCGAAGTTATCATGACCACGCTGCATGCGGGTGGTAAGTTCAACGACAAAGTGTATCACACCGCAGGCGGCCTGCATGGGGTGGGCATCTCGGTCGTGAATGCGCTGTCCGACGAGCTGCGCGTCGAAGTCGCGCGCGAGGGGCAGCTTTACGCGCAGGATTACGTGCGCGGTGCGCCGCAGGGGAAACTGAAAAACATCGGCGCGATTAAAAACCGGCGCGGCACAAGCGTGACCTTCCACCCGGATGCGGAAATTTTTGGCCCCAAAGCCAAATTCCGGCCCGAGCGGATTTATAAGCTCGTGCGTTCGAAAGCTTACCTGTTCCGGGGCGTAGAAATCCGCTGGAAATGCGATGCGTCGCTGTTGAAGGAAGATTCCGAAGTTCCCGCCACCGCCACCATTCATTTCCCTGGCGGGCTCGAGGATTTTCTGCGGCAGGAGGTGGATAATCGGCCACTAGTCGCGAATATTTTCGCGGGCGAAGCGACGCTTGCCGAAGGTAAAGGCCGCGTGGAATGGGCCGTCGCCTGGCCGCAATACGAAGACGACGACGCGCATCTTTCGTATTTCTGCAACACTATCCCCACGCCCGAAGGCGGCACCCACGAGCAAGGCCTGCGCGCCGCGCTCACCAAAGGGTTGCGCCAACTGGGTGACATGACCAAAAACAAAAAAGCCAGCGCCATCATGGCCGACGATGTGGTGCAGGGCGCGGTGATTGTGCTGTCGCTGTTCATCAAAGACCCGCAATATCAGGGCCAGACGAAGGATAAATTGGTTTCTGCCGAAGCCGCACGCATCGTGGAAAACGCCATTCGTGACCCGTTTGACCATTTTTTGTCGGGCGATGTGGCGCAGTCGGCGGCGCTTTTGAACCACATTATCAACCGTGCGGAAGAGCGGCTGCGGCGCAAGGAAGAAAAAAGCATCAAGCGCCAGAATGTCACCAGCCGCCTGCGCCTGCCCGGCAAACTGGCCGACTGCACGCGCAGCATTCCCCTAGGCACCG
>JBJXEM010000052.1:0-22847 GCA_046154225.1 Rickettsiales bacterium
CGCACGCGCCGTCGCGCCAAGCACAAAATGCTCAATCAGCTTGCCTTGCTGGCGAGGCGTTAGACGGCTTCTTCTCTCGTACATATTTCCATCCTAGCAGACCCGCTTAGATGGAATAGCCCCAACATTTATCTGACCCTTTCATAGATCAACATCACCGCCAGCACCATGCCGACGGATCGAGGTTTCGCAGACACACCGGGTGGTGGCCTGCTCTGTTAAACGACATCATTCAACAGAAGGTGGACGAATCGCTTCGTTCACATTCAGTTACAGCCGGTCGAAAAACACCAAGGTTGGATGAATCCAAATGGTGAAATCGAGCAGGCAGGTAACAGGTAAAGATTAACATATAACGGGGGGGGTAATATGAAGATTGGGTGACAATCGCCCTTAGCTCCCCCCTTGAGGGGGAGCCACCCGAGCGAAGCGAGAGAGGCGATTCCCAAAACAATGCCGAGCCAAATCCGTCCTCTTCAAGCGGATTGGGTGGGGGGGCAAGTAAACCTCACACCTGCCGCGGTAGAATCCAACTCCCCCCCCACCAAAATGCCTCAAGGAGCATTTTGGCTCCCCCTCAAGGGGGGAGCGAGAGTGGCTCGCAGATCGCTACAAATATCCACATAGTATTGAACGATACGCCAGCGTTTCCACCCATCCGCCTCATTTCACAAACCAAGCGAGCTCTCGCAATTAAGTCACACAACCCCCTAGTATTTTGCACTTCGTGTGCTACATTAAGTGCACTGATCGGCCCTCATCTTCTTACTGAGACAGGCTGATTATCGTGAGGCGAGTGCTAGAAGCGGCCGTGCGCAGGGAGGGAGTGTACTGCAATGTACATGACCGACTGAGCAGCGGACGCGACGACGCAATCGACCACGAGAATCAGCCGAAAGTAAGAACAAAAAAAGAGGGCTTGAGATTTCTCTCAAGCCCCAAGTCGCTCGGCAAGCAACTGTTTACCACGCCGTAGCCTCTAGGGGCGTAGGCGGGTTACCACGCCAAAGCCCCTCGGGGCGGCGGCGGGAATAAGGTAACGTCAAAGGCGTCGGGCAACCCCGGCGCCTTTACGCGTTTTTGCGCCCCCACCATTGGCCGAGGGGGGAGGCGAATTTCTTGGCGCGCAACTGCTGCACCGCGCGGTAGGCCGCATTCACCGCCGCGAGCTGGTCGCTCAGCATGGCAATGGTGTCGGCAGTGGCACCCGCGGCGTGGTAACGGTCGGGGTGAAGCTTTTGCACCCGTGCCAAATAATGCTCGCGCAACTGCGCATCCGTCGCTTTGGGCGAAATGCCCAGCACCGTGTAGGGCGAGGCACCGGCTTGCGTCATGGTCTGGTTCAGGCGGCCACGCAAATCGTCGCGGCCGATGGCGAAACAATCCGAAATGGCGCGCAGCAATTCAATTTCCGCCGCGTTCAGTGCCGCATCGGCCGTCGCGATTTTTACCAGCCGGTCGAGCAGGTCGCGGTGCAAATCGGTTTGGCCCACCGTCATGGTGGCAATTTGCCGTGCATATTGCAGCGCGCTCGAATGGTCGTTCACCATGCGGATAAAGGTGCTACGGCGCAGCGCGGCTTCGGCCCCCTCGCCCTCAACGAACAGGGCATAGAACGCAGCATATTCGGCTTTGTTCGGTGTGCCATCTACAGCCGCGAGTTTAGCCGCAAGCGCCACAAGTGCATGGGTAAACGCCGCCGATTCCAGCCGACCATTCACCGCCGCCCGCGTCACACGCACCGGCTTTTCGGGCACGGGGCCGAAAAACGGTGAGACAAAAGCCGCGAAGCTGGACATGGAGTCGGTAACCGTGGGTTCGGGTGATGAATCGTTCGACCCACTATATATAGATTCGCTCATAGGCTGACAACAACATTTTGTGGTTTATCGGTTGTCTAGCCCTAAGTCCGCAGTCATGCTTTCTGCCGCGAATCTATCCACAGTGGATACTAACAGATGCATCGAAAAATAGCGACGATTTTGTGTGCGGCCTTCATCAAAACGTAACCATTGCGTGGTAAATTCTGGGTATGAATGCTCCGTCCACACCCCCGCACGCACCCGTTGGCAAACCTCCGTCATCCGCGGATATGCTTGATCTTGCGCCCTATCGGCTACCCCCATCAGCCCCACATGCTCATGCCATGCTGAAACGCCGACAAAGCCCATCCGACGAGGAAACCCTCTCGCCCGAGGGCGCCCGCAAACGGCATTTCATGAAAACGATCGGCAGCGCCGCAGTTGCTGCCAGCGTAGTGGGCCTTCCCATCTGGCTTTACAATTCGCCGCATCCTTACGACATGGCCTTGCTGAAAATGGATACGGCGCTAGGCGAACTGGCATTATTGCACCGAAAAAGTAAAGTAGGCGACACCCATGTCGACATTGAACCGGCAAAGCAGCAATTCGGGGGCATCGACGCGCGCACCCTCGCGCCCGACGGGCACGAATCGCTCGTCATCAGCCCGGAATTAGTGCTGGGTGCACAAGCGGGTGGCGCACAAAACATAAGCCAGAAGCCGCTGCAGCTTGATAATTGTCCGAGCAATATTTTCATCCCCTATCATCTCTTCGAAGACGCCCGCATTTTCGAAACCCGTCTGCACAAAAACGACGAGGGGAAATGGCGACTGCGAATAACCATCGTCGGCGTGCCGCAAGCGCGTCAGGTGCCTATCCTCAAGGCCGCCCAGCAAGGTGCGGCGGATGCAGTGCGCACCACGGGTGACGCGTTACGCAATGGCTGGCAAAGCGGCTGGGCGGTGGTGGATGACGCACTCGATTCCGTGGGTTTGGGCGACGGCCACAACACGCAAACCCAAACGCTGAAACAGCAAGCCGATGAAGCTGAGAAATACGAGCACGAACGCCCCCACCCCTACGCCGAGGCCAGTTTCTCCATGGACATGGATTTTGTCCCCGGCCATGTGCCCAACCTGCTTTTTTACAATGGCCGCACGCTGGATAACGCGACGTATAAAATCACCAGCGACACGCTCGAAAACGCCATGCGCGAGGATCGTAATTTGAGTTTTCCCATTATCCCAAACGAGGGGGTGCGCATCGAAAACGGGGTTGGCAAAACAGGCATTCCCCAGCCGGTGTTTAAATATCCACACCGTTTCTTTGACCGCGAGCTGGCCCGTAAAGTCGCGGCGGCGAAACTCTTGCCCGAAGGTTCGCCAAGCGATGGCTTCATTCCCGAAATTTTGCACTACCTGAGCAAAAAAACGCTGCATGACAATAAATTGAACGGGTACGAATTGGGCGCAATCGCCGTCGCCACGCGCTGCGAACAGGAAGTGCTGAATGAAGCCGGACGCCGCGGCTGGCGCGGCGTGCTCGACAAATTCGGCACGCGCGCAGGCGCTTGGGCGCCCGACACACACAACACGCCCGGCGCCATTCCCGGCCGCTGATGTTATCCCCAAAAAATTTCGCCACCGTCATCATCCTGTCACAGAACGCTGCTATAAACGCGTAATGCACCGGGAGCATCGCGTATGTCGACAGCCAGTCCGCAAGAGCCCTTTTCCCTGCCGCCGCAGGCCGATGCCGAGGCGGCACGGTTGGGCCAAGCCATTCTACAAAACGCCACGCGCGAAGTGGGCCATGGAGAGGTGAGGTACGACAATCACGGCCCCGATGTTGCGCGTTATACCTCGGTGGTGGCTAGCAAAACCTATGGCCACGCATGGTGCGCCGCCTTTGCGTCCTACATCCTCGCCCAGACCGCGCCCAAGCTGGTGCGCCCCTCGCCGCTTGCGAAAGGGTTGATGGCGCAGTTTCAAGCTCACGGGGCGTTTTATTCGACCACCACCGTGTACACCCCACAGCCCGGGGATTTAATTTTCATGGATCGCGGAGAAGGATGGAAAGGCCATGTCGGTTTCATCAAGCAGATTGATCCGGACGGCACCCTTCACACCATCGAAGGCAACAAGGCCGACCCGCGCTATAAAGGCAAAAACGAAGGGGTCGATTATGTCTGGAGTCGCGATATACCGGATCAGGTACGCGAAGTGATCTACCCGCCAAACGACCCGGAGCGGGCGCGTATTCTGGGTTATGGCTCTATCGCAAGCATGGCAGCCGCCAAGCATCTGGCGCTGGATGTACCCCCTCCTCCCCCCGCATTGGGAACAACGCCATTGCAGCGCATGCCTTACCTTGGGCATTAACGGCAATTTTCAACGATCGTCACTAAACCGTCATCATTTTCGAGTAGAATGAAGGTTCTACTGCCTTTCTGATTTTTGAAACATGCGGTTTCAGAAGCTGATGGGTTCCGTCTGGCACAACTAGCATAAGTGTCATGCGAAAGTGGGAGAAAGTACATGACGACCAATTCAGAAACTGTACCTTTTTTCTCTACTGAAAATGTCGCACCCACCTGGGCGCGTGCTTTTCAGCAAACCGCCCTCTGGTTCATTGGCTGGAGCGTTTTCAGCGCTTTCAGCTTCTGGGCATTAGCGGCGGGCATCGGCGACGATCCAGAACAGGGAGCAAAGCTCCGTGTGATGCTCCTCTTCGCCGGATGGCCGATCATGGCGTTCGCATCATTCGCGCTATTTCAATGGCGGTGGATAGGGCGCATTCTCGCCATGTGGGCGGCCGACATCGCTTCGTTCCTGATCGTGGCCAATATTTGGCTAATTTCTCGGGACTCGATGTTGGTACTCTCCGAAAACTCAGACGGCTCTGCCGTGCTGAGTATCCCCGCGGGCTTCGGCTTCGTGGTCCTTGTTGCGGTTACCGGCTGGGTAATCGCGACGCTTTGCTACCGAATTCCTCGCAGGAAGATCAACCTCGAGATATTCGGGTAGGGTTTTTCTCCCCGCGCACAATCGTGCGCGGGGAGCCCTACAAAAGCCCTCCTTCGCACTCGGTCTTTGCAGCGATTTCCTCACGACCTTCATCAAACCGTCATCAAACCTTGCTATGAGGAAGGCTGTTTTGAGTTTCTGTTATGTGTCACGTTCGGTGTCACAGGCAGGAAAGGTGACAGGCTGTACGCTATCTGCAGTCTGCGTATGTGTGGAGATAAGGTCATGTTCAAAGAATTGATCTATCCTCGTGCTCTGAAGGAACAATGGGGCCAGTTGCCTCATGAGTTCCGGCGATTGCTCCAGTATACACTGGTGGCGGTCGCGTTCTATGCCGTTGGAATGGCGCTCATTGCCGCTCTCGCGGCTGTGGATCACTCCATACCGCGAAGTGCCATCGGGTTGAAATACCTGTCGGCATTTTTGATGGGCGGCATTGGCCTCATAGCCATCTCCAATCGCTGGAAGCCGCAGCTGGCTGGCGTCAGCATCATCTGCATGGCTGTCGGCGGGGCGCTGTGGCTTCCCATCGATCGTGGTGGGTGGTACTGGCTATACCCGCTGCTGCCGCTGGCGCTCGCGCCGGTGGCGGCCATCCTGCTTCTCGGCGCTGAACAGGTGCAGAGGCAATTGGATGCGTTCGGCTCGCAGGTGGATGCGTTCAACTCGCGGGCGCAAATACGGCGACGCCGCCGTTTGCGCTAGCAGCCGTGTTCCCGTCACCCCTAAGGGGTGGCGGGACACGGAAGTTCATGCATTTATAAATCATCACTCTCCCCTAGATTTTTGCGGCGATACCCATTATTCCTATGCTGCAACGGCTAAGGAGACAGGATGAGCACGCCCCCAAAAACCCCGATTTACGAAGGCAAAGCCAAAAAACTGTTCGAAGGGCCGGAGCCGGGCACGCTGATTGCGCACTACAAAGACGACGCGACGGCGTTTAATAACAAGAAAAAAGGCACCATTCAGGGCAAAGGCATCATCAACAATAAAATCTCGGAATTCCTGATGTCGCGCCTGAACGACATGGGTATTCCCACCCACTTCATCCGCGGCCTGAATATGCGCGAGCAACTCGTGCGCGCGGTGGATATTATTCCGCTGGAAGTGATTGTGCGCAACTACGCCGCCGGCAGCTTTGCCGAGCGTTTTGGCGCGTTTGAGGGCGAGGCGCTGGGTGCCCCCCTCATCGAATTTTGCCTGAAGGACGACCGGCTCGGTGACCCGTTCATCGCCGAAGATCACATTTTCGCCTTCGGCGTCGCCCAGCCCGAGGAGGTCGACGAAATCCGCCATTACGCGCTGCGCATCAACGACTTTCTCAGCGGCCTGTTCTACGGCCACGGCATTCGCCTCATCGACCTGAAACTCGAATTCGGGCGCTTCTACGAAGGCGAAGCCGAACTTATCGTACTGGCCGACGAAATTTCGCCCGACACCTGCCGTTTGTGGGACCTCACCACGAATGACAAAATGGACAAAGACCGCTTCCGCCGCGACCTCGGCAAAACCGAAGAAGCCTACCGCGAAGTCGCCCGCCGCCTGGGCGTGCTGCCCAGCGCCAACGTGGTGGAAACCAGCGCCTTCGGCGAAGTGAAAGCCAAAGCCGCCGCCAAGGCAAAACCCGCGGCTAAAGCCAAGCCGCTAGCCAAAGCCAAAGCAAAGCCCAAAGCCAAGCCGAAGAAGAAATAATACCGTGAGTGGTGGGTAGTGCGTGGTGAGTTGTGTTCTTCACCACCCACTACCCACTACACACCACCCACTGCATAGGTCAGCCATGAAAGCCAAAATCCACATCACCCTCAAAAACGGCGTGCTCGACCCGCAGGGGGCCGCGATTGAATCGGCGCTCGACCATATGGGTTTCGCAGGCGTGCAGGCGCGCGTGGGCAAGTTGATCGAACTCGACGTGAAAGAAACCAACCCCGAAAAAGCCCGCGCCGCCATCGAACAAATGTGCGAAAAACTGCTGGCCAATACGGTGATCGAAAAATACCACGTTGAACTCAGCTAACCTGTCACCCCGGATTTTTTGTCAGGAGACAAAAAACTCCGGGGTCCCGCTTTAAGCGAAATGTCAGAAGACATTTTGCTGGTTACAAAAAATCTCCTGATTTTTTGTAACGCCTGGATCCCGGTGTTGCTGCGCCTACTGGCTTCGCAAACCGGGATGACATACCAAGGATTATTTATGCGCTCCGCCGTCATCGTTTTCCCCGGTTCCAACTGCGACCGCGACCTGTTCACCGTCATGCGTGATCGCGGCCTCACCCCTGAATATGTCTGGCACGGCGATGCGTCGTTGCCCGAAGGCATTGACCTCGTGGCCCTCCCCGGTGGCTTCAGCTACGGCGATTATTTGCGTTGCGGGGCCATGGCGGCACGCAGCCCCATTATGCAGGACGTCATTAAATTCGCCGAGCGCGGCGGCCATGTGCTCGGCATCTGCAATGGCTTTCAAATCCTCTGCGAAACCGGCCTGCTACCCGGCACGTTAATGCGCAACGACCATCTGAAATTCAACTGCCGCGAAGTCACGCTGAAAGTGGAATCCACCGCCAGCCCCTTCACCGGCGGTTACCAAAAAGGCCAGGTCATCACCCTGCCCGTCGCCCACGCCGAAGGCAATTACTTCGCCGATGACACCACCTTGAAAGCCTTGAACGATAACGGGCAAGTGGCCCTGCGCTACGCAAATGCGGAGGGCAAAGTTACGCCCGACGCAAACCCCAATGGCGCGCGCGAAAACATCGCCGGCATCACCAATAAATCCGGCAACGTACTGGGCCTGATGCCCCACCCCGAACGCCACGCCGACGCGGCCCTCGGCGGCACCGACGGGGCCGTGATGTTCGAATCGCTGCTGGCCCGGCTGGGGTAATCCCCGCAACTTCCCACACTCACAGTTGTCATTCCCGCGAAGGCGGGAATCTATGTGAATTTACCCCGGTTAGGGTGGATAGATCGTAAATCCCTAACCGGGCTTGTTAGCATATGGATCCCCGCCTTCGCGGGGATGACGGCCCGAGTACGTATCACGGGCCAGAATTACCCCCCCAAAATAGTTCCCACAATTTTAGCGAAGGTTAACCACTCGTTAACCACCGTTTGGTAATCTGACTTCATGAGGGCGGATACACGCTTGCACAGGGATGGTGAAAATGGCGGTAGGAACGAGTGGGGTGGCAAACATTGCTTATTCTGGAGATGCTCTGGCGAAAGCGATGGTTTTGCAAGCTAAGGTACATCCTGATTTTCAGGATAGGTACCTCCCCCATGTGTTTGGTTCCTTAGAGGAGCTAGGATTAATGGCAAAAGGGGCTAACCCTCAAAAAGTTGCTAGCCTGGAAAGTTTTGCTGCGGCCGCAACTTTCGCCCTTACTCCCAATGACATAACTGGCGCCGTGCGCCGCTAACAAGTTTTACGTGGTTTGCCAACTGCTGGGCCGGGGATAAAATCCCGGCCCTTTTTCTATACGTCCGGCGGATGGTCTTTATGCCCGCTCCCCCCTTGCGGGGGAGCCAAAATCGCCGCTTAAGCGATTTTGGTGGGGGGCTTTTGCGGCGTCGAATCCCCCACCAAATCCGAAGACGGATTTGGCTCCCCCGCAAGGGGGGAGCGCATGCTAGCCGATAGGCTTTGCGTCAACCACCACCGTACTCACCGCCAGCGCATGCAGCGTCGTCCCCAAATCGGCCCCGAAGGCCGCATTCACCATGCGGTGCTGCTCGACGCGGGATTTGCCAGCGAACGCGGTGCTTTTTACGGTCGCTTTCCAATGGTCGTTATCGCCCGCCATGTCTTCCAGCGTCACTTCCGCATCCGGCAGTGCGGCTTTGATGCGGCGGGTAATTTCTTCGGCGGTCATGGGCATAATGCGCTCGCGGGTTAGGGTTTTTGGCTGTTCACATGGTGTTTAACGCGTGTGCTAATGTCGGTGAGGTTGCGATAGCGCGCTATCGACTGATGACGCAAAAACACCAGCTGGCGGCTGCGAAATTCGGCATAAAGCTGTTCCAGGTCGCGGCGCACCTCCTCAGGCGAGGCATGCGTTTCAGCCGCCACCTGTGCCACCATGTCACCAATGCTGCGCTCGCCGTCGATTTTCGCAAGCAGCGCCACGACATGCTTTGTTTTGGTAATGCGAACATCCGGCGCGCCCGGGAAGGGCCGCGCTTGCCCATCCAGCTGCGTCCCGATGGGTGCGGCCTCCAGGCCTTTGCGCAACGGCTCCAGAAACCCCAGAAAAAAATGCTGCATCAAGCCGTAATCCATCACCATGTCGTCGGCGAACATGGCGGGAGTGTGGGCTTGGGGCGCGGCATAAAAATAATGTTTGCCGATATTGCCGTTCATCAGTTCCGCAATGTGCTCGCGTTCGCGCGGCGGTTTCTTGGCCACGATCGTGCGCAAGGTTGGCGAAATGGTGTAATTTTCGGGTGTGTACTGCGCATGGTCGGTGTGGCTGCCGAAAAATTCGAGCCAGTGCAACCCCGCCCCCTCGACCCAATCGTAGATTTGCGGCACGGTGTAGGCGCGGTCGGTCGAGTGCAGGAATAAATCGTAAATGCCGCTACCGTCGGGCCAGCGCAGGTCGGCCAGAAACAACTCGTTATTCACCGTCAGCCAGTGCCCCATCGGCACGTTGTTGAGGAACTCGCGCGCGATGGCTATTTTTTCGGCACGCGGCGTGCCCTGCGCAATCAGATGCTTCATTAATTCCTGCACCATGTACACCGACAGGCGACCATGCTGTCCATACACCATGATCACCAGCATGCCGTCGGGCTTCAGCATCGACACCAGCGCGCGAAGCCCTGCTGCCGGGTCGGGCAGATGGTGCAGCACGCCGCTGCATTCAATCACGTCGAACTGGCCCAACCCCGAGCTTGGCAGATCGAGGATGGACAGGTGGTGAAACTGCGTGTGCGCACGCATCAGGCCGCGCTTGGTCAGGCGCGCTTGTGCAATCTCGAGCGATTTGGTCGACAAATCGATCGACACAATGTCGCTATCCGCACCCAGCAATTCCTCGGCCAGCATCACCGTGGAATCGCCCGTGCCGCAGCCCGCATTTAAAAATCGCGTGCCGCCGCGTAAATCGCGTTTGCCGCCCCACCCCGCGTGCGACAGTGCCATCAGCGATTGCGGGTCGCTGGCATGGAAAAGGGTGCCTTCGTCGTTCACGTCGCGAAACGGATACGGAAAATCCTCGTACTGCTCGCGCACGTCGGTTTTGTATTCTTTGGGTATTGCGGTGCTCATGGCCGAACTCACCTTTGTTAGCGCAACGCGTGCAGCCGCGCCATGATCTGCTTACCGTTCAGGTAGGGCGGGATGGATTCGTGGCGCAAAAACACCATTTGCCGACACCGCATTTCGCTGAGCATCAGCGTCAGGTCGGCACGCACGGCATCCGGTGCCACGCCACTGCTAGCGGCAACGGTTGCGATGGTTGCCCCAATGCTGCGAGTGCCGTCGATGAGCGACAACAGCGTGCTCACAAACCTGGTTTTGGTAAGAAATAACGGCGGCGCACCTTCCATCGGCATGACAGGGACCTGCACGCGCTCACCCAATGCCGCCCGTTCCAACGCCTGCAACAGCGGGGTCATGAACTCCATACATAAATGCTGCGTGGCACCGTAATCGATCACCATATCTTCGGCGAAGACGGCGGAATTTTTTGGCTCTTTCGCGGCATAAAAATAATGTTTGCTCATGTTGCCGTTCATCAGCTCGGCGATGGTGCGCTGTTCGCGCAGCGATTTGGCCGCGAAAATACCACGCAACAGCGGCGAAGCATTATACTGCTCGGGCAGATAAAAGCGGTTATCCATGCTGGGGCTAAAAATATCCGTCAGCTGAAGCCCACAGCCCTCCACCCAGTCATAAATTTGCGGTACGGTGTAGGCGCGGTCGGTCGAATGCAGAAACAAATCGTAAATGCCGCTGCCGTCGGGCCAATGAAAATCTTCCATCAAGTGATGGTTGTTCGTCGTCAACCAATGCCCCATCGGCACATTGCCTAAAAACTCGCGGGCAATCTGTATTTTCAAATCACGCGGCGCATCCGGCGGCACGAGTTGCTGCATGAGTTGCTGCACCAGATAAATCGCCATGCGGCCATATTGGCCATACACCATGATGGCCATCATGCCGTCGGGCTTCAGTAGCGGCGTGAGTGCTGCAAGCCCCGCCACCGGGTCGGGCAAATGGTGCAGCACGCCGCCGCTTTCAATAATGTCGAACTGCCCAAGCCCTGCTTGCGGCAAATCGAGAATCGACATGTGGCGGAACGTGACATTGTTCAGCTGCCGCTTTTTCATCCGCGCTTGTGCGATCTCGATGGATTTGGAAGACAAATCGATGGCCACGATTTCACCCGAATACCCATTCATTTCCTCGGCGAACATGACGGCGGAATCGCCCGTACCGCAGCCGGCGATAAGTATGCGTGCGCCTTGCCGCAAATCGCGTTTACCCCCCCAACCACCATGCGATAGACCCATCAGCGAATGCGTGTCACCGCCATGAAAATATTTGGCTTCGTCGTTCGGGTCGCGGAACGGATACGGAAAATCCTCGTACTGGCCGCGCACATCTTCTTTGTATTCTTTGGGTTTTATGCTGCTCATGACGGTACTCGCGATTTAGTTGTATCGCCAGAATTTCATCAAACTGTCACACTTACAAGAAGCAATTTGGTTTAAGTTATGGTTATGGAATTAGATCCACAGGAAGTTTCGCGTGTATGGTGGAAGGGCGCTTTTTCAAGCGCCCTCAAAGGTATACCGCAAGGTCTCTTTCTGGGGTTGCTGGCCGCCACTGCCATGTACGGGTTAATTGCCGGAATGCTTCTTGTCGGCGGCCCTATCGGGGCGGTTGGATTGTCTGTTGCCCAAGGCATGGGTGGGTTCATCTATACCGGTGCCGCCAGTCAAGCACTGGCTGGGGCTACCGCAGGCAGCGCGCTTGGGATCGTGACATCGTTCAGCAGCTTTAGTGTCGCGGCTATGGTTGCTTTAAACGGTGTGTTGTCGGCGGTCGGCAATTTCATGTCCGGCGGTAAAATCGCGGTCAATGCGTACAAGCAGGAATTCGACCACAAGCAAAACGAAGCACGGCTTGATCGTATTGAAAGCCGTGAAATCGCCTTAGAGGAATGCGTCACCCCTTCGCGCCACGTTCAGAAAATTTTGGCTGCTGGCCCACGCCAACGCGATTCATTTGCCAGTGCCGAAGAAGGCCGCGCGGCGGAACCAACCGCACCTACCATCCATTAAGCCTTGCGCGCCCTCACCCTGAATTTTCCTCAAGAGAAAATTCAGACCTCTCCCAAGGGAGAGGTTCCCCAATCTTACCATTATGCACTAACATCTCCCCAGCGTTACCTCTCCCTTGGGAGAGGTCAAAAAATGCTAAAGCATTTTTTGGGTGAGGGCGTGCTGACTAGAGCGAGCAGGGCGAGCCAGCCATGGGCCGCGATAGCGCGCGAAGCATTAGGCAGAATGCCGATATGCGGAGCAATTAAAAAAGCGTAGTATCGTTGTGCGATACTACGCCGCCATGAAGCCCGGTAGCCATGTCTCGTGAATATCGCGCAGTGTCGAAACCGGCGCGCGCAGCGTGTCTTCGACAATCAGTAAATCCGCCACGGTCATGCCTAAATCGGTGAAGCGGATATCGGCCTGGTTCAGGCGCACCGTCACTTCGTCCTTGGCGTTCGGCGGCACGGCGATGAGGTAGCGCGCCTGGTCTTCGCCGAAGGCGTAGGCATGGGCGGGCACATCCGTCTGGAACCGGATTTGCGCGCCGATGCCGCGGGCGATGCACATTTCGGCCAGCGCCACCAGCAACCCGCCATCACTCACATCGTGGCAGGCCGAAACCAGCCTGCCGTCGGCAATCAGCTCCAGCACAAAACGGCCATGGTGCTTTTCGGCGACGAGGTCGACCGGCGGCGGTGCGCCCTCTTCACTTCCCAGCAACTCGCGCAAATACAGCGAGCTGCCTAAATGCCCGCGCGTCTGGCCGATCAGGAAAATGCTGTGGCCCACTTCGGTGAAGCCGAGGCCCACGCGTTTGCTGGCATCCGTAAACAGCCCCACGCCGCCGATGGCAGGCGTCGGCTGCACCGACTGGCCGTGCGTGTCGTTATACAGCGACACATTGCCCGACACGACCGGGTAATCGAGCGCTCGGCAGGCTTCCGCCATGCCTTCAATCGCGCCCACAATCTGGCCCATTACTTCGGGTTTTTGCGGGTTGCCGAAATTCAGGCAGTCGGTAATGGCGAGCGGTTCGGCGCCTGTTGCAATCAAATTCCGCCAACTTTCCACCACCGCCTGTTTGCCGCCCATGGCCGGGTCGGCCAGCACATAACGCGGGGTGCAATCGGTGGTGATAGCAAGCGCTTTGTTCGTGCCATGCACCCGCACCACCGCCGCATCGCCACCGGGGCGGGCCACGGTGTCGTTCATTACCATGTGGTCGTATTGCTCCCAAATCCAGCGCTTGCTGCACAAGTCCGGCGTGGCGAGCAGCGCCGCGAGCGACTGGCCTAAATCCAGCGCCTGCACTTCTTCTGCCTTCACTTCAGCGCGTGGCGTAGTGAGGGTATAAGGCCGCTCGTATATCGGTGCCTGTTCCGACAATGGCGCCACCGGAATATCGCACACCACTTCGCCATGCATGCTCAGCACCATGTGGCCGGTGTCCGTCAACTCGCCAATCGTCGCGCAGGCAAGGTTCCATTTTTTCATGATGGCGAACGCGACATCTTCGCGGCCTGGCTTCACCACCATCAGCATGCGCTCCTGACTTTCAGACAGCATGATTTCATACGGCGTCATTTTCGTTTCGCGCACCGGCACGGTTTCAAGCTGAAGCTCGATGCCCAAATTCCCCTTGCCCGCCATTTCCAGCGACGAACAGGTGAGCCCTGCCGCCCCCATGTCCTGAATGGAAATAATCGCATCCGTCGCCATGAGCTCCAAGCTCGCTTCAATCAGCAGCTTCTCGGTGAACGGGTCGCCCACCTGCACCGTCGGACGTTTATCTTCCGAATTTTCGTCGAACTCGGCGCTCGCCATGGTCGCGCCATGAATGCCATCGCGCCCGGTTTTCGCGCCGAAATAGATGACTTTGTTGCCAACTCCTGAAGCTTTGGAGTAAAAGATTTTATCCGTATCGGCGATGCCGACGGCCATGGCGTTCACCAGCGGATTGCCATTATAGCTGGCGTGAAAAATCGCCTCGCCGCCAATGGTCGGCACGCCCACGCAGTTGCCGTAATGCGAAATGCCCGCCACTACGCCATTCACGATATGCCGCGTTTTGGGGTTGGAAGCTTCACCGAAGCGCAGCGAATTCATCAACGCCACCGGCCGCGCGCCCATGGTGAACACGTCGCGCAGAATACCGCCCACGCCCGTCGCCGCACCCTGAAACGGTTCGATGAAACTCGGGTGGTTGTGCGATTCCATTTTAAAAATACAGGCCTGCCCGTCGCCAATATCCACCACGCCCGCATTCTCGCCCGGCCCGCAAATCACCTGAGGGCCGGTGGTGGGCAAGGTTTTCAACCATTTGCGCGTGGTTTTGTAGCTGCAATGCTCGCTCCACATCACGCTGAAAATGCCCAGTTCTACCAGATTCGGTGCGCGGTCGAGAATCTGCACGATGCGCTCATATTCCTCCACCGTCAGCCCATGATCGGCAATCATGGTGGCGGTGATGTGGCTATCGTGCGGGGCGGTTTTGGCGCTAGCTGGCATGAGGGAGGGTCTAGGGGTTAGGGGTTAGGGTCTAGAGGTTGATAAACGCGATGGCAGGATCATTCCAGAAAAACTGTGGTTCTATTCGCGCTTTTCTTGCTATACCCTAAACCCTAAACCCTAACCCCTCCCTCACCATGCGCACTGTTCTTCGTCTACTGCTGTTCTGGGCCATCACCGCCCCGCTCTTCTATGTCTATGGCCTGCCGTGGCTGCTGAGCAAGCTCGATGCCAAAGCGCAGGCGCAAAGTTACAGCAGTTGCATGCAGCATCTGGCGGATGAGCACCTCATCGGCGGGCCGGGCTGGGTGATTAAACAAGCCGACGGCGAAACATACTGCCATTGCGTCAGCGGCGGCTTGCATTTCACCCGCGCCGACCTACCTGAACTGCTGCAGAAAAAGACACCTGAACGCATCGCCACTGCCATGAAACCCATGGTTGAAGCTTGCAATTCCACCTTAAAAGCGAGTATGAACAGCACAATTCAAACCGCCCCCGAGCCACATATCGAGCGCAAGCCCGATGGCACGGAAATTATTCATTTCAACTAACGGAACCCGCCATGACCGAGAATCCCGCCCGCGCCCGCATCGAAGCTGACATTAAAAGCAACGACATTGTGCTCTACATGAAGGGCAGCAAAAAATTGCCGCAATGCGGGTTTTCAGCGACCGTCGCGGCCGTCATGGAGCGCCTGGGCATCAGCGAATACAAAGACATCAATGTGTTGGCCGACCCGGAATTGCGCGAAGGCGTGAAAGCCTACGCCCAGTGGCCCACCATTCCGCAGCTTTACATCAAGGGCGAATTCGTCGGCGGCTGCGACATCGTGCGCGACATGTACCAGTCGGGCGAACTGCAAACGCTGTTGAAAGAAAAAGGTATCGCGTTTACCGAGGCCAGTGCCGCTTAGGAAATCTTCACAAAGTTGTCACATTTCTCAGTCGTATAATCTGCTAGATTCAGTGTAACTACTAACTAGCGGAGCTACCTCATGACTAATCCAATTGTCATCACTCAAACCGAAAGAGATGCGGCTTTAAGCATCGCTAAATCGCTTACAACGCATTTGTCTGATGCCGACGAAGTCAAGGTTATTCTTGCGGGTTTGATGAAAGCAAAAAATCAAGGGTTTAAGGACGATACGCCTGAACAAACTGCGCGTAAAGCGTCACAAGGCGTGGTTCAATATTTACGAGAACACAATTTGGTATTACCTGAAGCTGAACAAAAGCTACTTGTGTTCCATACCAAAGTGTTGGCGAATGAAATTGTTCAAGGCCGTTAATCTCACCTGGTAGATTTTGCCTGAAGTAATTTGTAAAATCGCGTGGTTAAGTGCGCCCTTTGCCATCGTCTTTGCCGCGCTGCTCGCCTTGCCCCTGATTCACATTCGCCGACAGCGCACCCAGTTCACGCTTGTCCATCATCTGTTCGCGCAATTGTTGCTGTACGCCGAAATTGGCGAGTGCTTGGCCGATATCCAGCACCTGCTGCTGCATGCGAGGGCTGGCTAAAAACGCCTCGCGGATTTTGCGCAGCGTTTCTTCGCTCATGATCCAGGTGAGCCATTGCAGGAAAATATTGCGCTCGCGCTCGACCTGCTGGCGTTTATCGGCTTCCACAAATTTATCGAGCTCATTTTCTTTTTCGTTGGCAAGCCCACGCAATAACGCCCGCAACTTCTCGATAATCGCCCGGCGCAGCTGGTCAGGCTTGCCCTCCAGCAATTCGGCCAGTTTCATGTCGGCGTTTGGGTCTTCCATCCGAATCGCCTCAAGCAACTGCATAATCGCGTCCATCTGCTCTTCAAGCAGCCGGCTCATCGCATCGGCATCGTAGGGTTCGGTGTAGGGGGCAGGAAGCTGGGCCATGTCGGCACTATAGCACTAGTACGCAGGAATTTAACAGATGTATCAGACTGCTTAACAAATTATTAATGGGTTTGGGTTAGGGTGATGCTTGTGGGGATTCCATTCAGATTACCCAGTGGAATGTTCTATTGAAATCTCTTTTGTTGGAAGCTTTAGATGGGCGCAACTTTACCCAATCAACCGTCCGATGAGCAAACTGCAGCTATTGTAGATGCATTTGAGGAACCGAAATACGCCTCGCAGGAGGAAGCGGCGTATGACCGCATCCTCGGCGTGTCGCGCAATGCCAAAACGGGTGAGGTTGAGGCTGTTTTGAGAACCAAGCCCGACGACAAAGGACAAACGCAGCTTCTTATTCGATCCGCGGCAGATATTCAACGTGAACTGGTGCACGACGACTATGCCAAGACGAGCCCAGGCTTCTATGACGTAGAGATGCGCCGTGCAGGGAAAAAACCTGCTGAAATCGCCAATTTCCATCAGGCCAATGAAACAGTTCTTAATCATGCGGGGCGCATGATTGCTAACGCGCAACCCGGCAAAGACACACTCCCGACCACCGACGAGGCAATGGCGCAATATAACGCGCCGGGCTACAAACCCACGGCAGTCGATAGCGATTATGCAAGCAAGCCTGCGTTCAGCAACGAGCCAGCCTACACTAAAACCATAGGCATTGCGCGCAACATGGATGGCGAGCCGGTGGCCCTTGTGGAAAGCGCGCCTGATAAGTCAGGCAAAAAAGCACTCGTGGCGATGACGGCAAAAGAACTCGACCAGCAAATCGATCACGATCAATTCGCGCGAGGAAATCCCGGCATGTCGGATATGGCGATGGTCCATCAGGCCCGTGACGAGGGATTGGGCATGCAAGCAACCGATGATCGGATCGTGACGTTGCACGAAGGAAATGAGAAATTACTCACGTCAGCGCGCGACCAGATGCGCAGCAAAGTTGCGAGTGGCGCTACTTTGCCGTCCGTTCCGGAAATGGCACAACAATATCAGGCCGAGCAAAACGCTCCTGCGGTTACTCCCGCTGCTAGCCCTGCACCCGCCCGAGAGCCTCATCCGTTTGCCGATATGGTCAAAGGGATTAACTGTCCCGGCGTGAAATGTACTGACACCAAAGCTACGTTAGCTGGCCAGCAGGAAAGAGGAGCCAGCACCACCCCCGCTGCTGCGCAACAGCAAGTGCGTGAAGCGAAGGCAGAAGCAGCTGCCACGGCCCCACCCCGCAAATAAAAAAGGCCCCGGTTTCCCGAGGCCTTTTCTTTCTTCCAGCGTGTTGGCAGAGTGGGCCGGATGCTAGGAGTGCTTGCCGTTTTTTGAAACCGGAATGGTAAGGCCGTTAAAAAACAATCCAGTGAATTGTTTTGAGGCCGAACGCGCTACATGAGGATTTCAAAAATCGGACACGACGACGCAGACGGTCCGCTATGCCAAACGCAATTAGCGTGAATAGAATTCCACCACCAGGTTCGGTTCCATTTTCACCGGATACGGCACATCCGCCAGTTTGGGCGTGCGAGTGAAGGTGGCTTTGACGGCTTTGTCGTCGAACTCGATATATTCGGGCACGTCGCGCTCGGGTGACGCCATGGCTTCGAGTACCATGGTCAGCTGCTTGCTGGCTTCTTTAATCTCGATCACGTCGCCTTCTTTCACGCGGTAGCTCGCGATATTCACGCGCGTGCCGTTTACTTTGACGTGGCCGTGGTTGACGAACTGGCGGGCGGCGAACACGGTCGGCACCACGCACATGCGGTACACCACCGCGTCGAGGCGGCGTTCGAGCAGGGCAATCAGGTTCTCGCTGGTATCCCCCTTCATGCGGATCGCTTCGGCATACAGTTTAGCGAACTGTTTCTCGGTGATGTTGCCGTAATAGGCTTTCAGTTTTTGTTTGGCTTGCAGCTGCTGGCCGTAGTCGGACAGCTTCTTTTTGCGGCCGCCGCTGGCTTGGCCGTGCTGGCCGGGCGCGTAGCTGCGCTTGTTGTACGGATCCTTCGCGCGGCCCCACAGGGACTCGCCAATCCGGCGTGAAATTTTGTATTTTGCGGCATGGCGCTTGGTCATGGCCTTTTCCTTTCCAACAAATTCCTATTCCCAGAGGGGCCGACAGCCTGGAGCCGACAGCCGACAGCTAAAAAGCTGTAGGCTGTTAGCTATTAGCTGTTGGCTAATAACCTTCCGGGAGAGGGGAATATGCGCTCCGGCCCGAAAGGGAGGCGGAACATAGCGATTATTGGCGGGTCGTCAAGCGGGAATTAGCGTTGATTGAAGGAGGGCTTACCCCTCCTACGCCCGCTTCGCGGGCTGACCTCTGCCGCTTCGTGGCTCGCCTCCGGCTACGCAGCTCATTAAAGCGCCATCATTGCCGTCATCGATGAGAAGTTAAAGCTGCGCGAGGTCGGCGGTGGGCTTTGCGGCATCAGGCGGCATAGCAGCGGCAGCCTGTTTGGCCGCCAAAAAACGCTCGGCATGGCCGGAAGATGCGCCCTGACCTGCCATGCTGTCACGCATGCGCGATTGCATTTCGGCGTACTCTTGCGGGGTAATTTGATAGCTGTTGGCTTGCACCGAAGGCGCTTGCGGCATCGATGCCGCCTGCGCTTCGAACTCGCGCTGGGTGCGTTTTTCGGCGCGGTTACGCAGGAAGCTGCCCGCAATAATGGCACCACCACCGATAGTGGCGAGACTGGCGAGCACGGGGAAGGATTTATAAGTCCAGCTGACGAATTTCACCGGCTGGCGCGCGGCCCATACGGTGGAATTGGCACTCCAGTCGATCAAACCGCCTAGCTTGCCGCCACTGGCGCCAATGCTCTTTCCCAACGCCGAAAACGACCCGGTAAAATTACTGCCGAGATTTTTGAAATTGCTGCCTAGTTCGGAAAACTGTGCGGCGGTGCGTGGGAATACGGCCATGTGTTAACTCCTATGCTAAACCGGCGGCGCGTTGCTGGCCCGCGGCCACCCCGTCATACTGCGCGCCCGAAAGCTGCACGTTCGCGAGCGCCGGGTTCATGGCAGCGCCCTGATCGGGGAAGCCGTATTTGTTGCTGACCTGCGGTGCGTAAATATTGGTGCCCGCCGTTTGCGCCTGTGCTTTGTAGGCTTCAACCTGGGCCGACATCATTTGCGATGCAGCTTTTTCACCGCTGACGCGATCGATGCCGCGCGTAGCACCTTTTACAGTGCCAAACAGCGTGCCGATGCCAAGGCCGATGCCGGTAGTCCAGAAGCTGCCAATAGCTCCGACGCCAGCGCCAATGGCGGCCAATGTTCCAAGCGTGGCGAGCGACGCGCTGAACAATAATCCACCGCCCGCTAAGACAGCCATCCCAATGCCAATCGGGGCAAGAAGGCCAATCAAGCCACCCTTCCACAACCCACTCAGCCCGCCTTTGGCGGCTTCCGAGACTGTGGTGCCGGTGGCGCTGAGGGCGCCATGGTTAAGCGGTGTGTATTCCTGTTCCATATCCAAATCCCTTGAATGGGCTTATTTACTATCGCCAGAATAACACAGGTCGGGCCTAACAAAAGTGAAGGTTTTGTGACAATTGAGGCCAAAACTGGGGATAAGCCGTGTACCGGCAGGCCGTAAAATCAGGTGGTTTTTGCAGGCGCGGGTGGCTTTACAGCAGGGGTTCCGGCGGGTTTCAGGCCGCCCTGACCGTCGATGTAATGCTTCACGGCCCCAATCGCCACGGCGCTGATGCCGGCCATCACCACCCCGCCTACGATGCCGCCGGTCCAGTCACCGGCCCTACTTGCCACGTCGGTGCCGCCGGAAAAACCTTCGGTAATACCGCTCACGCCGCCAACCACACCGTTAATGGTGGCGGCCGCGCCCATGCCAATCCCCAGCGTTTGCAGTGCCATGGCCCCCACACTGTCGGGACCTTTGGCGATTTCGCGGCCCTTGTCGCCGCCGATGGCACCGGCTGCCGCCCCCACCAAATCCGGCGCGATGGTGCGCAGGCCGAACAGGCCAAGCGAAATAAATCCGCCTTTCACAATCGTATCCCAGCTCAATATTTTTTTGCCGAACCCGGCGAGCACATTGAACGGTGCCATCACCACACCTTTTAAGGTGTTCAGCCACCCGCCCGAGGCAATTTCCTGCACGCCACTCACTACCTGCTGCGGATCAACGGCCATCTAAAACCCCCGGCTAGTGTAGCGGCCTTCGGCGTTCAGCCGATCAACGAAACTGTCCTGACGATTCTCTCGCTCCGACTGGATCACCCGGTCGATCGTGTAGTTCTGCTGCAGCTGCTGATTATTGAATTTCTGGCGATAATCCGGTCCGCGTGTCACGGCACTTTGGCGCAACTGCGCGGAGTTGGCGCGCGCTTGCACTTGGTCGGTATTGTCCTCGACCCGCTTGATGCGGTTCACCTGGCGAATGCCACCGGTGAGCACCCCAAACGTGCCGCCCGCCACAGCACCTGCGAACAACCCCGCCGCCATGCCCATGAAGGGCATGATGAGCCCCATGCCCGAAATTGCGAGCAGAATGCCGACGCCGCCGCCCACCCACATGCCTTTGCGGCCCCATTTGCCCATGCTGCCAAAGCCGTTTTCGAACGTGCCGTTGACAAACCCGGTGGTGTATTTCGCGCCGCGCTGCAGGCGTGCGCCCAAGGTTGGCGTGGCGGCTGCTTTGGCTTTGGCCTCGGCTTCGGCCGCGGCTTTTGCTTCGGCCTCGCGGGTTGCCAGCGCGTTGGCGGCTTCTTCCGCTTCGGCTTGCGCGCGTGCGGCCGCTTCCTGCTTTTTGCGCGCGGCGTCTGCGTCGGCGGCACCCGCAGCCGGGGCGTTCGCCCCGGTCGGGTCGGCGGGTGTGCTGGGCGTTGATACGTGCGTGGTCATAGATTTTCCTACCCTCCACTATACCAAACCGGGCGGGAAGTTTTGTGAAGGTTGTGTGACGATTTTTATAGTCGTTCCAATTTTAATTGGGACGACTATGAATGACTGCGAAGCAGGAATTCCACCGCGAAGCGAGCGTGACCCCAAATAAAAATATCTCATTTTTATTTGGGAACACTATAGGTGGCGGCTTCGCCGTGTGGGGGCAAGCATAGATTGCCCCCGCTTCGCTCCCCCTCGTTCGCAACGCTTCGGCTCGCCCGGCGGGCTACGCACCACGCTTGTATGCACCGAACGCTAGCCCCGCAGCGCCTTTACAATCCCACGCCACGTGGCCACTTCCTGCGATGTCATACCCGCACGCGTCAGGCTCGCGCGAATGTTGCGCCACATGATTTCCTTCTTGGCCGGAATGCGCCAGAAATTCGTGGTATCAAGCGCCGCTTCCAAATGGTCGAACAGCCCATGGAGTTGCGCGCGGGTAGCGGTGGCTTCTTTAACCTCTCCCGCGGGAGAGGTCGAAATCCCCCCTCCTCCCGCCCCCCGCCTGCGGGGGGAGGTAGGAGGGGGGATTTCGGGTGAGGGCGTGCTGCTGTGGGGACCTGCGCCCTCACCCTGAATTTTCCCAAGAGAAAATTCAGACCTCTCCCGAGGGAGAGGTTCGCCCGTGGCACTGCCCTGCACAAACCACTCATACCCCAAAATCACCGCCGCCTGGCCGAGGTTGAGGGAGGGGTAAGTCGGCGACACCGGCACCGTCACCACCGCATCGGCCACCGCGATTTCTTCGTTCTCCAGCCCCGTGCGCTCGGGCCCGAACAGCACCGCGACTTTCTCACCGCGCGCGATGCGGGTGTGCATTTCAGCCATGGCGGCGCGCGCATCTAGCACGGGTAAATTCATCGCCCGCTCGCGGCTGGTGGTGGCCAGCACGAACTGGCAATCGGCGACCGCCTCACGTGTGGTGGCAAACACCTGCGCATCGTCCAGAATCGGCAACGCCTTGCCCGCCATGTCGGCCGCCCGCACATTCGGCCACCCATCGCGCGGGGCGACGAGGCGCATGTGCGACAGCCCAAAATTCGCCATTCCCCGCGCCGCCGCGCCAATGTTTTCGCCCATCTGCGGGCGGACGAGGACGAAGGTGGGAGTCATCAGCAACGACCAACAACGCCTTGCGTTACTCTGTATTTCTCAGCCAGCCGGTTTTGCACATGGATGAGATGTTGCTTTCCCATATCCGAGAATCCATTGTTCGTTACTGCTTTTCCTTTATCTGCCGCTTCGACGAACACGTGTTCGAGCATGAGTGAAGCTATCCCTTGATGCCTCTGTGCCTCGGCCACTTCCAGTGCATCGATATGAATGTTCGACATTTCCGGGCGCTCAAATAGTTTAGTAATACCCGCGATTTTATGGCCGTCGAATGCAGTGAGATAACGCGTAAATTCCGCAGTATCCGGTAGCGCCGCTGTCATGAC
>JBJXEM010000053.1:0-4582 GCA_046154225.1 Rickettsiales bacterium
GCCCGTAAACTGACCGAGCGTTTAGTGAGTGAAGGGGTGCTCGATACGGTGCATGTGCGCGACGTGCGCGAGAGCATGCGCAACGGCGGTGGCCCCGCCTGTTTACGCTTGCGGATTGTGATGAGTGACGCGGAAGCGGCCGCCATTCACCCAGGGGTCATCCTGACCGACGAAAAATACATCGCGTTAAAGCAATGGATCGAAACTTACTATCGCGACCGGTTAAGCCTCGACGATTTGCGTGACGCCAATTTTGTACGCGAGCTGGTGACGGCCTATCGTGCGCTGGAAGAAATAATCGGGATGAAAGGGCTCTACCCGCTCGATTCGGTGGCATGAACGTGACGCAAGCGCCACAGTGTGGTGCACAATGCAGCCGAAATTGCGATTGCGCTGGAAAGGCGGGCGAATTGCAGTAGATTGGTGCAGTTCGAAGCTAGGGGAGAGCAGGGCGCATGATTCCTATTATCGCGGTGGTACTCATTTTCGCCATGGTTTTCGGCACCTTCGCGGTCAGCGGCGGTAAATTCGAGATCATTGCGCACGCGGCCCCGCACGAGATGGCGACGATCTTCGGCGCAGCCATCGGCGCCTTTATGCTGGCCAACAAAACGGTCGTCATCAAAAAAACCCTCAAGGATTTAGGCAAAGCCTTTAAAGGCCCCAAATGGAAAGCGCAGGACTATAAAGACTTGCTTTGCCTGCTGTTTGTTATCCTGAAACTGGTGCGCACCAAGGGGATGATCGCCCTCGAGCAGCATATTGAAAAGCCTGAAGAATCAAGCATTTTTAAGCAATATCCCCGCATCATGCACGACCATTTCGCGGTGGATTTTATCTGCGACACGCTGCGCATGATTACCATGAACTTCGAAGACCCCAACCAGGCCGAAGACATGATGGAAAAACAACTCGAGAAGCACCATCATGAAGCTGCAGCGCCGCAACACGCGGTGCAAAGCATGGCCGATGGGATTCCCGCGCTCGGCATCGTGGCGGCGGTGCTTGGGGTGATTAAAACCATGTCGCAAATCACGGCGCCGGTGGAAGTACTGGGCGCCCTCATCGGCGGGGCGCTGGTGGGTACGTTCCTTGGGGTGTTTCTGGCTTATGGCTTCGTCGGCCCCATTGCCAGCAAGCTGGGACAGGTGTATGATCAGGATCATCAGTTTTACCTGATGATTCGCGCGGTGCTGGTGAGCCATCTGCAAGGCAACGCGCCGCAAGTCTCGATTGAAATCGGGCGGGGGGGGATTCCCAGCATCTACCAGCCCAGCTTCCAGGAGTTGGAGCAATTGCTCAACAGCCTGCCTGCCGCCACCTAAGGTATTGAACCATGGCCGCTAAAGACAAGAAAGATGATGCCAAACGGCCAATCATCATCAAGAAGATCAAGAAGGGCGGCCATGCGCATCACGGCGGTGCGTGGAAAGTAGCCTACGCCGATTTCGTGACGGCGATGATGGCGTTCTTCCTGCTGCTGTGGATTCTGGCGAGCACGCCGAAAGCAAAGCTTGAGGGACTCGCCGAATATTTCACGCCGACGACGGGTATCAAGGACAGTCAGGGCATTGGCTTTAAGGGTGGCATTGCGGAAAGCACGATCGGAAGTTCCAAAACCAATCAATCGGCGCCCGCGCTGGTGGTGGGCCATACGCCTGCAGGCACCGTGCCCGATAACCCGGAAGAATCCAAGTCCGAATCCGATCAGGACGCCAACCTGTTCAAGCAAGGCGAAACCGCGGTCGAGCAGGCGTTCCAACAGGATAAAGCCTTGCAGCAATACCAGGATAATATTCAGGTGACGCAAACACCCGAGGGGCTGAAAATCGATGTCATGGA
This sequence comes from Rickettsiales bacterium, assembly GCA_046154225.1. GTDB lineage: Bacteria > Pseudomonadota > Alphaproteobacteria > Rickettsiales > UBA3002 > QFOX01. Next base: position 1,843 of record JBJXEM010000053.1, read on the forward strand.
CTCGGATAAATTCGCGATGTTCAAGCAAGCCTCGGCGGAGTTGACCGAGCACGGGCAGGCGATTTTGGCTAAAATCACCACGATTCTGAAGAAACTGCCAAACTACATGTCGATCACCGGGCATACCGATGCGTCACCGGCCGAAACCGGCAAGTCGGAGTACACCAACTGGGAATTGTCGAGCGATCGGGCACAGGCCTCGCGGCGTTTCATGATTAAATCCGGACTCGAGCAGGAGCGGCCGAAAAAAGTCACCGGCATGGCCGACAAAGAATTACTGATGCCGAGTGAGCCACGTGCGCCCAGAAACCGTCGGATTTCCATCATCATGCTGCGTAACTCGCATATCCTGATTCCGGATTCGGCCGTGCCGCCCGCGCAGGAAAAGCCAGCGCCTTAAGGCTTTATTTCGCCCTGGTTGCAGCGAATGGGCACGATGAATTTATGAGCGTTGGATTCAAGGATGGGGTCGGCGTAGCCCACCGCCCCCGTTTGCGATTGGTAAAAGGAAATGGTGTTGTCGCGCAGGAAATCCTGCAGGGCATTGAGGGTAATCGCCACGTCGGACTGGCCGACGACGGGGCCTGTGGGATGGCCCTGCGCATCCATGTGGTAGGTTTGGGCGATGCCCGAAATCACGGCAATCACGTTGCCCGCCGTATCGAGCACTGGCCCGCCGGAATTGCCATGTTCGGCGACGCTGGCCAGCTGAATGAAGCTCGCTTCGCCGCTTGGGCCATCCAAGGCACTCACGGTGGTTTTTTTGAAGCTGGCATGCCCCTCGGCCCCGGCTTGGCCCGGGAAGCCCAGCAGCACCACCGTATCGCCCACATTCAGCTCGCTGATATTCCAGCGCAGCGGGGCCACCATCATGCGCGCACTCAGCGGCGCGCGGATGACGGCGAGGTCGCGCGCGCTGTCGCTTGCTACTAGTTGGGCCGTGGTTTCGCCCCCTTCGCCCAACACGCTGATCGACTGACAGCCCTTCAGCACATGCGCGTTGGTCACAATATCGCCGCTGCGGTTAATGACAAAGCCGGTGCCCGAGGAAATTTTGAAATAGGTGACGGTTTGGGCGTGTGCCGCTGAAAAGCTGAGCAGGCAAACCACTATGTGCAGCATCGCGCGTTGAATCATCGACCCAGTACAGCACAATAGACGCGTTTCGCCTAGCCCTTTGAATGTGGCGGTGTGTCGATCTCGCGTGCCCTGAGGTAATTTTGCCAGTTGTCGCCTTGCTCGAAATAATAGTCGCGGGTTTGCTCGATAAAATCTTCGGCTTCGGTGAGTGTTTCCTGAGGATTGGGTGCGTCGGTCGAGAGCACAATAAGGTTCCCTAATTCTGTTCGGAAGAGGTAGCTGGCACTCCATCCATTTCCCAATTGGGCACGAAGTCCCATGCCTAAGCCGCGCACAACACTGCCATCATGTTCGTGCACATTGCTAAGCTTATCGGGCTCCAAGCTGGTTTCTGCCGGGTGGGGCGAAACCGGGAAATCATCGCTCAGACGCAGCACCAGTACATGGCTTGGGTTGTCGCTTAGGCCCAGTCCGCCAGCGTCGCAGGGGACGTATTTTGTTTCGCCGTCATCGTCGGTAAAGGGAAGGGAGTAAATGCCGTTGGCCGAGCGCGCGACCACCATAGGGGGCACCACCAGGTTCGCCGCAATGTCGGCCACGCAGGTGGACGTATACTGGACGAATACCTGGCGTTTTTCCTCGTCATCGACATCCGCAAACGTATCGCCGTGCTCGGCCAGCATCTCCTCGACCGCTTTAGCCGAGAGGGTGGGTTGGGGCAGGGTTGACGCGTGTGCCGCTTTTATCTGTTCAACATCGCGGCGTGTCAACAGGTGCTCCTGTACCTTTGTTCGCAGCAGTTCCTGATAGGCAGCATCGGTAGCAAGAAACATGGCCGCGCTGACGGCATGGCCCTGATCCTGCAAGGCAGCGGCCAGTTTCTCGGGTGGGAAATAGAGCCGTGCCTCGAGTGGCACGATACCAAAAATATCCTGCAACGATTCGCTGAGTGCTACGGCGCGGCGGTTCAGCAGGGCGCGTGCTTCTGCCTGGGCCAAGTGTTTCGGCCACGCCTGATCGCCAAGCCACATGCCAAGCGCTTGCCCGCCTTCTACCTCACGGCTAAAAGGCTCGGCGCCGCCATGGGTGTGGTGCAGGCTTGTCGGGACTCGAAAATCATGGTTCTCACGCGCGACGCTCAGCCATTCCGCCGGCACGGAAAAATGCAAGCTGCCCGCCTCTTCGCCGTCGAGGCATTTCATGGGCCACATGGTGCCATCGCCTGGCAGCAGGTGTTTTGCCAGACGGTCAACCGGCGTTTGCAAGGGCCGCTCGGGCTTCGCTAGGCGATCAATCCACGGATTTGCGGGCTTCGGGCCGTCTTTTTCATCATTGCTCATGCCCGCAAGTTAGCAAAGAAATCGGCGCGAAGTGTGAAAGTTATGTGAAGGTTGCGCCGTGCGCTACTCCACCAACTCCCCATCGCGCGATTTGGCTTTGCCGTTTTTGGCCTTGGTGCCGGTGTAGCTGAAGCTTAAGTCGTCGCCTTCGATGCCAATCGTCACGGTGCCGCCTTTGCTGAGTTTACCGAACAGCACTTCCTCGGCCAGCGGCTTCTTGATTTTGTCGGCAATCAGGCGGGCGAGGGGGCGCGCACCCATGGCTTTGTCGTAGCCTTTGTCGGCCAGCCAATCGCGTGCTTTTTCAGTTAAGTGAATGG
>JBJXEM010000054.1:0-38776 GCA_046154225.1 Rickettsiales bacterium
GCGTTGTTCGCGCAAGGTGGGTGCGCCTTGCGCGGATTCGGCATACACAAGGTTCCACCGCATACCAGTCCACTCGGCGAGGCGGCGGTTGATGCGCGCAGGCACGTCGGCCCCGATATGGCCCGTGGGTTTCACCTCAATCCGCCCGATTTCAAAGTCGACAAGGCGCATGTCGTTGATGAGGTGCGAGGCGAGTAATGCCTCGCGCTTCAACTCGAACAGCTCGATCACTTCGAGGAATGAATGCAGTTGCACCACGGGCTGCGGCTCGATTTTGGTAGCGGTGGCGGTGGCAGTCGTGAGTGGTGAGTCGTGTGCGCTCCCCCCCTGCGGGGGAGCCAAATTCGTATGCGAATTTGGTGGGGGGAAATCTGCGATGCCCCGTCCCCCCACCAAAACGCTCTCGCGTTTTGACTCCCCCGCAAGGGGGGAGTGGGGAATGCGCGGCGCATTTTGCATACCATTTGAAAGGTTGTTTTGCACCTGCCGCACCAGCTCCGCCGGGCTGGGCAATTGCGAGGCGTAGCCGAGGCGCACCAAAATCATCTCAAGCGTGGCGGTGGTGTGGGTGGAGGCACGCATTTCGTCGAGGCCGCGGGTGATGATTTGCCAGGCGCGGGTGAGGGCGGGCACGCTGAGAGTGGCGGCCATTTCCTTTGCCATCGCCTGCTCGGCTGGCGAATAGCTGAGATTCTGGGCGAGCGCCGGGGCGACGCAAATGCGGGTGAGGTAGTGGGTAATGTCGAGCAAATCGGCGAGCAGCATTGCGGCATCGGCCCCCTGCGCGTGTAGCGAAGCGGCGAGTGCGAGCGCCTTCTCGGCCTCGCCCGCGAACAAATGCTGCAGCAGGGTGAAGCTTTGGGTTTTATCGGCGAGGCCCAGCATGTCGCGCACCGACGCAGCGTCGATGGTGATGGCACCTGCCGCGTCGGTATGCAGTGCGATGGCCTGGTCGAGTAGGCTCAGCGCGTCGCGCACGGAACCTTCGGCGGCGGTGGCGATGAGCGTGGCGCAATCGGCGGGCAGGGGGATATTTTCCTTGGCCGCGACGTTGACGAGATGCTGCGAAAGCTCGGCCAGCTCGACCCGTTTCAAGTCGAACCGCTGGCAGCGCGAAATAATGGTGACGGGGATTTTGCGCAATTCGGTCGTGGCGAAAATGAACTTCACATGCGGGGGTGGTTCTTCCAGCGTTTTCAAAATCGCATTGAAGGCGTTTTTGCTGAGCATGTGCACTTCATCGATGATGTAGACTTTGTAGCGCGCCGACACGGGGGCGTATTGCACCGAGTCGATCAACTCGCGCATGTTGTCGACGCCGGTGTGCGAAGCGGCGTCCATTTCAATCACGTCGACATGGCGGTCTTCCGCAATCGCCACGCAGTTATGGCACACGCCGCAGGGCGTGGTGGTGGGTTCGCCGTTACCATCCGGCCCGATACAGTTGAGCCCGCGCGCGATGATGCGCGCCGTGGTGGTTTTACCGATGCCGCGAATGCCGGTAAGCAAAAACGCATGCGCAATACGGCCCGAGGCAAACGCGTTGGTGAGGGTGCGCACCAGCACCTCTTGCCCGATGAGATCGGCAAAGGTCTGCGGGCGGTATTTGCGTGCAAGCACGCGGTAGTTCGCTTGGGGCTGGCTCATGGCAGAAGGATAGTCGCCGCGCATGGATAAACCAAGGGCTGTTTACAGGTTATTCAGAGATTAGCTGCGGTCGCGCTTGCCGCTACCACCCGGGGGGACATAGCCCGGATCGCCCGGGCGTTTAAGCCACTGGGGTAGGTCCTCGACTTTACGGCCGCGGGCCAGCTCGCGCAGGCGATTCGCTTCATCATTCAGGTTTCTTGCGTCTTCGGCAATGCGCTGAGGTAACGGAGGTACATGGAGGAAATTACGAACATTATCCGAAACAGCGTTGGGTATTGCTTTGACGAGATATAAGTCAGCCAGAGGGTCGGCGGGCATGCGTCGTGCATCGTTCTGGATGATCCGTACGTCCGGCCAGCGTTCCTTTACCTTCGCAATGAATGGCCGGATGAGCGATTCTTTCAAAGGCCCTACGGTAGAAGGAATAATCACCGCATCGAGTTTCTCGCCGGTTTCAAACTGTTCCTCCATGCGGCGCACCCAATATTCCAGATGATTCGGGTCCTGCGCATTGGGGTCGGCATCTTCCTGACCCTCGCGGTAGGGATAGCGATCGCGGAAGCAATAGAGCTGCATGCCATCGATCGTTCGTAGTGCCGGGTGGCGAATAATGGCGCGCGCAGCCAATTCTTCGGGGCCATCTTGCGCTTCTTCCTCATTCAGTTGACGCACGCTTTCATGCGCGGGTGGGTCTTCGCCGGTCCAGCGATTGCCGCGGCCACGTTGCAACGGATGGATACGCTCGCGATGCGTCAGGCTATGTTTGCGCGCAAGCGGATCGCAGCTATCGGCAAAAGCGTTGGTGGATTGGCGGTCATTGGGGTCTTGCCGGATGAGGCCGAGGGCACCCATGGATTCGGATGCCTTTTCGCCGTCGAGTACGAGAATATTTTTGAGTGCGGGCTGTGTCATGCAGAAGCATTTAGCAGCGGCTATGCGCCAGAAGTATGACAATTGGATGAAGAAATGCGGCGTGAAATTGGATTTGGCAAGCGTAGCGCTTACGGCGCGAGCCGCTCGCGGCGGGAGTTTGAGGGGGCAAGCCCCTCATCAGGCGCGTTAGCGCGTATTACACTTCTCTCGCTGCGCGAGAGAAGTGGCTGGCGGACGACCCGATTACCAATCAATACGGTTGCTGCCTTCCGGCCCTGGCCGGGTTTTCGAAATTCACCGCCCGCCGCCAGCCGCATGGAATGTAGGGCAGGTGGGCGGTGGGGGCAAGTGGGAAAAAGGGGTGAAAAAGAAAACAGGGAGAGAATGCTCTCCCCCTGTTCCCTTAGGCTTTACTTCGACCGAACGTTACGACGTGCTGTCGAAACTGGTGGTCATCGACGCCGAATCGGAGACCGTCGCCCCGATATCGTTTGTCGTCACCGCACAGTTGTCAGTCGCTGCTGGCGCCTGATCCTGTGACGCGCCGGAGCCCGCCACCCAATCGTTGGCGTTGCCATCGACTGCGCATACCGGCTTGTCCGCCGCCGGAGCGTCGTCCGCCGAAATGGGCACCAACGGTTCGACTTGCACCGGGTGCAAGCTGGCCGCCGCGATCTGTCCGGCGGCTATTGCCGTCATCAGATCGACGTCGCCAGGGTTATCTGCGCGATGAAGACGCCCAGCGTCAACATCGTCCCGCAGCCCCATCGCACGCGTCCGCGGTTGCGACATATCCGCTTCCCATCCCGCTTCCGTTGCCTTTTTGGGCAGTGAGGCGAGCGGGTAGGTAACCTTGTCGCGCCTGCTGACGCGAACGACCAGCCAAATCAGGGCCACTGCGCCAAGCACAATGCCCCCCCAAATAATCGTATTCATCGGAGTATCTCCACAATGGTTGAAAAAATGCAATCAACACATACGCAACGTACACGGGCCTAACCTTGCGGTTTTCCCTGTCACTTGGTTTTGTTTCGCGCATAATAATTGCTAAACGAAACTGACCGAAATGAATGCTCAAACTAGCCTATTGCCTGCATGCTGGAAAGGGCCTGCGGCAAAACTTCACGGAAATGTCATATTCAAAAATGGGGGGATGAGTTACCCCACCCCCCAGTCATGCGATTGCACCGTTGCCGTTACTCGCCCAGGTCAACGACCTAGGCATGTTCCGGCAGCAGCAGAATATCGTCCCAGTTTAGCTGAAACTTTATTTCGCCGCCCTGCAAACCGTTGCCGGTAAGCTCGAGATGCAACACATTTCCTTCCCTATGGCAGTCGCAATAGAGAAAGGCTTGGTGAAGGGCGTCGCCCGAACCGCCCACTTCTATGGGTAGGTAAGGGTCGGCCGTTTCGCCATCGACGACTGACAGGTACACTGTCGCGTCGTCATTACGGCGAACCTTCAGCCCCATTTCATCGCCGTCGAACGTGAAGGCTAGAGGCTGCCCTTCATTACTACTTTCAGACATGAATTTACTGTCTCCCATGTCACAACAACACCGAAAATGGTGCAAGCCAGAAAGCCAGCCGAAATGCTGCTTCTGCGGTCAGTGGGTGTCCGGGTTTTAAAAAACACGAACCAAGACAACCAATAACCCGCCAAGTGTACAGCAACTCGCGCGCAATGCCCAGATTATGCGGCAAAACTTCACCAAAATGTCATAATGCGCTCACAATAAACGCTGTCGGAAAAAAGGAGGGGGAAGCAGCACGTGCCACTTCACCCCCCAGAGGATTCAGACTTATTTTCCTGTGAAGCCCTTCCACACGGTGTGGATGAGCATCGCCGGAGCAATCACCGGGATCGCAACCACGAAAAGTGTGGCTTTGACTGGGTCTTTCATAACCTTGTCCATGAAATGATCACCCGGGTCAGGTTTATTAGCAGACATGACAATTCTCCTTTAGGCTCATGTCACAACAGCACCAATTGTGGTGCAAGCCAGAAAGCCAGCCGAAATGCTGCTTCTGCGGTCAGTGGGTGCTCGGGTTTTGTAAAAACACGAACCAAAGCAACCAATAACCTTTCCCCTTTAGCCGATGGCGGGCCCAAAGCCCATACGGTGCGCAAAAACTTCACTGAAATGTCATAATGCGGGTTTTGGGGCGTGGGGGCGGGGAAATCTTGTCGGGCGGGGGATTTTTTGCTATGTTTTGTGGCCTGTGAGACCTGCGCTAAAGCGGGCAGACCATCGGCGAATGTGTCATCTGTCATCCCCACGAAGGTGGGGATCCAGCGTAGGAAATCTTGTCGCGCAGACGCGTGACGCTGGATTCCCCTATAATTTGCTTACGCAAATTCGGGGAATGACACCGTTGGTGGAGTAACTATGGTTGCCAAATTAATGAGCCAGCTTGCCATGCCCCCGTTCATCCGTCGGCGCATGCCGGAGTTGATGGCGCTGGGGTTGGTCACCCTCGGCGCGCTGCTGACAGCCACGCTCGCCACCTACCATGCCGGCGACGCCAGCTTAAACCATGTGGGCGAAAGCGGCATGGTGCGCAATGCGCTGGGCGGCGTGGGCGCGAGTTTGGCCGACATGCTGAAACAAACCACCGGCTGGATGAGCGTGCTGGTGATTTTCGCCGCCTTCGGCTGGGCATGGCGCTTAGTGCTGAAGGACAGCCGCATGCATTTCGCGTGGCGCATTGTGGCGCTGCTCACGGCGCTGGTGGCCGGTTCCACGTTGTTAGCGCTACTGGCGGCAAGCAGCAACGCGGAAGGCCTGCGCAGTGCAAGTGGCGCGATTGGCATTTTAGTGGGCGTGAAGCTGGTGCCGGTGCTGACGACCGGCGGTTTAGCCGTACTTTCGGGCGTGGTGTTTCTGCTAAGCCTGCCGGTGGCGCTGGGGCTGAAATTTCAGGAATGGGTAGCCATCGGCAGCGTGCTGCAGATGATCGGCAGTCATCTGGCCGAGGGTGCGCGCCAGTTAGTTGGCCTGTTCCGCCGCCCGCATGCGGAGGAGGAGTTGTACGACGAGGACGACGACGAGATCGATGAGGACGAAGAAGAAATCGACGAGGAGGAGGGCGACGATTTAATGCGCGGCCCCCGCATTGAAGCGCGGCCGAAAAAGAAAATCGAGGCCAAGAAACCGAAAAAAACCGTCGACCAGAGCGCGCTCGACCTGCAGGCACGGCGCGGGGCATTCACGCTGCCTTCCATCGGCATGCTGCAAAAGCCTACAGGCAAAGGGCCCAAGCAGCTTTCCGAAACGGCGCTCGACCAGAATGCGCGGCTGCTTGAAAGTGTGCTCAGCGATTACGGCGTAAAGGGCGAAATTACACGTGTGCGGCCGGGCCCTGTCGTCACGCTCTATGAATTCGAGCCCGCACCGGGCGTGAAATCGAGCCGGGTGATTGGCCTGAGTGATGACATCGCCCGCAGCATGAGCGCGATTTCCGCGCGTATTTCGGTGATTCCGGGCCATAACGCGCTGGGCATCGAACTACCAAACGCCCACCGCGAAACCATCTATCTGCGCGAGCTGTGCGAAGACCCGCTGTACAAAGACACCGAATGCAAATTGCCGCTGGTGCTGGGCAAAGACATTTCGGGCGAAGCGATCATTGCTGACCTCGCGAAAATGCCGCACGTGCTGGTGGCGGGCACCACCGGCTCGGGCAAATCCGTCGCCATCAACACCATGATCATGAGCCTCGTCTATCACCTCACGCCCGACCAGTGCAAATTCATCATGATCGACCCGAAAATGCTGGAATTGTCGGTGTACGACAATATTCCCCACCTGCTGGCCCCGGTCGTCACCGAGCCCGGCAAGGCCGTGGTGGCGCTGAAATGGACGGTGAAGGAAATGGAGCAGCGCTACCGGCTAATGAGCAATCTCGGCGTGCGCAACATCGACGGCTACAACAAACGCATCGAGGAAGCGCGCAAGAAGGGCGAGGAACTCACCCGCATGGTGCAAACCGGCTTCGACCCCGAAACCGGCAAACCGATTATGGAGAAGCAGCCACTCGCCACTGACACGCTACCGTTCATCGTCGTGATTGTCGATGAAATGGCCGATTTGATGCTGGTAGCGGGCAAGGAAATCGAGGGCAGCATTCAGCGCCTCGCGCAAATGGCGCGCGCGGCGGGGATTCATATTATTATGGCGACGCAACGCCCGAGCGTGGACGTGATTACCGGCGTGATTAAAGCCAACTTCCCAACGCGGATTTCGTTTCAAGTCACTTCGCGGATTGACTCGCGCACCATTCTGGGCGAGCAGGGGGCCGAGCAATTGCTGGGCCAGGGCGACATGTTGTACATGGCGGGCGGTGGGCGCATCACGCGCGTACACGGGCCATTTATTTCCGACAAGGAAGTGGAAAATATCGTGGCCTATCTGCGCACGCAAGGCGCGCCGCAATACGAAGCCGCCGTGACGATTGACCCCGACGCTGATGACGAAAACGGCGACATGTTCGAGGAAGAAGAATCCGAAGCCGAACGCGCACTGTACGAACAAGCCAAGCAATTCGTGGTGCGCGACAACAAAGCCAGCACCAGCTACGTGCAACGCCGCCTGAAAATCGGTTACAACCGCGCCGCACGGATTATCGAGAAAATGGAACAGGAAGGCATCGTGGGCCCGGCGAACCATGTGGGGAAACGCGAAGTGCTGGTGCGGGACTGACGCTGCGCTCAGGATAGCGGGCGACGTTGCCGCGCAAGCGCCGGATACTCACATTATGACAAATCGATGAATCTGCATTTTCTTGGCCGATCTTCATCAAACCGTCACAATTACTTGCTATGAGAGGCCTTCAACAAGGAGACATTTTATGAGCGAGCAAACCTCTACCGGCGACGCTGACCGTTATTACAAAATCAACCTCGACGCACTCGCCCAACAAGTGAATACGCTGCGTGAGGTTTATGAAAGCGCCTTTAACGACCCCAAATCGGATGCTTCAGAAACCCAAAACTTCTCTGCAAATTACATGGAAGCAAATAATGTGCTGATGGAGCGGCTGAAAGCCGGTGAGAAATTTGCCGACGATCGTACCTCGCGCGCCACGTTGACAAAGCTCTATGAAGCTATGGACTTGTCGGAACTGGGCGATCTGGCCTCGCAATTCCGCTCGATACTCACCAGCATGATGAAGGCGGGCACGAAGGCCGAGCAATATCTGTGGGAGCGTCGCCTGATGTGCGCGCAGGACGTGCTGAACGAACGCACGAATGTGCGTCAGGCCGGTTAACGGCCTTTTCGTTTGCCCCGCGCAGGGTTTGCGGCTAATTCGCGTATCATGAACATGCCCGACATTCATCGTATCATCAGGGGGGTGCTGCTTTCGGCATCGCTTCCAATTATTATCGGCGCGGCACCGGTGCCTTCGGCGCCGGAGGCGGTGCCTGTTACCAACATCGTGCAACCACAAACGGTGGATAACACCGCCAACATCGCCCGGGTAGAAGCCTATCTGTCCGGACTCACCACCATCAGCGCCGATTTCAGCCAGATTTCGGCGGATGGGTCGCTCGCGTCGGGTAAGTTTTATCTGCGTCGTCCCGGCAAAATGCGCTGGCAATATGCGACGCCAAGCAATGTATTATTGGTAAGCGATGGCAGCACGGTTGTTTACTATGACCCCGCGGTCGAGCAAGTGAGCTATGTGCCGGTCGACGATACCATGGCCAGTTTCCTGACACGGCGCGACGTGCGGCTCGAAAGCCCCAGCATTCGCTTAACGAAATTCGAGTCGTCGGCAGGCGTCATCCGCGCCACGCTGGTGCAAAAACGCAAGCCCAAAGAAGGCGGCATCACGCTGGAGTTCAGCGATAATCCCCTCACGCTTCAGCAACTGGTAGTGACCGATGCCAACGGTCAGAACACCAGCGTGCGCCTGCAAAACCCCCAATTCGGCGTGAAGCTGGATGAAGCGTTGTTCGTCTTCATAGACCCCCGCGGCGTATTACCCAAACGCGGTGTTAAGCGTTAGGGCGGTTATTCGTCATTCCTGCGAAAGCAGGAATCTCCCTCGACATTGTTTGTGGCACGAGATCCCGGCGCTCACTTCGTTCGGCCGGGATGACGGGTTCGTAAACTCGCTGACGCTCGTTAACTCAAACCCGTCAATCTTCACTCAACTGTCACACACGGCCATGCGGTTTTGGGTTATGTTGGATCATAACAACGGAGGAACCATGCAACTCGAGCGCACCCAACTGGAAGACATCATGATGGCCATGGTCGGCCTTGAGACGATGGCCTACATCAAGCCGGTGCGCGATGGGTTGATCATGAGCTACGGCGTATTCGCCGCCGATGGTACGCAACTGGCCCTCTTCGACTCCGAGGAAAGCGCTTATTACAATGCGGTGAAGCATAACCTCGAACCCATGAAAATCCACTAACCGCGGCCCGGCAGGCGGCAAACCACGTCATCGAATCCCACCTTAAAAACGGATAGAGACGAACATGATCCTGATCCTGACAGCAATGATCGCGATGTTTTGGCTGATGGCCATCGCCTTCTACCTGCGCCCCGTGCATAGCGCCATTCGGGCACGACGCGGGAAGTAGTAACCCCTGATTAAGTGCACTTATTCCAGAGCCGTCATTCCCGCGAAGGCGGGAATCCATCGTGCGAAGTCAAACAAAACAGCGGCTTTTCAAAACGCGGTGATACAACATTCACAAACGGAGCAGACGCGCCGAGATGGATTCCCGCCTTCGCGGGAATGACGGTGCTTAAAGCAAAGCTAGTCCGCCAATTCCACCATCACCGGCACATGGTCCGAGGGGCCTTCAAACCCGCGTGCGTCTCGGAAAATGAGGCTGGATTTTAGCTCGGGTTTCAGCGCGGGCGACAGCCAGATGTGATCGAGCCTGCGGCCCCGGTTACTTTTCGCCCAGTCGCGGTTACGATAGCTCCACCAGCTGTAAAGCTTTTCGGTTTCCGGCGTGAAGGCGCGCAGGGCGTCGAACCAGTTTCCGGCGCGTTGTGCTTCACCGAATTTTTCGCGCTCGATGGCGGTGTGGCTGACCACATCGCGCAGCTGCCGGCTCGACCAGACATCGTGCTCGAGCGGGGCGATGTTGAAATCGCCCACAGCCACCACACGATGTTTGGGTTTTACTTCCTGCTGCGCCCAGTCGCGCATGGCATCGACGAAGCGTAGCTTTTCATCGAACTTCAGGTTTACTTCGCGGTCAGGCACGTCGCCCCCGGCGGGCACGTAGAAATTATGGATGAGGGTGCCGTCGGGCAGGCTGGCCGCAATGTGGCGGCGGTGGCCGTTGCCGATCATGTCAGTCGTGCTGTGCAGTGTCAGCGGCAGTTTCGACAGGATGGCCACGCCGTTATAGCTTTTCTCGCCGGTGAAAACGCAATGTGCAAACCCAAGGCGTGCCACCAGTTCGTGCGGGAAATGCTGGTCCTCGCATTTGGTTTCCTGCAGGCACAGCACATCCGGCGCGTGCGCGGCCACGAACTGCGCCAGCAGCGCTTCGCGGATGCGGATGGAGTTGATGTTCCAGGTGGCGAGTTTCATGTGCGTGGTGAGTAGTGAGTGGTGGGTCGTGAGTAAAGAAAAATCACCACCCACTACCCACCACCCACCACTCACAAAAAAAGGGGAGCTTAACGCTCCCCCAAAGTACTTGCAGGAACAAAGTGCTCTCAGGGGCGAACGCCGTAGCGCGCGAGGGGCGCGGGCAAAGCGAGGCCGACGAAAATCATCGTGATCGGCCAGAGAATGACGGAAATCAACGCCGCAGCGGCGAGGATGAAGCCCAGCAGGCGCAGCTGTGTGGCCAATGCGGCGACGGAGAAATCGAGGAGCCCCGGCATCAGTAGCCCAAGGGTGAGTGGCAACAGCACCGCACCCACGGCGCGCAACGGGTCGTCGAGGTGCAGCGCTTGGGTGATGGCGTCGCTGCGCGCCACGACGAAAGCGGCAATGACGCCGGCTAGGATTGCAGTTTCAGGTGTAAAGCCCGCAGGCAGTGCCAGCAGCAACCCAGCGCAAAATGCTTCGCCCAGTGTGGCCATCGCCCGCTCGGCGCGGGTGGTGAATAATGTCAGCAAACCCGAGGCTATGGCGCAGGCAAGCACTGGCAGCAGCGGCAACGCCGGGTTCAGGAAACGCGCGGTGAATAGTAGCGCGAGGCACAGCAAACCCCAGCCCGCGAGCCGAGTGCCCGTGTGATTCGGCAGGTTGCGTAATGCACCGCGCGCATCGTGGCGAAGCGGGCTCATGGGCAGCAAGGCACTGCCTGCGAACCCCAGCAACACCGCGACCAGCAACGTGGCAGGCAATAACGTCGCTTTGATGAGGGCCGGAAAATAGTCGAGCGCGTAGGCGGCGCTGGCGAGTGCGGCCAGCCCCCCGGTGCTGGCTGAAATCATGGTGCCGGCCGTGCGCCCACGACCCAGCAGCGGCGCGGCGATGAGCATGGTGCTCAGGGCGCAAAGCGCCATCAGCACGCAGTGTGCTGGCGTGAGGTCGAGGTCCGGCACGTGCAACACGGCGCCTGCGAAAAACATCGCGAGCAACATGGCGCCAAGCGTAGTGCGTGCGGCGAACGGGCGCGCCGCAGCGTGTACCAGCGACGGCAGCAGCATCGCCCCGGCCAGCAATGCCAGCAGCGGGAAGGCAAGGGCGAGTAACGGAATGGAGGTGGAAAGAATCATCGCGCCGACCTTTCATGATGTGTGCCAGTTTTAAGCGTACCATTTTTCAGGCGCTTAACAAAAACCTGCGGGCTGGATTGCGTGAAAATGATGCAGGTGCGCTCAGCGCCGCCTAAAAATGTGGCAGGTTGGCATCGGCGTGGCTTCGTGCTACAACATGGCTCGTTTAGTTTTTTAAACAACCTCTCGGTTTTGTCATTCCCGCGAAGGCGGGAATCTCCTTATACCAATAAAGTGGATTCCCGCCTTCGCGGGAATGACAAAATTCCAGAGTTTAATGTGAATCAATTGCGAAACGAGCACATGGACGCAGACATCATCATCGCCGGGGGCGGTTTAGTGGGGAACGCGCTGGCACTCGCCACGGCGCAAGGCGGTTTGCGCGTGGCGGTGATCGACCCGCTGCCGCGCGCGCAGCAGCTCGAGGCCGGGTTCGACGGGCGCACTTCGGCCATCGCCATCGGCTCGGTGCGCATTCTCACGCGCCTCGGTGCGTGGCCCCACATCGCCCCGCACGCGCAGGCGATTCACGACATTCGCGTGTGCGACCAGGATAAACCCGGCTTCGTGCATTATTCCGACAAGGACGTGGGCGAGCCGTTTGGTTATATCGTCGAGAATAATATTCTGCGGCGCGGATTATTTCTGGCGCTCGAGGCAACGAAGGACATCACCGTACATGAGGATATGGTGAGCAGTTTTTCGCGCACACCGGGCTCCGCGATCGCACAGCTCGATTCCGGCATGACACTCAGCGCGCCGCTACTCATCGCCGCCGACGGACGATTCAGCAAATTGCGCGAACAAGCCGGGTTAGCCCAGCGCGTGATTTCCTATGGCCAAACGGCGATTGTGTGTGTGATCGAACACGCCCACCCACACGCGGGCCTTGCGCTTGAGAAATTTTACCCCACCGGCCCATTCGCCGCGCTGCCGTTGAAGCCGACGGATGCGGGCGTCAACCGCTCGGGCATCGTGTGGACGGAGCATGAGGATAACGCGGCGCATTACCTCGCACTGACCGACGACGATTTCAATGCCGAACTGCAACGCCGCCTGGGTGATGCGCCGGATAATTACTGGGGCGCGGCGAAAGCAGTCGGCAAGCGCTTCGCCTACCCGCTGAAACTGATGCATGCCGAGCAATTCGTGGCCGAGCGTTTCGCGCTGGTGGGCGACGCGGCGCATGGCATTCACCCGATTGCAGGCCAAGGCGTGAATTTGGGCTATCGCGATGTGGCGGTACTGGCTGAACTGCTCATCGAACAGCGCCGCCTCGGCCTCGACCTCGGCGCGCCGGAATTGCTAGCCCGCTACCAGCGTTGGCGCAAGTTCGATTCGGTGAGCATGACCGCCAGCACCGATTTACTAAACCGCCTGTTCAGCAACGACCTGCCGGGCCTGTCGCTCATCCGCCGCGCGGGCCTAAGCGCCGTCGAGCGCATGCCGACCCTCAAGCGCTTCTTCATGCGCCACGCCATGGGGTTGGTTGGCGATTTGCCGAAATTGATGCAGCCGCTGGATGCGGCGTAACTGTTTTGCGTGAGGATCGCGGTCTGCGTCGTTGTCGGCCTGCTCAGTCGGTCATGTAGCGCTGCTACACTCCCTCCCTGCGCCTGCCGACGCCTAGCATTCCATCGATCCTGACGCAAAACGCTGCCAAGCCTTTGCGTCATGTGTGAAAATGCGTTAGGTTCGTTTCATGCCAGAAATTCTCAACGCCGAACACATTCTCCGCCAGCTCGTCGGGTTCGACACCACCAGCCATGGCAGCAACCTCGCGCTCATCACGTGGGTCGAGGAATATCTGACGCGCCACGGGGTGTGGCATCAGCGGGTGCAGGAACATGATGAAAACGGTGTTGGAAAGACCTCGCTCATCGCGCGCATCGGGCCCGACATCGCCGGTGGAATTGTATTGAGTGGGCATACCGACGTGGTGCCCGTCACCGGCCAGCAATGGAGCGGGGGCGAGGGGGCGGAAACCGCCTTCACCCTCACCGAGCGCGACGGCAAACTGTATGGCCGGGGTGCTGCGGACATGAAAGGCTTCATCGCGCTGGCACTCGCCGCGGTGCCGCAACTGGTGGCACAAAAACTCACGCATCCGGTGTGGTTGGCGTTGTCGCACGACGAAGAAATCGGCTGCAAATGCGCGGTGCCCATGGCGCAGGAATTCACCGCCCGCAATATTCAACCCGCGCTGATTATCGTGGGCGAACCAACGATGATGCAGGTGGTCGACGAGCATAAAGGCATCGATTCGTTCATG
Organism: Rickettsiales bacterium; assembly: GCA_046154225.1. Classification (GTDB taxonomy): domain Bacteria; phylum Pseudomonadota; class Alphaproteobacteria; order Rickettsiales; family UBA3002; genus QFOX01. The sequence goes on from JBJXEM010000054.1 coordinate 13,505, forward strand.
ACGGTCATTCGTGGCCGCGCCGGGCATTCCAGCGCACCGGAACTGGGTATCAACGCGGGCTACCTGATGGCCGAACTGGCGCTGGTTTTACGCGACATCAACGAGACACAGCGCGCGCAAAGCGAAACGCATAGCCGCTTCCCCACGCCGCACAGCACCGTGCATGTGGGCGTGTTCCAAAGCGGTACGGCGCGTAACATCATCCCCGATCATGCCGAGTTGCGTTTCGAAGTGCGCCCGCTGCCGGGGGCCGATGTGGCGACATTGCTGAAACCCTACGAAGCAAAAATCGCGGAGTTATTAAAGCAGCACCCCGGCAGCACCATCACCACCGAACGGCTGATGCATGTGCACGGTCTGAAGCGCGACGATGCGCAGGCATCGCACCTCGCGCTCGCCATGTTTCTCGCTGGCAGCAACGAGGATGCCGCTGCCGTATCCTACGGCACCGAAGGCGGGGCGTACGGCGAATACGGGTTCCCGACGGTGATTTGCGGACCCGGCAGCATCGCCCAGGCGCACGGGGCCGACGAGTTCATCACCCGCGCGCAGCTGGAAAAAGGCGCGGCCATGCTGGCGCGCATCGCGGCATGGGCGCGGAATTAAGTGGCCAGAGGCCAGAGGCCAGAGGTAGGGGGACATGATAAAACGCTGATGGCCGATCGAGTGAAGCAATGACTTTGCGTTTTATCGTGTACCCGATGCGCCGGTGCGCCGGGTACACATTAAAATCGCTGGCCATACGCACTGCATGCGGCGCGCATGGTGATGGCGATTTTAGTATGTCCCCTTTCTCACTTCCCCAATTCTCCAGTTCCACTTCCTCAAACCGTTCTTGCATCCGCCGCGCATCGGCCTATATTCATGGCATGTTTACCAAAACCACTCGCCAGATTAAAATCACCGCTACGCCGCAATTCATGGCGGAACATTCCGCGCCGGATGAAGACCACTATGTGTGGGCCTACACCATCCAGCTCGAAAACGGCGGCGACTGCCCCGTGCAACTACTGAACCGCCACTGGAAAATCACCGACGCGCAGGGCCTCACCCAAGAAGTACGCGGCCCCGGCGTTATCGGCGAGCAGCCGGTGCTGAAGCCGGGCGAGGCATTCCGCTACACGTCGGGCACGGCGCTTGGCACCAGCTCCGGCGTGATGCTCGGCGAATACGAAATGGTCGGCGCAGGCGGCGAACATTTCGAGGTGGAAGTGCCTGCGTTTTCGCTGGATAGCCCGTATCAAATGGGGCGGCCAAATTAGTTTTTGAAGCGGCTTCGCCGCATGGGGGCAAGCATAGATTGCCCCCGCTTCGCTCCCCCTCGTTCGCGCTTACGCGCTCCGGCTCGTGCGGGCCATCCGCACTACGCACGATCCTGCTGACGCTTTGTCGCTTACGAACCCGTCATCCCGGGCTTGTCCCGGACCCGGAGCGAAGCGGAGAGAGGCGAAGCCAATCTCCCGCCACAGGCAGAGCCCTTTCTGAAGGAGATCCCGGTGTTGCTCCGCAAACCGGGATGACAGAACATAAAAATTTGGCCTAAACCCTCAATTGTCACACAACTGTCACATTTCCTGTGGTAGTATTGAGTCAAGGAGAAGTGTGATTTATGGGCGGTGAAATCGATGTTGGTCAGCAATTAGCGCAATGGGCTGCGAGAATGCAGTCTCCGGGCGGGAGTGGCCCGAAGCAAGGTCCGCTTGACGGTATGATCATGAAAGGGGCGGCCTCGTTCACGCCCACCAATCTCGGGCCGCTGAAGGGCACACCGTCCCCGTTTGCTGGTACAGGTCGTGGCATGTTGGGTAGTTTTGGCGACGGCGTCACGAATGCCTGGGCCAGCTGCGGCGAGGCGTTTATTAATAGTTGTCGCAATCTGCCTATAACCTATGGCGGCAGTATTCACGATGGGGCGCCGATCGGCCATGGACTAGGGCGCATGGCACAATCGGGAGATGGCGGGCCCGACCTCCCTTAATCTCTCAAATTATCCTTTTATATATTTGATTTATAATCAATATTAAGCTATGCGTTTTACGCATGACGCACCTGCGAAATGAGCGCTGCTCATTGGCAATCACCCGAGGCATAACGGCCCTGTCACAACGGCGATCAACGCCGACAAACGATGGGGTACACGACATGAAACCGATGACGACCGCACTTGCGCTGGCCGCCATGCTTCTTTGCAGCGCCTGCGCTGATAATGGTTCGAAAACATCTAACCTAGCCACCAATGATAAAACCATCCAAGTGGTCACCGCCACTTCGTGGGAATATGCAACCGCGGCACAGACCGCCGCGCGGGTTAACAACAACTTCCTGATCCAGCAGCGCTAAGCGCGCGGGGCCCGGAAGAACCGACATTAATGATGCGCTAAGACCATTCGGCCGGTGAGTAATCACCGGCCTTTTCTTTTGGAATGGCAGGCAATGCTGATAGGCCGGTGATCGTCGTTTCAGGCAAATCTGCGCGTTTTTGTCATTCCCGCGAAGGCGGGAATCTCCTTTACACATAAGTGGATTCCCGCCTGCGCGGGAATGACAATGGGGGGTGTGATCGTGTGAATGGAGGTTATAAAAGCTGGCACTTGCAATTTCATTTTCGTTGCGTATGGTGGCGCGCTCCACGGATTAGTGAGCGGGCGTAGCTCAGTGGTAGAGTGCCACCTTGCCAAGGTGGATGTCGAGAGTTCGAATCTCTTCGCCCGCTCCATTCCCTCAAGGGATATTTCCCTTGAGGGAATGGATTTGGTGAGGATTGCTCGCAGAATTCGCTTTCGACCATAAGCTTAGTGAGGGCGAGCGTCGCGAAGCCCGAACTTAGCGTTGGCACGAGGCGAACGCCGAGATAATCTCTTCGCCCGCTCCATCCGCCTTCGCTTACGCTACGGCGCGATTGATCGCGTCGAAGCGTTAGAGAAGCGGATGCCGCGCCGAAGCTTTTGCGTAGGCGGGCGGTTGCCTCCACGCTATATAGGAGTTTCCATGCACACTGGCACCATCGATCCCATCCTACTTGAAATCCTCGTCTGCCCCGTCACCAAAGGGCGGCTGACCTATGACGAAATCGCGCAGGAGCTAGTATCAGCGGCAGCAGGCCTTGCCTATCCCATTCGCGACGGCATTCCCATCATGCTGCCGGAAGAAGCGCGGAAGATTTAGTGGCGAACTGCGTTCGCGTGGGGGCAAGCATAGATTGCCCCCGCTTCGCTCCCCCTCGTTCGCTTCGCTCCGGCTCGGCACGGCCATCGTGCCTACGCATAAATATCTTCAGCGTAGGCGCTAGACTCGGGCGGGCAATCGCGATAGTCTTTTCCTTCACTGGACTCTGAACTCTGGCCTCTGGACTCTCGCAATGCTCGATCTGATTTTCGTTAAAGGCGGCTGGGTGATGTATGTCATCGTCACCCTGTCGATTTATGTGCTGGGCGTGCTGTTTTTTAAAGCCTACCAGTTCACGACCTCGGGCGCATTCAACACCGGTTTCATCGACCGCGTGATGGTGCACGTGAAACGCGGCGAACTCACCGATTCGGCGCGGTTTTTGGCGCGTGAAAAGGGGCCCATCGCCCGCATCATGCGCGTCGCGGTCGAAGGCGTGATGAACCGCGAAATTACCATGAAAAGCCGCGAGGCGGAAATCGCGCGCGTGGGTTCGGGCGAACTGCGTTACCTCGAATCGCATCTGCGCGGGCTGGAAATGGCGGCGAGCATCGGGCCGCTGCTCGGCCTGCTCGGCACCGTCATCGGCATGGTCGAAGCATTCGCAAAATTATCGTCGGCGGGCACGCGGGTCGACCCGAGCCAACTGGCCGGCGGTATCTGGCAGGCGCTGATTGCGACCGTGGGCGGGCTGATTGTGGCCGTACCCGCGATGGCGAGCTATTACCTCATCGACAGCCTCATCGAGCGCGTGCGCGCGACGATGCGCGACGTGACCATCCAGATTCTGGCGCTCGAAGATGTCTTCATCCGCAACGAACGCGAGCAGGAAAAGCGCGAAGCGCTGGAACGCGAAGAACGCGCCCGGGCGCTGCAGAAAGAGCAGGAGGAAGCCCTCACCACCCCCCGCGGCGCGCCGAAAAGTTCGAGCACGCTGCATCTGCTGAACCCGAGCTACAATAAGTTTTAGCCATGGCATTCGATTTCGAGCGCAAACGTCGGCCGATGCAGGAAATCAACCTGACGGCGCTGATCGACATTGTGTTCCACCTGCTGATTTTCGTGATGTTCACGACCACGTTCGTAGTGTCGGAGTCGATGGAATTGTCGCTGCCCTCGGGCAAAACCAAGCCGGGCACAAGTTCGGCATTGCAGGTGATGCGTATCCAGATTGAGGCGAATGGTGGGTTGCAGGTCGACGCCGCCACCATGAATAACGATGGCCTAAGTGCCGAACTGGCGCGCCGCCTGGGCGTCGACCCGGAAACCAAAATTGCGATTTTTACCACCACGGGCGTGACGGTGCAGCAGCTCGTCAGCATCATGGATATTGTCTACCTCACCGGCGGCCGTAATGTGCAGGTCGACAAGGCGGAGGGCTAGATGGAATTCTCCCGCACCACCCGTAAACTGCGCGCGGTTTCCATGGTGTCGCTGATCGACATCGTATTCACCATCATCCTGTTTTTCATCGTCGCCGGGCATATGGAAAAATTCAGCATTATTCCGGTAGAACTCCCCGTCGCCGATTCGGGCCAGCGGCTCGATGAAGGGCCGATTGTCGTGGTGCTGGGCCGCTACGGCGAAACGATTATCAACGACGATTTGTACGCTGGCGCGGCTATCGGTGCGCTGCTCAAGGAGCAGTTAAAAGTCAACCCCGAGCGGGTCATTACCATCAAGGCCGACGCGGCGATGCAGGCGAATGCGCTGGTCGATTTCTTAGAGAAAATCCGCGAGGCAGGCGGTAAGAATCTATCGCTCGTCACCCAAACCGGCGAATTGGTGGTAACCAAATGATCCGCGCGCTTTCCTTTGTCATTCCCGCGCAGGCGGGAATCCAGTGTGCGGAGCACAGGCAAAACAGCAGCATATTAACACGCCTAGACCCAATCGTATTTTGCGGCGCAGACGCGCCGCGCTGGATCCCCGCCTGCGCGAGGATGACAGAAAATGGGGTGAAAAAATGATCCGCGCGCTTGGCAAAGGGCTTCTCGGCCGCGACCAGCAAAGCCTTAGTGGTAGTGCTTTAGCGCTGGGGCCGAACCGTTATCTGAACGAGATGGATTTCCTGAAAATGATGGGCGCGGCGTTGCTCGCGCATGCGATTGTGTTTGGCATCGCCGGTTTGTTTCCGCACGAGGAAGTCACCAACATTCCCGTACGCGCCCTGAGTTTTAAACTCGGCGACCAAGACCGTGTCGCGGCCCTTGGTGCAAGCGGCGTGGGCGTGCAAATGAACCGGCCCATCGCAGCACCTGTAATGCGCGCGAGCAGCGAGGAACGCTGGCGCGCAAGCGCCAACCTGCCAACACCCGCCACGCCCGCGCCACTGCGCCCGGTGGTAAAAACACCAAAAACAATTCCAGTGCCTGCTGAATTGCCACGCCAGGTGCCACGTGAAAATAATCCGCCACCTGCACCGCAGCCCACACTCGCGCCGCTGCCGCCCGCCGTTGCGGCACTGCCGAATCCGGCGCTGTTGAATCAACCGGCCATTGCGCCGACACCACAGCAATATGTGCGTGAAGTCGGCGCGGCGAATCCGGCGCTGGTGAAAACACCAGCCAGTGCCTCCGGTACGGCGACTGGCTCGGCCACCGGTCAGGGCGCGGTGAACACCACGACCGACCCCATTCAGCAAATTCGCGAGCGTTACGAGCAGCAAATTTCCGGCTGGATTCAGCTGCACAAGGTTTATCCCGCCAGCGCCGGCGGGCGCGAAGGGCGCGTCGTGGTGCGCATGCGTATCGATAGGGCCGGGGCCGTGCGCTATTACGCCATCGAGCAAAGCTCCGGCATTGATGCAATCGACACTGCCGCTATCGACATGGTGCGCCGCGCCAACCCCGTACCCGCCGTACCCGAAAATTACCCAGCCGGTTCGCTGATTGAATTCCTCATTCCGATTACCTTCCATGCCCCAGCCTAACCTCCTCATCACTTTTTATTCTGCTCCCCCCTTGCGGGGGAGCGGGATGTGCATTTGCACATCCGTGGGGGGACTGACGCAACGCCTTAACCCCCCACCAAATCCGCCAGCGGATTTGACTCCCCCGCAGGGGGGGAGTGCAAGAAAGCAGTCAGCCTGTGCGTAAGCATCTCCTCATCACCGGCGGCGCCGGGTTTATTGGTTCGGCGCTGGTGGCCGCTTCCCTCGCGCGCGGCTACCGCGTCACGGTGCTCGACAAACTCACCTATGCGGGCCATCGCATTAACCTCGCGGGGATGGACTGCACGTTGGTGGTGGGCGACGTGACCGACGCGCCCGCAGTCACGAAACTATTTGCAGAAGGTGACTTCACCCACGTCATTCACGCGGCCGCCGAAAGCCATGTCGATAATTCCATCGCGGGCGCGGCACCGTTTATTCGCACCAATATTGTGGGCACGCAGGTGCTGCTCGACGCGGCGCGCACGGCGTGGAAAGGCGATAATACCCGCCGTTTCCTGCAGGTCTCGACCGACGAAGTCTATGGCGCACTGGGCGACAAAGGCGAATTCACGCTCGATACGCCGCTCGCGCCAAATTCACCCTACGCCGCCAGCAAAGCGAGCGCCGATTTGCTGGTGCGCGCGTGGCATCAAACCTACGGCCTAAACACCGTCATCACTCGCTGTTGCAACAATTACGGCCCACGCCAACACCCAGAAAAACTGATTCCGCGCATGATTACGAATGCTCTCGCGGGCGAGAAACTGCCAGTGTACGGCACTGGCCAGCAGCGCCGCGAATGGATCCATGTCGACGACCACGCGCGTGGCGTGCTGCTGGCGCTCGAACGTGGGCGTGCGGGCCACATCTACCACCTCGGCAGCGGGCATGAATTGCGCAACTTGACGCTGGTGGAGTTGTTGTGCGAGCAGCTGGCCGCAGTAAAACCCGGGTCGGATTATCGCGCACTCATCACCCATGTGGAAGATCGCCTCGGCCATGATTACCGCTACGCACTCGATGGGGCGAGTGCCAGGGCGATTGGATTTAACGCCGAAATTCCTTTCGCCCAAGGCATCGACCAAACGCTTGCGTGGTACATCACCCACGCCGACTGGGTAAAAACCATGCGCTACTGGCGGGGCATATGAGCCGCGTGTTGCTGCTCGGCGCGAACGGCCAGCTCGGGTTTCGGTTGGCCGAACAACTCGGCGACACCTGCATCGCACTCGATCGCGCCGCCTGCGATGTCACCACGCTCGACGCCAAAAAAATTCACGTGCTCATCGAAGCGCACCAACCCACCCACCTCATCAACGCCACCGGCTACACGCAGGTCGACGCGGCGGAAACCAATCGCGCTAGCGCCATGCAAGTCAACGCCGCTGCCCCCTTGTTACTGGCGCAAGTGGCGCAGGCGCGGGGAATTGGCTTCACCCATTTCTCGACCGATTACGTATTCGACGGCAAACGCGGCGCACCCTACGCCGAAACCGCTGCGACCCACCCGGCCAATCACTACGGCGCCAGCAAACGCGCGGGCGAGGAGGGGGTGCTGGAAGCGGGTGGCACGGTGTTTCGTTTGCAATGGCTGTACGATGTGCGCGGGCGCAATTTTTTCTGCACCCTACGCCGCTTGCTGGCCGAAGGAAAACCACTGCGCATCGTCGCCGACCAACTCGGTGCACCGAGCTTCGCGCCGGATGTGGCGGCGTGCGTGATGCAGGCTCTTCAACAAAACATTCCGGCGGGATTGTATCACCTCACCGCTCAAGGCCACACCAGCTGGCATGGTTTCGCGTGCGCCATAGCGGCGGGCACCGAGGCGCACATCGAGCCCATCACGAGCGCGGAATATCTGCTGCCCGCGCCGCGCCCGCTCGATGCGCGGCTTAATTGCGGCGCGCTTGCCAGTTACGGCATTACCATGCCACATTGGCGCGAAGGACTCGCACGCGCCATGGAGATGCTGGCATGAAACTCACTCCCACCGTCCTGCCGGAAGTGAAGCGCGTGACGCTCGATGTATTTCACGACGAGCGTGGTTTTTTTACTGAACGGTTCCATCGGGAAACCTTTGCGTCGCTTGGGTTTTCGGGGGCCGTCGCGCAAATAAACCATTCGCGCTCGAACCCGGGCGTGATTCGCGGCATGCATTTTCAACACGCGCCCGCGCAAGGCAAATTAGTCGGCGTCACCCGTGGGCGTGTGCTCGATGTGGCGGTCGATTTACGCCCGCATAGCGTGCACTTCATGCAGCATGTGGCGGTCGAACTCAGTGGCGACAACGGCGAAATGCTGTGGATCCCACCGGGTTTCGGCCACGGGTTTTGCGTGCTGGGCGACGAGGCCGCCGACATGGTGTACGCCGTCGACGCGCCCTACAATGCCGCGGGTGAAGCAGGTGTAAGGTTCGACGATGCGCAATTGCATATTAACTGGCCTGTCATCAACCCCATCCTGTCGGCGCGTGACCGGGCGTTGCCGACACTCGCCGCACTCACCCCGCAACTCAAAAAATGGTTTCCCGCATGAGCCTGCCCAAACCCCGCGCCATTCTGTTTGATTGGGATAACACGCTGGTCGATACCTGGCCGCTGATTCACGAAGCGCTGAACATGACGCTGCGGCACATGGAGCACCCGGAATGGAGCTTTGCCAAAGTGCGCGGCGAAGTCAAAAAATCGATGCGCGATGCGTTCCCCGGCCTGTTCGGCGAGCGCTGGGAAGTGGCCGCCGAACATTATCAGAACAGCTACCGCAGCATCCATCTCGAGCGCTTGACCGCACTTGCAGACGCTGAAGCGACGCTGCGCGCCATTCCCCGCAGCGAAATTTTTGTCGGCCTCGTCAGCAATAAAAAAGGCGATGCGCTGCGCAAGGAATTGACGCATTTGGGCTGGGATCATTTGGTGGATATCGCTATCGGCGCGGGCGATGCGGCAACCGACAAACCAACCGCCGCCCCGGTGCTGCTGGCGTTGCAGGGCACCACGCTGAAACCCGGACCCGATATGTGGTTCGTAGGCGATACCGGCATCGATTTAGAAACGGCAAAAAACACCGGCTGCACCGCGATTTTATATGGCGATCACGTGACCGATGCGGGCAGTTTCGAGGGTTTCCCCTTTACCGTACATGCACGCGACCATGTGGCATTGGCTGCCATCATTACCGAGGCAATGCGGGGTTAATTACTGCCGCTTATGTGCCAGCTGCGCGGCGCATTCGGCGCAGTGGGTGAGGTGGGCGAACAGGGCATCGGCGTCGTCGCTGCCGACCATGCGTTCGAATGCACGCAAGCGCATGACCATGGCATCGAGATGATCGGCCATGGCAGCGCTGGCGTTGGAAATAGCTTCCATGTCGGCCTCCGGCGGGGTCATGGCGGGTGCCACGATGTCACGCAAGCCGCCGCCGCTGAAGCCGCGTAAATCGAACTCGGCTTGTTTTTCAAACAGCGACACGCTGGAAATCAAACTCGACGCCAGCAGGCGCGGCAGCAGTTTTTTTGCCGACGCTGTCGGAGGGGGCGTTCCACCCCCGCTATCACTCCCCCTCGTTCGGCCTTCGGCCTCCGGCTCGCGCAGGCCATCTGGGCTACGCGTCGACTTCACCGTTACTCCGAGCGTTGGGTCGGGGTCCATCCGCAATTCCGCCGCGAAATGTTCGAGGACGGCGAGATACGTCGCGACTGCGGGCAGCAATGCTTCGCGGTTCACCAGCGCAATGTCGGCCCACATGCGCGCAGAGGAATTGGCGATGCGCAGGAATTGCCTGAGTGCACCGTCGCCCTCGCCGAGCTTTGCGCCGATGTCGAAATAATATTGCGCACTGATGAAGGCGATGAAGTGCGGCAGGTGCGACACATAAGCATAGACCTGATCGTGCAGGCTGGCGGGCATGTGCAAAATATCGGCGCCCGCGATATGCCACAGCGTTTCGACGGCGGAAAGTGCGGCGGCATCGGTGGTGGCATCGGGTGTCAGGATGCAGAGTTTGCCACGAAATAAATCGCCGCGCGCGGCTTGCGGGCCCGATTGTTCACTACCCGCAATCGGGTGGCCGGGCACTATGCGAGCGGTGGGTAAGCGTGCGCCGACCTGCTGCATGCTGCTTTTTACCGAGCCTAAATCGGTTACAATCGTGCCGGGTTTGAGTGCTGGTGCCATCGCGTCGGCGAGTGCGCTGTAACTGCGCAGCGGGGCTGCCAGCATCACGATATCGGCATGGCGCACCGCGTCGGCAACGGTTTCTGCTACGGCATCGACTGCACCTTTTTCATGCAGACTGGTCGCGTGTTCTGGCCGGCTGTCATACGCGGTGAAGTGCACTTCGCCCGTGCGCAAGGCGAGCGCAAATGCGCCGCCCAGTTGGCCCGCGCCAAGCAGTGCTATTCGCATCGGCCCGCTCATGCGGCGTGGGCGGCGGCGAAATCGTTGATGGCGTCGATGAGCAGGTTATTCTCTTCCGTCGTGCCGATGGAGATGCGCAAATAATCGGCGAGGCCATAACTTGCGACATCGCGCACGATCAGGCCGCGGCTGCTTAGGAACGCATTCATCGCGGCCATGTGGGCGCCGAATTTCACCAGCAGGAAATTGGCAGCGCTTGGCACTACCGCAAAACCTTTTTGCACCAGACTATCCTCGACGCGGGTGCGCTCGACGGCGTTTTTCTCGCGCATGTCGCGCACATACTGCTGGTCGCGCACGGCGGCAATACCTGCGGCAAGCGCAGGCGCATTCACGTTGAATGGGCTGCGGACGCGGTTCAATACATCAATCATATGCGCGGGCGCAAACGCCCAGCCGAGGCGCAACGCAGGCAGGCCGTAGATTTTCGAGAAGGTGTGCAATACCACCGTATTCGTGCCCGCGCGCACAAGCGAGCAGCCGTCTTCGTAGCCGTTACCATCGAGATATTCCGCATATGCCGCGTCGAGCGCGAGGATGATATGTGGGGCGAGTTTTTCGCGTAAGCGCTTGACCTCGGCGAACGGAAGCAGTGTGCCGGTGGGGTTGTTGGGGTTGGCGAGGAACATAATTTTGGTGCGTGCGGTGACGGCAGAGAGCAGCGCGTCCACGTCGGCGGTTAAATTTTTCTCAGGCGCGGTGACGGGGGTGGCACCGCAGCCGAGGGCGTAGATTTTATACATCAAAAACCCGTGCTGGCTGTAGAGCACTTCGTCACCCGCACCCGCATAAGCGTGCACCAGCATGCCGATGAGCTCATCGGAGCCGGCGCCGCAAATGAGCTGCGCGGCAGGCAGTCCGTGAGTTTCAGCAATGGCTTCGCGCAACTGGGCGTGGCCGCCGTCGGGGTAGCGGTGCAGTTCCTGCGCTTGCGCGGTGTAAGCAGCCACGGCTTTAGGGCTGGGCCCCCACGGGTTTTCGTTCGACGAGAGTTTGATGACGCGCGCGGCGCCATCGGCCTTCGATTTGCCGCCGACATAGGGCGAAATATCCATAATGCCGGGTTTGGGCGTGGGGTGGGTGGATGCTGTCATATACTCTCCTTTTTGTCATCCTCGCCCCGTCATACGCCGGGGTAAACTCCAGCGGGGATCCAGCGCGAAGCACAAGCAAAACAGCAGCGTTAAGGCGGGCTGTCAGGCCGTTTCTTTGCGACGAAGACTCGCCGCGCTGGATCCCGGCACAAGGCCGGGATGACAGGTTACGTGGTTCTCAATGCAATCGGTCGTGGGTGGGCGCCTAGAAAGATACCGTCGCGGCCTTCGATGAAACCGTCGAATTTTTCAAGCTTCCCGCCATTCACATAGTAGCTGATATCATCGCCGGAAGCTTCCGGCGCAAGCGCCGCGAGGGCCACGGCCGGGCGTACACCGGCGGGTAATGTGCCTTCGACCAAGGGGAGCGACGCGAAAATAGCGAGGCCCGCATCCTGAATCATCCGCGCATTTTTCCACCAGTCGCTGATGTCGGGTGAGGGCAGCACCAGCAAATTCGCCCCGCCGGTTTTTACGCGATCAAGCGCGTCGGCGAAATTTTGGGCGGTGCTGACAGGGGCTTGCAGCCCAAAATATTCGCGCACCAGAAAGCGGTGGTCTTGATCAATCACGGTGGCGACCAGCGGCGACTCGATATGCGTACTGCCGCCAATGAGCTGCCGCCAGATGGCCAGCGCCGTAAGCGGCGGAAAGCCCGTGCCAGTGAAACGTTGCAAAATGGCGCGGTGCATTTGCCCCTCGCGGCCGGGGCGAATATGGCAGGTTTTCGGCCAGTGCTGGCGTTTTAGTTCGGCCACTTGCTGAATGATGCCGATACGCTGCACCAGCAGCCGCGCCACTTGCTCGTCGATCGCGTCGATTTCGGCGCGGAAGCTTTGCAGAATTTCGTCGGGGGTGCTCATGCAGGGGGTTTAGCGCAGGGCAGACGGCTGCGCAAGGGAGGAGACATGAACTGTAAAGGCGAGTCATGGCTCCCGTACCCCGCTAGCGGGGGGTGGGAGTCAAGGCGCCGCGCATGGCACCATTTCATGACGAAGCATGCGGCAACGCTTGCGCCTATGCACGCTACGGCGCTATGAGCGTGGTATGCAGGTAAGTGCCCCGTATTCCACCACCCTCAATTTCGGCCCCGAACAGCGCGCGGCGGAGGTGGGCCAGTGCCTCGATTTTACACCCGCCGCGCCATTTCAATTCGACTGCGGCGCGAGCCTACCTTCGATCACGGTTGCCTACCAAACCTACGGCACGCTGAATGCTGATAAATCGAACGCGATTTTGCTGTGCCATGGCCTCACGGGCGACCAGTACCTCATCGGCCCGCACCCAGTGACGGGAAAGCCCGGCTGGTGGGAAGATTTGGCTGGGCCGGGTAAGATTTTTGATACCGATAAATACTTCCTCATCGTGAGTAATGTGATGGGCGGATGCATGGGTTCGAGTGGGCCGAAATCCTTCAACCCCGCAACTGGCGAGGCGTTCGGCACCGATTTTCCCATCCTCACCGTCGCCGACATGGTGCGCGCGCAGGTGATGCTGGTGGATGCGCTTGGCATCGAAAAACTCTTCTGCGTCGTGGGCGGCTCGATGGGCGGCATGCTGGCGCTCGAGTGGGCGGCGCGTTACCCCACGCGCATGTTCGCCTGCGCCCCGGTATGCACGGCGGCGCGGCACTCGGCACAAAACATCGCGTTTCACGAAGTGGGTCGCCAGGCCGTGATGACCGACCCGGGCTGGAGCGACGGCAAATATCTGTCGCGCGGCACGTTTCCGGTGAATGGCCTCGCCGTCGCGCGGATGACCGCGCATGTGACGTATCTGTCGGAAACCGGGCTGCAGGAAAAATTCGGGCGGCGCTTGCAGGACAAACAACAGGTGGGTTTCGGCTTCGGAGCGGATTTTCAGGTGGAATCGTACCTGCGCCATCAGGGCCAAAGCTTCACCAACCGCTTCGACCCGAACTCGTATCTCTACATCACCCGCGCGATGGATTATTTCGACCTCGAGGCCGATTTTGATAAGCCGCTTGCCAGTATTTTTCGCGACACGCCGGTGCGGTTTTGCCTTGTTAGTTTTTCCAGCGACTGGTTGTTCCCCACATCCGAAAGCCGCCTCATTGTGCGCGCGCTGAACGCGACGGCGGCGAATGTGAGCTTTACGGAAGTGGAAACCGACACTGGGCACGACGCGTTTTTGCTCGACGTGCCGGCGTTCCACGCAACGCTGAAGGGGTTTTTGGACGGCGCGGCACGGGCGCGGGGGCTAACATGAATCCCGTTTTAAACAAACTGCCCGCCATCACGCTCGCCTTTTGGGTAATGAAAATCTGCGCCACAACATTAGGCGAAACGGCGGGCGATTTAGTGTCGATGACGCTGAACATTGGTTATGGCGTCAGCTCACTTTTATTGATGGCGGTGTTTGTCGTCACGCTCGCGGCACAGCTTCGTGCCTCACGGTTTCATCCGTTTTTGTATTGGCTGGTGATTCTCTCCACCAGCACCGCGGGCACCACCATGTCGGACTATATGGACCGCACATTGGCGCTTGGTTACGCGCAGGGTGCGGCGATTCTGGTAACGCTGTTAATCGCCATATTGACACTATGGCGGGGCGTGTGTGGCTCGCTTTCCGTGCAACACATCACCACACGCCGCGAAGAATATTTTTACTGGGCGGCAATTTTAATTTCCAACACGCTTGGCACCGCCTTCGGCGATTTTCTTGCCGATGATTCCGACCTAGGGTTTATGGGCGGAGCGGTGGTGGTGGGCGCTGCTATTCTGTGTATCGTGGCGCTGTATCGGTTTACCCGCCTGTCGCGCGTGGCGTTGTTCTGGTGTGCCTTCGTGTTGACACGACCGTTCGGCGCGACGATGGGTGATTTACTCACTAAAACCCACGAGAAAGGCGGGCTGGATTTTGGCACCGTTGGGGCGTCGGCGGTATTGGCGGTGATACTGGTGGTGCTTATAATACGCTCAAATCATGCCTTTAAAAAGGGTGCAACCCAATGAGTTTTCTTCACCGCTTGATGCAAGCAAACACTTGTCATCCGGGGAGTGTCCCGGGATCCGCGGTTCGGGGCGTGTGGCGCGGCGGATCCCGGCACAAGGCCGGGATGACATATTTTGAGGAGGCTGCATGAGCGCCCTTCGCCCCGACCTTTCCATCATCGCCGCGCTTATTGCGCCGCAATCGCGCGTTTTGGATATTGGCTGCGGCGACGGGGCGTTGCTGGCGTGGCTGCGCGACCATAAACAGGTCGACGGGCGCGGGATTGAGATCGATCAGCCGAGCGTAAACCGCGCAATAGCACTTGGCATTCCGGTGATTCAGGGCGACGTGGCGAGCGACCTGCCGCATTATCCCGCCGGCAGTTACGATTATGTGATTTTAAGCCAGACCCTGCAGGCGATGGCCGAGCCGAAAGCGGTGCTGCTCGACCTCGTGCGCATCGGCGCGAAGGCGGTGGTGAGTGTGCCCAATTTCGGCCACTGGAAAAACCGGCTTTACTTGGCGTTACGCGGTAAAATGCCGGTGACGAAAACGCTGACTCATCAATGGTACGACACGCCCAACATCCATTTCTGCACCATCGCCGATTTTATTGTGCTGGCCGAATCGCTCGGTATCACGATTGAAGACCGCGTGATGGTCGATGCGCACGGGCATAAAAGCAGCTTCACCGGCCGCGGCTTCTGGGCGAATTTATTCGGCGAGCAGGGAGTGTTTTTGCTGAGCCGGGCGGAATAATCGTTGCCGCTCCCCCCTTGCGGGGGAGCCAAATCGCACTGGCGATTTGGTGGGGGGCAGGCGGCGCTTCAGCATCCTCCCACCGCATCGCGCAGCGCACGTTGTGCTTGCGCTCTGCGGCTCCCCCGCAAGGGGGGAGCAGAGAGCAGTTTTCTAAGCGGCGAAGCGCTCAAGAAATTATTCCATGAGATGGATCCCCGCGTTGGCTTCGCCTCTCTCCGCTTCGCTCCGGGTCGCGGGGATGACGGGTTCGTAAAGTGCTTTGCACTTAACTCAAACCCGTCACTTCTTCTGCGGAAATGGATCGAACTCAGCGCGCTGCTCGGGGGTCAGCACGTCGTTCACGTCGAGGATCATCACTTTCGAAATGTCCTGTAATTTTCCCAACTCCGCCTGCATGCGCTCGAACTGGGCGTCGGCGCGTTTGCGGTCGTAGTCGGGTTGTTTCATGATGTCGTGCAGGGTTTTGCGGCTGGCTTTCATGACGGCCACCTGCGCGTCGAGCTTGGGCTGGTAACGAGCGAGAATTTCATTCACCTGCGTGCGCTGCGCGGCGGGCCATGTGCTGCTTTGCTCACGCACGCGGTCGATCGGGGGTTTGAATCCGGGCGCAGGCTGGCCCACATACCAGCTAAGCGCGAACAAATTCAGCGCGACGGAGACGAACAGGGCCGCACTTACCCGCTGTGCTTTTGAAAGTTTCATAGCCCCTCCGACCACGACATACCGGGCGTTTGCAATAATCCCGTGCGCGATTGCGGCGCGTTCAACTGGCCACTAATGAGGCCAAGCACCGCCACCGCCGCCAGCGCCGCGCCCTTATAGCTCCACCCCTCGTTCCAACTGGCGAGGGTGAGGGTGAGGCGTGCCCACCATGGCTGCCATTGCGGCTGGCGGAGAGCGGTGCGTGTAATGCGCTCGGCAAGGCCTGCGGGCACCATTTCCTCGGGCCAGTGGGTGCGCAATAGGTTCAGTTCGTCGTCAGGCTGCATGGCGATGCTCCATAGGGCCAAGGGTTTCGCGGAGTTTTTTGCGGGCACGCACCAGCAATCCTTCGAGTGCTTTGAGGTTGATGCCCAGCATTTTTGCGGCCTCCACGTTGGTGTAATGTTCGAAATAGCATAACGTCACGGCGGCGCGCTGTTCGGGGGTGAGGGTTGCCACCGCCTGGCGCACCAACGCCTGTTGTTCGGCCTGTCCCAATTGCGCCTCGATGTTCGGGGTCGCATCGGGCAGGGTGGCCAGCACCGCTTCGGCATCGGCCACGAAACCGGGCGTGCGTTTGCGTGCCATATCGAGCGCTGAATTCACCACGATGCGGTGAAGCCACGTGGTGAATTTCGCCCGGTCCGGTTGCCAGTCGGCCGCTTTCACCCAGATTTTGGTGAAGGCGTCCTGGGCGGCTTCCTCGGCGTCGGCCTGGTTGCTCAGTACGCGCCGGGCGATGGCGTAGGCGCGCGGGAGGTGCCGCCGCACGAGCGCGTCGAAGGCATGGCCGTCGCCTGAGGCGACCGCTTCCATCAACTGCTCGTCCGGCGGCGACTGTATCATGTGAACCATCACGCAAAAGTGCGACGCGTTCCATTATCAGCTTCTCCACGCATGTGCAGCTTATTTGGCGGCAGGCGCAGCGGCGGGTTTTCCGCCTTGGCCTTCAGGGCTGCCTTGTTCGCCATGGCTGGCTTTCCACTCAGCCCGGCGCTTTTCGCCGTATGCTTTGAGTTCATATTCGGTCACTTTACCGTCGTGGTTGGCGTCGATTTCGCCGAATCGTTTGTCACTATCGGCGCGCCACTCATCCTTGCTGATGGAACCGTCATGGTTGGTGTCGGTTTCTTCGAAATGGCGGGGTGGACGGTCGCCGCCTTTGGGGGCAGCAGCCGGGGCCTCGGCCGCAAAGGCACTGCCAGCGGTGAGTGCAAGGGCAATGCCCATGGCGGCAAGTAGGGTCGGTTTCATGTGATTCTCCTAGAGTGAGTGAGCTTGGGCCACGATCATCGCCGTGGTGCAGTCTTTATACGCGCTGCGCCGAAAAATACCTGCGCAATTAGCGGTATGGAGATTATTTTTGAAGTTCTAAGAGGTGCGGCCTGGAACCCCTCCACCCGTCGGGGGGAGGAATTAAACCGCCATCTATCAAACCCCTGAACCCTATGATGGCCCTGCCGGTAAATCGAGGCAGATTTCGCAGGCATAGTGCGTGAGGGGCAGCACGTTGATGGTTGCGTCGAGTCGGGTGAGCAGTAATTGCGCCAGTTGCACGCTGGCATGGATGCGAATGGTCTCGGCGAACATGTGGGGGGTGAGGTGTTGCAGCTGCCGCGCCAGATGCGCTTCGCGTTCAGCCACGCTAAGGCTGCCGGGCGATAATTCGCTGACGGCGATACTGATAAGTGCGCGGTCGCCCGCATGGTTGCGCAGGCAACGGATGCGCAGGGTGCTCTCTTCAGCCGCATAGCCGATAATGCCGAGTAGCATCATCCACACCGCATGCGCCACAATCTGCGGGTCGGCCACGGCAATCACGCTTTCATCCACCTCGGCGGTGGTGAGTTTCATCGCCCGGCGGTCGAGGCTTGGGGCCAATGTGAGCATGGTCTGCTGCATCAAGCCTGCGAGAGGAAAAGGGGTGCTCTCGGCGCTATGCGCCGCATTGAGCTGCGCCAATGCCCCGGCAATGAGCTTCAGCCGGAAACTCGATTCGCAGACATCGTCGAAATCGTAGCGCAGGCCGGGGTCGAGACGCTGGCGCCCGATCTGCTCCTCGAGGTAATGCGCATAGGCGAGTACCGACTGGTATTGCTGGGTAATCGGCTGCTGGGTAGCGGCAACCATGGTTTGGTGCTGCTGCTGTAACCCCGCCATGCTACGTCGCGCTTGATCCAGCGCGTCCGCAGCTTCACGGTGCTGGCGCTGATAGTGATGGGCGAGGGCGGCGACTTCCGCGACATCGCGGGCAAGGCGGCGCACGTCGAGTAGGCCATGAATGTCCCGCGTTTCAGATGCACCGGCGGCAGGGGGTAAGCCCGCCATCTGCACTGCCATAGCCCGCAGCGGTGTGAGTACGCGGCGATGGAAAATAAAAATAATAGCCAGAAAAAAACATAAAAAAGTTAATAATTTATTCGGCGTTTTCAATAGCGATATTGGCCAGTACAGAATCACTTGTTCAGATAAGATGAATTGATGTATTAAGTGCGAAAAAAATAACAAACATATGATTATAATAAATATAATGCAAAATTTGACAGGGGATAATAAAGAAATTGAGTGCAGCTTTTGAGCTAAATTTTTGCGCTTAAATGGTGCCATGATTGCGGTCATCATAGCGTATATTTATTAAAAATAAATAGAAAATTTTCATTAAATAATTAATTAAACAAAAAATAATGGTATTTCGTGAATGGAATGGATTTATGCGGCTAATCGCCTCTTTCCATTGTGAGTTTATGCTGCACCGCATTAAATTCCATGCTATGCCGCGCTCATGAATCATGGATTATCCACATTTTTTGTCTGTTGCGTACTCGCTTGCGGGGTGGCCGCCTGCGACGCGCCTGCAAAAAAAAAGGATGTGTGGAATCTTTACGACACGCATAACAGCAACGCGCAGAAAGCGGGCATCCCGCTGGATTACGACAGCTATTACCGCAAGCCCAATGGTTATTCTTGCAATACCATCGCCGATTTACCTTCCTGCGGCAGCGACTGAGCGACGGGTGAGGTCGGCCTTCAGCGGCGGGGTGGACTCAACGTCCAGGCGCACCCGGTACACCTGCAGGTTTTCCAGCACCCGCATCACGTAATTGCGCGTTTCCGCGAAGGGGATCGACTCGATCCAGTCGATGGCCCCCTCGGCGTTTAACGGCGGATTGCCACTGGCCGCGACCCATTTGCGCACATTGGCGGGCCCGGCATTGTAGCTGGCGATGCCCAGCACATACGAGCCATCGAACCCGTTGATAATCTGCCCGAGATAGAGGCTCCCCAGCCGTAGGTTTTCGGCTGGGTTATCGAGCGTATCATTGCCGTAAGGCAGAAGGTTGCGGTCGGCAACGTGGCGCGCGGTAGCGGGCAGCAATTGCATCAGCCCGCGCGCATCGGCGCTCGAGCGGGCGGTGGCATCGAACTCACTTTCCTGCCGGGCGATGGCCAGGGTGAGGGCCGGTTCGATCGGCAACCCCGGGGGCACGGGGATCACCGGCCAGCCATCCTCGGCCAGAACGAGGCCTAGGCGCAATGCAGCTTTGGCGGCACGTACGCGGGCGGGGAGGCCGTCCACCTCCTGCGCGAGGTTGGCCACGAGTGCCGCACGTGCAGGATTTGCCGCTTGGGTGCTGAGATGCGCCAGAAACACATCGCGCAGGCGCGTGTCGCCGTTTTGGGCTAGGGCGCGGGTGATAGCCACCAGTTCTTCATCCTCGAACGCTTTTTTCTCCGACGCGCTCAGGCGTGGCGCGTCCGGCAACAGGGGCCGTGCTTTAGGGTCGAGGAATTGGGCGGCGAGCTGGCCGTAGAACACGCTTGGGTGACGGGCGGCTTTTTCCATCCATTGGCGGGCAATGTCGGGGTTGCCGTTTTTCACCGCCGCCCGGCCCGCCCAATACGCCGCGCGCGCTTTGCTGACAGGGGTTTCCACCGAAGTATAAAGCCGATAAAAATCACGGTACGCAGTGGCCGCATCGCCGCGGTGACGCAGGGTGATCCAGCCCTTCAGGAACAACGCATCGGCCAGGAATTCCGGTTTCAGGTCGCCGTGGCCGGCTAAAAGCGTCAGGGCCACTTGCGGGCGGTGCGCGCTCAGTGCTTCGCGCGCGGCCAGCGCCCGGGCGGGCCACCACGCATCCGGGTAGGGCACGGATTTAGGCGCGGCGGCGAACAATTCGCCGAGTTGGTCTTCCTGATGGTGACGAATACGCCAACCGATGCGCGCGAAAACCAGCGCCGGGCTGTGCAGCTGCGCGGCCGATAGTTTTTTTACATGCCGCTCGGCCCCGCGCTCATCGCTGGCGAGTGCCATGCAAGCTTCGGCCACCGCGCGATCGCCGGCGGGTACGAGTGCAAACATGCGTTTGGCAGCGCTGGCTTTGTTTTCAAACAGCAGCCGTTCGAGCCGCGCGCGGTGGCGGGTTTGCGTCAGAAGTTGGCCGTAACGGACGAGGATTGCCGCTTCCTCGTCGGCCGAAAAATCGCCCTGCAGCCAGCCTCGCTGCACCCATTTTTCGCGCGCGGTAGCATCACCCGCTTCGGCGTTAACGCAGGCCACCATGCCGCGGCCGGTGATGGGCCCGTCGCCTGCACAGAATGCTTGCATGGCGGCTTTGCCCGGGCGCTCGGCGAGTGCGGCCGCCTCGGTGCGGATGCGGATGATTTTTTCCTGCGGCCAGCCGGGGTGCTGGGTGAGGAAACCGATTCCGTCGGCGAACGTAATGCTGGGGCTGTCGGGGTCGCGCAAAGCCTGCCATTGCGCGAAGGTGGCGCTAGTATTTTCGGCCATGGCAGGCGCACTGGCGAAAGCCAGCAACAGGCAGCAGGTGTGTATGGATAATCGGCGTCGCATCGGCTACAACACTTGCATGGATGCTCCCGCCAAAGTCAAAGAAAATGGGCCCGACCACTGGCGCATTCCGCCTTTGCAGGCGGACGGCCACAAATATACACGCGGGGCGGCGCTAGTATTTGGCGGCGCGGTGATGACGGGCGCCTCGCGCCTTAGTGCCTTAGCGGCGGCACGTGCGGGTGCGGGGCTAGTGACGCTCGCCGCGCCCGAGGTCGCATGGCCGATTTACGCTGCGTCGCTGCTGAGCGTGATTGCGCGGCCATTGGCAGGCGTTGAAGATTGGAACGCGCTGGTGGCGGATACAAAAACCCGCGCCATTCTCATCGGCCCGGGCGCGGGCCGGGACGCGCTGCCACACGCCGCCCTCGCCACTGCGCTGCGCAGTGGCGAACCCACCGTGCTCGACGCCGATGCGCTGGGCATGCTGGCCGCGGATGCGGGCTTGCGCGCGTTGGCCACTCCCTCCCCCTATGGGGAGACAAGGATTTTAACCCCCCACGAAGGTGAATACGCGCAACTGGCGGCCGCACTGGGGCTCGACACCGCGGCCGACAAGCCCACCCGCGCGCTGGCACTTGCGCAAGCGCTACACGCCGTGGTGGTGCTGAAGGGGGAGGACACGATGATCGCCAGCCCCGATGGGCGGGTATTAGTCAACCACGCCCACGCCCCGTGGCTGGCGACCGGCGGCACCGGCGATGTGCTGGCCGGCATTATCACCGGCCTGCTGGCGCAAGGCATGGACGCATTCGACGCCGCCTGCGCCGGGGTGTGGATTCACGGCGAAACCGCACAGAAATTAGGGCGGGGCATGCTGGCTGAGGATTTGCTGGGCGAGATTCCCGGCGTGCTGCGCGGCATCGCATAAATCTTCACGCGATTGTCACATTAGTCGCAGCGAATCCGTGGTAGTTTCAAGGCGAATCACGCAATTCGCAGGAGATGACCATGGCCGACAACACAGTAAACACCGAAAAATATCAGGGTACGGGGCGGATAGCTTCAGCGTTAGGGAGTGCCTCGCTGTGGGCGATCCCCGGCACTATTGTCGGTTCCTTGATGACGCTTCCTCTTTATAAAAGTTTGGCGACAGCGGAATCCTATTCGGCAGTAAAGGGAAAGGGGCTAGCAATTGTGGGTGGCCTAATTGCGACTGGGACCATGATTTATGGTGCAGTTAGTGGGTGGAAAAAAGCTGCCAATGGCAAAGCCCAATTCGATGCGCTGAACACAGAACTTAACACCCGTGAGTCGGTTTCGAATGCGTTGCAGCAGCAGGTGGTGGGGCTGAATCACGAAGTGGCCACCCATCGCAAAAGCTTTGCCGATTTGCATGCCAAGCACGAGGAGCATCTCAGTCACGCGTCGCAGCATGGATCGCGCGCCGAGCATGGCAGCCACGCCGCCGCTGCCGAGCACGATCAGGCAAAAGCCGCTGCCGCCGAACACGCGATGTAACGCACCTAATGCCGGACGGCGAAGCAATAAAAAAAGGGCTGCCAGCTGGCAGCCCTTTTCATTTGAGGGGTTGGCGCGAGCCGGGCGAGCGACAAAACGCAAGGAGGCGTTTTGGATTGCGAAGCAACCCGCAGGGCGAAGGTCAGTAGACCTAAGTCAGCATCAGCCAGCGATAGCTGCGAAGCACGATAAACACGAAGCCGCCGCGGAAGGTATCGAGCGCTAGCCAAGTACTCCGTCATTCCCCGAATTTTCTCCTGAAGAAAATTCTAGGGGAATCCAGCGTGCGAAGCACAAGCAAAAACAACTACAGTAGTTACGAAAGCGCAGACGCGTCTTGGCTGGATTCCCCTATAATTTGCTAAAGCAAATTCGGGGAATGACGCCAGTGGTGAGGCTTGCGCTCCCCTACGCCGCGTGGGCCAGCAACGCCAGCAGCAGAAGCGCCGAGATGTTGGCGATTTTGATGAGGGGGTTGACGGCGGGGCCGGCGGTGTCTTTGTACGGGTCGCCCACGGTGTCGCCGGTCACGGCCGCTTTGTGCGCTTCCGAACCTTTGCCGCCATGGTGGCCTTCTTCGATGTATTTCTTCGCGTTATCCCACGCGCCGCCGCCCGAGGTCATGCTGATGGCCACGAACAGGCCGGTGACGATAATACCGATTAACATGGCACCCACAGCCGCAAACGCTGACGCCTGACCGCCGATTTCGTTGATGACGAAATACAGCACCACGGGCGTTGCAATCGGCAACAGGCTTGGCACCACCATTTCACGAATGGCGGCTTTGGTGAGCATGTCGACCGCTTTGGAATAATCCGGCTTGGCGGTACGCTCCATGATGCCGGGGATTTCCTTGAACTGGCGACGCACTTCCACCACCACGGCACCGGCCGCGCGGCCCACCGCCATCATCGCCATGCCGCCGAAGAAATACGGCAGCAGGCCACCGATAAACAGGCCCACCAGCACATACGGGTCGTTCAGCGCGAACTGTACGTCGAGTTTGGGGAAGTAGTATTTAATGTCCTGCGTGTAAGCGGTGAACAGCACGAGGCTGGCCAGCGCCGCCGAACCAATGGCGTAGCCTTTGGTCACGGCTTTGGTGGTGTTGCCGACCGCATCGAGCGCGTCGGTCGTCACCCGCACATCCTTCGGCAAACCGGCCATTTCGGCGATGCCACCGGCGTTGTCGGTCACGGGCCCATAGGCGTCGAGCGCGACGACGATGCCTGCGAGCGACAGCATGGTGGTGGCCGCAATCGCGACGCCAAAGAGGCCGCACAGCAGGTACGAGCCGAGAATTGCCGCCGAGATGACGATGATCGGCATGCCGGTCGATTCCATGGAAACGGCCAAACCCTGAATCACGTTGGTGCCGTGGCCGGTGGTGGAAGCTTGCGCCACCGATTTCACCGGGCGGTACGAGGTCGAGGTGTAGTATTCCGTAATCCACACCAGCGCGCCGGTGACAGCGAGGCCGATCAGGGTGCAATAGAACACATCCATCCCCGTGAAAGTTTTGCTGACAGCGGTGAACTCGGTATCGAAACCGATCATGGTTTCGGTGAGTTTCCAGATGAGAATCGCGCTGCCGATGGCGCTCACCAGCAGGCCTTTATACAAGGCGCGCATGATGTTGCCGGTCGAATCCAGCTTCACGAAATAGGTGCTGACGACAGACGCCACAATGCACACCGCGCCAAGGGCGAGGGGGTAGAGCATGAACAAGTCGCGCGTCGCGTCGGTGAAGTAAATCGCGGCGAGCAGCATGGTGGCGACAATGGTCACCACGTAGGTTTCGAAGAGGTCAGCGGCCATGCCGGCGCAGTCGCCCACGTTGTCGCCCACATTGTCGGCGATCACTGCCGGGTTGCGTGCGTCGTCTTCGGGGATGCCGGCTTCCACTTTACCCACGAGGTCAGCGCCCACGTCGGCACCTTTGGTGAAGATGCCGCCGCCGAGGCGTGCGAAAATGGAAATGAGCGACGCGCCGAAGCTGAGCGCCACGAGGGCCTCCAGAATAGCGCGGATTTCCGTGCCGATGGATTGCAGGTAGAAGAAGTAACCCGCGGTGCCGAGCAGCCCCAGGCCCACCACGAACATGCCGGTAACCGCGCCCGAGCGGAAGGCGATGGTGAGGGCACGCTGCATGCCGGTGCGGGCAGCTTCCGCCGTGCGCACGTTGGCGCGTACCGAGATATTCATGCCGATGAACCCGGCGAGCCCCGACATGACCGCGCCGATGGCGAAGCCGATAGCGACCAGCCAACCCAGCTGCCAACCGAGCAGCGCGAAAATCACGACACCCACGCCTGCAATGGTGGTGTATTGGCGGTTGAGGTAGGCACTGGCGCCTTGCTGAATGGCGGTCGCGATCTCGATCATCGCGGCGTTGCCCCGGCTTGCCGCCAGAATGCTGCGAATGGTAAGCAGCCCGTAAATAATGGCAAGTGCGCCGCAGGCGAGAATGATGGTGTGCATATCAGCGAGGTTCATAGTAGGCCTTTCTTTAACGTGGGTGAGGCGTCTGCTGGCCACAACGTCATCCTGAATTTAGTTCAGGATCCATCGAAGGCGCGTGCGCCGGAAAAACCACTTTGTCGTTCCGCGCCAGACGGCGCTTTAATGGATACTGAAACCAGTTCAGCATGACGCATATGGAGAGCATGCGCCACTAACTGCCCGGCTTAAAACGGGTTTCTAGGTGGATTGCAAGCAAATCCTGCGGCAGGGCTGCGATGGCGGCGATTCATCGTGCAGGTGTGTGGTGAATGTGTTTACGCGGCATTGCTGGTAACAACAAGGGGCTATTCCAGTTAGCGTCCTAATGTTTAGTGATTTTATACCAGTATTTCAGTTGGGTTAGCAAGTCGTTGTGGTTGCCTCCATTGAAGCGCCACTCACACTCTTTCAAAAACCAGTGAAAAT
>JBJXEM010000055.1:0-25571 GCA_046154225.1 Rickettsiales bacterium
GTGGCGGTCACATAGCCGATAAGACCATGCATCACGATGCCGGTGCCTTTATTAATCCCACCGTCCGGCTTCGCTTTGCCGTTCTCCTGCACAATATTATGCGGGTTATTGGCAACGGCGTCGACGAATGCGAACATCGCATCCATGTTCACGAAGCGATTTGGCTCATTCGCGGGCCGCGTGGTGAGGAATGCGAGTGCTGATTTTTCCTTAGGGTCGGTGGTGGTTTTCAATCTATCCATCATGATCACGCCGACCGGGTGGAGCGCGTGACCATCGATAATTTTCTGGCGTAAATCGCCGTCATTCAACAACAAATCCGTCAGTTTCATGGGTGCGGATTTCGGGTCTGCCATGATCGTGCGAATTTTCTGCACCGTTTCATCCTGCACCGGCAGAGCGAACAACGTGCGTGCGGCATCGATCTTGATAGGCGTCGCGTTTTGCGCCTCAAGAATATAGGTTTTCATTTCACCGTTGGGCAGGCTCGATACGTCGACGCTTTGCGCGAATTGCTTGATGAGCGCGCCGTTGATGGCGGGGTTGCCGAGGAATTTTTTTACCGCCGCGAACTGCGCCGCTTTGTCGGCAGCCGCGTCGCCGCTGAAGGCTGAAAGGCCCGTCAGCAACTCGCGGAATTGCGGGGTGACTTTACCATCGGCACCGAGGGCGACTTTGCCCAGCACCGCGTCGAGCTTTTGGGTGTCGAACTTCACCGGGCTGAATTGTTGCAGTAGCGCCAGCGTAGCGGCGCGGTCGGTCGTGAGGAGTTTGTCCAGCTGGTCGCTGGCGATCAGGTCGGTCATGAATTTCTGGATGGCGGTTTTTTGGGTGGCCGCATCGGCGGTTGCGTCGCCGGTCACGGTGACAAGGCTCGTCAGCAGCTCGCGAAATTGCGGGGTGGCTTTGCCGTCGGCCCCGAGGGCCACTTTATCGAGCACGGCGCCCAGCGTGCCCATATCGATTTGCACCGGGCTGAATTGCAGCAGCAGCGGCAACACCGTGGCGCGGTGGGTGGTGAGCAGGGTATCGAGCCGCTCGTCGGCGAGGATGGGCTTGATAGCGGCGGTGAGTTGGGTGGCGAAGGCTTTTTGTTTATCATCCATCGGCCCGGTGAGTTTCACGCCCGCGGTGAGGGCTTTGATCCGCTCGGGCCCGCCGGGCTGCGTCAGGAACGCGAAAATGTTTTTGTCGCTGATCGGGTCGGTGACGCTGCCGCCGCCGGCTTTGATGATGGCGACGGTGCCTTTCCATGTTTCGGCGTTTCCGGCCAGCGCGGCCACCGCCGCATCGGGCATGCCTACCTCGCGCATGGTTTTCTGCACCTTGTCGATCGGCATATCGGCGGCAAAATCATTCACCACGCCGCTGAGGCCCAGGCCGCTTGCAAGTTTACCGATCAACCCATCGGCATTGCCAATGAGGTCTTTCACGAATTTTTTCGCATCGGCTCCAAAGGTTTCGCCGATCCAGTTCTGAACTCCGTCCTGCTTGGCGAGGAAGTAGAGGCCGGTCAGCAGAATAAACCCGGCGAAAATCGAGCCGATGCTGGGAAACCAGCTCCACAAATCCGAGAGGCTAAAGCCGGAGTTCGCGTTCGCACGGCGCCGGCGTTCCGCTTCTTCCTCTTCAAGTTCTTGTGGCGTTTTTGTCGACATTAACTTCATTCTCCAGCCTTCATCCTACAATTATTTGATGACGGTTTGATGACAATGGGCAGGATATTTTGGGTATGGGCGGCTAAAATAGGCAGATGGCATTGATTTTGGGGATTTGCATTCCTCCCTCCGTAGGGGGGAGGTTAGGAGGAGGCCCGAATGTGGCAGTGTTTCTGCCCAAAACGGCCCCACCCCAACCCTCCCCCTATGGGGGAGGAGGGCGCAACGTCCGGCGCGCGGGATAATAGTCCGGGCGGGGTTCGAGCAGGCGGCGGCATCGTAGTATGACCAACTGTAATACCGACATATTCGTCTGATTTTCGGCCATGCCTGTCTGGCTTATGGCGGCGGGAATCACTTTTTGGTAATACACCCGATAAAGCGCTGGCCAGATGACACTCACCGCCATATGGCCCCATTTATTCACCTGCTGCGGCACGCGGGCCAGCGCCTCGATGCAGGCGATGGCTTCTTCGACCAACGGGTCGGCGTTGCGGTACACATCGGCATCGGGCGCGAGGTTGAATGCCATGTCGGCGAGCCATAATTCCACTGCTTCGCCGTGGCGGTGATAGGGCACGGTGCGTAAAGCCCGGTATTGCCCGTGCATGCGACAGTTCGCCGCAAACCTGACCCACGCAACGCCGCGCAAGAGTTGATAAAAAAACCAAGGCGGCGTGTAGCGCCAGCGCGTGTGGTAGAATGCGACGCCTTTTTCGGCGCGGCGCAATGGGGCGAGGCCCGCCTGCACATAAAATTTCTCTAGCTGCGCCACGCGCTGCATATCGGCCACGCGCCCGTCGCGCACGGTGGGGTGGGCGCGCAGCTGGCTCGCGTGCGGGTCGCAGGAATAGCGGCCCACCACTTGGCCCGACGGCATGCGCCGCAAATCGGCGAAGTGGCCAAGTTCCTGCCCCGCAATCACCACCATGCGCGCCAGCGCGTCGAATCCGTCGGTCGTGTAGGTTTTATGTTCGCCTTCGAAAAACGGGTCGCCGCCGCAACTCACATACACCGCCGCCCCCTCGTCGCCGGTCGCCTGCAGGCCGCTGGCGGTACTCGTGTCATTCGCCCAGGTGTGTACTGGCATCAGCTCGCCCACGTTGTGCGCATAGGAAACGAAAAGTTCGGCACCCGTTTTTAGCAGCAGCGCAATGACGGCGGGGTGCGTTGCCTGCACCAGCACCCGCGCCACCTTGATTTCCTTATCGGGTGCGATGCCGCGTGCTATTTTCAAATCTTTCAGCAACCGCTGGTGCAGCGCCTGCAAGCCTGCCTCGCCCGCCGCCGGGGCCACATGGCGCGCCAACTGCGCGTAAGTGCGGGCACGCAATGCTGGGTCGGTCAGTTCGCGGGCGGTGAAGGTGTGGTCGCTGTCGGTGGTGCCAAGGCGCACGAAGTTGCGCTCGTGGTCGGCGCTGATGCGTAATTTGCCCGATTGCACCAGCTGCTGCGCCAGCGCTTCAAGCCCGCGCGGCATTTCCCACGCCCGCGTACCGGGCAGAAAATGCAGCAGGTGGTAGAGGTTGCTGGCCATCGGTTAGCCTTGCTCGGCGCTCGGCGCTCCCCCCTCGCGGGGGAGCCAAATTTCCTTTTGGAAATTTGGTGGGGGGACGAGCCTTGCCCGCTTCACAGATGATGGAATAAGGCAGCGCAGTATTTCCCCCCACCAAATTGCTGAAGTCGCAATTTGGCTCCCCCGCAAGGGGGGAGCGGTACATTGTGGCAACGCGCTGCCCATCAAATGCTATAACTCTCGCCGTATTCTTCGCGGGCGGCAGCGAGGCTGGCAAGCGTGGCGACGAGGCCGTGGGCGGAAAACTGGCAGCTCGGCATTTTAATGCGGTCTTCCTCACCTTCGTCGCACATGCCGACGAATTTCATGCCCGCGGCGTTTAGATTGCCCTGCCCATCCCGCTCGGCATTCACGCGGTAGGCACCGCCGACGGCGTAGGCGTCGATGAGGTACAGCATCGGTTCGGCAGGTGCGCCCTCGACGCGGTCGATCGTCGGCACGCCTTCTTGGATGATAACTTCGGTGGTTTGCACGCCCTCTTTAATCGTGTTCATTTTGTTGCGGATTTTTTTGTTGATGTCGTAGAGTTCCTCGCCGCCTTTGACCGTCATGATGCCCATGCCGTACGTGCCCGCGTCGGACTTCACATACACATACGGCTCGTCGGTGATGCCGTAGCGCGCGTAATGGCCGCGAATTTTATGCAGCACTTTTTCCACCCCCATGGCAACGCATTGCAGCCCGGTTTTCTCGGCGAAATTGACGTGACCGCATTGGTGGAATTCTGCCGCCAGCAGCCATGGGTCGAGGGCAAAAGCGGTCGCAAATTCATGCGCCAGTTTGTTGTAGGCGGCAAAGTGAATGGATTTGCGGCGGCGGTGCCAGCCCTGGCTTGGGCGCGGCACGATGGATTGCGCCACCCCGCGTAGAATTTCCGGCAGGCCCGAGGTCAGGTCATTGTTCAGCACAATAAGCTGCGGGCAAAAACCGCTGCCGGTTTTGAGCATGCTGCCCATGCGCGCAAGCGGCATTTCGCGGATGGCTTCGCCCGACGAACTGGCCAGTTCGATCGGCGCGTCGGTCGCAACCAAACTGCCGATTTCCACTTCGCAACCCGCCGCCGTGAGCACGCTGCGCAGCGCCGCGAGGTTATCGAGATAGCCCTGGTTGCGCGTGTGATTTTCGGGGATGATGAGGATGCGTTTTACTTCGTGGTAGCGCGTGAGGCGCTTGGCCACATGCTCGGCGGCGCGCGTACGCGCCGCGGGCGACAGATTGTTGAACCCGGCCGGAAATAGATTGGTGTCGACCGGCGCGATTTTGAACCCGGCATGGCGTAAATCGACCGACGAATAAAACGGCGCGCCCGATTCCATGCGCCGGGCATTACACCAGGCTTGCACTTCCTCGGCACGCTCGGTGGTCAGGCGCACAAGTTGCTCGAGCACCAACGGCGGGGTGGGTGATTTCAGGGCGGCAGTGGCGGTCATGCAGGTCTCCATGGCGGGGCGGCTTGCCATATAGGTAAGCGATTTTGAATTACGAGTCCACAAAACGTGGTGGTTGATGCCAGTCGCCAAATGCCGCAAGGGTGAGCGTACACAAGGCGATAATGGCCGTGTCGGCGCGCAAGATCCTTGGGCCCAAACCCACCCCCGTGGCAGATTTTACGCGGCGCAGCATCGCAAATTCCTCGGACGAAAACCCGCCTTCGGGGCCGGCGAGAATGGCCCAGCGCCGTACGCCCTCACCCGAAATCGCGAAGGGCGATTTCGACCTCTCCCAGGGGAGAGGTTGGTCCAGCGCCGCGTCCTGTCCTATAAAAACCTCGCCCTTGGGAGAGGTCTGAATTTTTTCTTGGGAAAATTCAGGGTGAGGGCGCGCGGACTCATTGATCAGTTGAGTCATCGCAACCCCTTCTCCGCTCTCGTCGCCGTAAAACAAGGGCAGTTCGGCGGGCCAGTTGCCCAGCAATTGTGCGAGCGTCACCGGCTCGCGAATTTCGGGCCAGTCGATGCGTTCGCATTGTTCAGCGGCTTCGCGGGCGATGGCATCGGCGCGCGCGAGATTCACTTTGGTGACAATGGTGCGTTGGGTGATCACCGGTTGCAGCACGCGCGCCCCAAGCTCGGTCGCTTTCTCGATAATCGTCTCGAGCCGCCCGCCCTTGATGGGTGCGAAACAGACGGTGAGGTTAGGGCCCGGCTGTGCGGTGCGTAGGCATTCCACCACCCGCAACTCCACCGCTTTTTTACGCATGGCAGCGATGTGCGCGCTCCATTCCCCATCGGCGCGGTTGAACAGCGCCACCGTGTCGCCCACTCCCAGCCGCAGCACATGACTAAGATAATGCGCCGGGTTGCCCTCGAGTGTCACCAGCGCCCCCGCAGCAAGCGGTGCATCAACAGCGAGGCGATGGCGGGGAGAATTCATGTGGGTGGTGTGTAGTGAGTGGTGTGTCGTGAAGTTCATGAATTACCACAATGGATAAGCTCGGTACACTACTCACTACTCACTACTCACTACCCACCACCCACCACTCACGCTATAACCCCCGCATGCACCCCCTCGCCCAGCTTATGCGTCTTGATAAACCCATCGGCATCTGGCTGCTGTTTTTTCCGGCCGCGTGGGCGGTGACGCTGGCGGCCCCGCAGGCGGAGCTTTTTCCGTTGCTGGGCATCATGCTGGTGGGCGCAGTGGTGACCCGAAGCGCCGGGTGCATCCTGAACGACCTCGCCGACCGGCGGCTCGATGCGGCCGTCGAGCGCACACGCAACCGACCGCTGGCTTCGGGCCGGGTGAGTGTGGCGGTTGCGTGGGTGCTGCTGGCGCTGCTGCTTTCCATCGCGCTGTGGCTGGCGTTGCAGCTGCCGCCGCGTGTGTTTCACCTCAGCCTCGTCGCGCTGCCGATGATCGCGGCTTATCCGTGGATGAAACGCATCACCTGGTGGCCGCAGGTATTTTTGGGCCTCACCTTCAACCTCGGGGTGCTGTTTGGCTGGCTGGCCAGTGGGCGCGACCTTAGCCTTGCCGCCTGCGCCCTTTACGCCGCCGCAATATGCTGGACGCTTGGCTACGACACGATTTACGCCGTGCAGGACATGGACGACGACGCGAAAATCGGCATTAAATCGACCGCCCGGCGGCTTGGCCCCATGCTGCCACGCTTTGTGGGGCTGTGTTATGCGGCAATGATCGCGCTGCTCACCCTCACCGTTTGGCTCGAATCCGCAGGCTTCTGGGCGCTGATTGGGGTGACGTTGGCGGGCTGGCATGCGGCGCGGCAATGGCGGCAATTACCGTGCACCGCGCCTGAAGCCGGGCGTTTATTCCGCAGCAACCAATGGCTGGGCTGCGTGCTGTGGCTTGGATTACTACTCGACCGCTTTATGGGCGCGCCCACGCCCTGATTGCTGCGCCGCACAGGGCTGAGTGCGGCTAACGCTTGCCCGCAAGCCCGGCCCGTGGCATGCTGGGGCCATGTTTCGTCGTCAACCTGCCGATATGTCACTGCCCGCAAGCTTGGGGGCATGCGGCTACCCACAATCGTTTATCGACGCGCTCATCGCCTGCGACGCGCGCGCGCGCACCGGCGGCGAAACGGCGGCATTGGTGCTGCTGTCCATCGACAACATGCCCATGATCATGTCGGGCTACAGCATGGCCGTCGCCGAAGCGGTGATGGCCGAATTGCTGCAGATGATTACCGAACGTGCGGGGCCGAACGCTTCCGTCGCGCGCGTGCAGCGCGACCAGTTCGGCATTTTGCTGCAAGGCGTCAGCGACGCTAGCGTCGACGCATGGTGCCGCACCACCGAGGACGCCATCCGCCATTACAGCTACGAATCGCGCTATGGCGAGCTGCATTGCCTCAGCTCCACCGCCTACGAAATCCTACCCGACGGCCTCAGCCAGCCCGAAGAAATTCTGGGCCGCGCGCTGGTCGAGCTTACCGAAAATGCCACCGACTATTTACCGCCCGACGATATTTCCGGCGCCGAACAGCGCGAGGAAATGGGCATGGCCAATTACCTGGGCCAGGCGGTGAAGGAAGGCCGCATTCGCCTGGCCTGGCAACCGATCATCGACGCGCATACCGGCGAAGTCGCCCATTACGAAGCGCTGCTGCGGCTGTATGGCGAGGACGGCAAAATCAGCTCCGCCGGCACGCTCATCCCCATCGCCGAACGCATGGGGTTCATTCCCATGATCGACCAGCTGGTGCTCAAACGCGTCATCGACGAGCTGCGCGCGGATGCCGATGTTCACTTGGCCGTTAATGTTTCGAACATGACCGTGCAGGACGCGGCATGGATCACCGGGCTCACCCAAGCCATCGAGGAAACGCCCGAAATCGGCCCGCGCCTCACGGTCGAAATTACCGAAACCGCCGTGCATGGCGACCTGAAACACACCGCGCGTTTCTGCGCCGAAGTGCAGGCGCTGGGCTGCCTCGTCGCGCTCGACGATTTCGGCTCGGGCTACACCAGCTTTCGCCAATTGAAGGCCTTGTCCATCGACCTCATCAAAATCGACGGCTCGTTCATCCGCGACCTGACCGACAATGCCGACAGCCGGTTTTTCGTGAAGACCCTGCTCGATTTCACCCGCGGTTTCGGCCTTAAATCCGTCGCTGAATTCGTCGAATCCGGTGAAATCGCTAAAATGCTAATGGAACTCGGCGTCGATTACCTGCAGGGCTATTATTTCGGCAAACCCAGCAACACCCGGCCGTGGGTGAAGGAGCTGTGATTTGCTTCGCGAGATCGCCTGCTGGCGATCGCTTCGCGCAGCTACGCTGGCTGAAGGCTCGCTCGCCCGGCTCGCTTGAGGCACAACGCGCGCTCGCGCGGGCCATCCGCGCTACGCGCGCCTATAACCTTCCACTTGAATAACAAATCACGACCCACTACTCACTACTCACTACCCACCCCCACCGTGCCGGTTTAGCTCAGGGGTAGAGCAGCGGTTTTGTAAACCGAAGGTCGCGGGTTCAATTCCTGCAACCGGCACCATTATTTCCGGAGTTTATCAGGTCAGCAAAGCACGTCACGGAACAATGGCGATGTTTTTGGGTCGCCGCGCTGCTTCAGCGATGGGGGGAACCCTGCCCTGCCTCGTTCGTCGGATGCCGCGGCCCGCGTTCAGCGAGGTCATCTACTTCAGGTGCTTCCTTCGGATGTAAAAATATTTTGCCTTTAATGATGCCATCTATAAGCCCTACAATTTGCCGGGCTCTTGCGCCTTCACGGCTTGGGCTATATTCCGCCTCATCGCCATTATTCCCCTCGCGTTCCTCTTGCACGATTTGTTCCGCAAGACGGTATTTGATGTTGGGGTCGAACCTATCGGCCAACTCAAGGCAGGTGATGAACTCGTGCGTCCCGGCCCCTCGGAAACTTTTTACATTTGCGGCCATGGTGTAAAAACGCTCGGCAATCGAACCGCGCGTGCTGTGATGGTAGCCATCGCGTGCTCTATCGGGCAGATGCGGCGTAAAATTCCGGCGCAGGCTGCCCTCGAAATCCATAATAAATCCGGGTATCTCCGTGCTTAGCGGCACGCCCCAAGCTTCTAATTCTTCCGGGCGATACTGCTCGCCATTGCCGCTTAGCGCGTCACTTTGCTGGCCTAATAAATGCTGGCGAATCCATAGTTTTGCTGTTCCTGAATCGATTGAGTCGCTTGCGGTGCGTGCGAGCTCGCTCGGCACGGGCCTTTGGCTGGTGGAGGGCTTTACTTGCTCGAATAATATAGGTGCCAGTTGACTCAGTGGGTTTGCTATTTTGTTATCCACCTTATGCTCCATAACATTGGCTTGTGACGATAAGTCCCGTCTATCGCATTCTAGGAGGAAACTCTTAAAATAACATTAATGTAGCAAAGCACGCATCTTGCGTCGGCTTCCCATGCCTTTCATCAATATCCCTAATGACTGATCCGCAGGTTCGCCAAGCTGTCGCCGATGGTTTTGAAGGCGGTGGTGAGATCGATCTGGGTGGCACCGGGCACGGTACTGTTGGCGTCGAAATAGTAGCTCGGCTCGGTGGCGCAATTGCGAAACAGGGTGCGCGCGGTATTGTCGTTGGGGCTGTTGCCCAGGCCGAACGTGACGGTGTAAATCAAAATGCCCTGCGCTTTGATGGCATTGCACAGCGCCGTGGTTTTATCGTTCAGCAGCGTGATACCCGTGGCCGCATTCTGGGTGTTGATGTCACTGCGCCCGCCCTGGGCTGTGGTATCGAGGCGTAACATCGCAGTATAGTCAGAATAAGGCGGGGTGGTGCTGGCGGATTTGAAGAAACCGTTAGCCCCGTCGGTCTCGATGACGATGGCTTTTTGCATCAGCGGCGTGCGATAATCGAGCGGCAGTTTATCCTGCCCACCGATTTTTTCGGCATCCCACTGGCCGCGCCACTTAGGCGACAGCATGCGCCAGCCCCAGGCCAGCCCCACGTTCGACATGGTGCCCCCCTTGCGCCACGGGTACAGGCCCGCCACTTTGTTTTTGACGGTGGTTTTGCTCGCCGTCAGCGCCAATACCGAATTGCCGCAGCTGATGTTCGGGCCATAGCCGCCCGAGGTGCCCGAGTTTTGATAATCCACCGCTTCGTTCACGGCGGCGACACCGGTGGTGGGATTGTACCAATAGTTATCGCCTTTATCGAACCAGGCAATGCTGTCGACACCGGGCGTGGCATCGCTGTCGTAGGTGGCATAACTTGAGCCCCTGATGGTGTTGTTGGTCGAACTGTTCAAATCCGTTTGTAGCTGGGTTAGGGTAGCAACCAGGTTGGCTTGGATTTTGGTTTGGGTGCCGGTGGGCGTACCGGTCACAAATCTCCACGTGACGCCGTTGATGGATTTGGTGTCGTTGTTGTTCGGGTTCGCTGTGAATGTTGCGCCGCCCGTTCTGCCGGTGCCTTTGTTGGCAATGGCCAATCCTGTGCCGCCGGAATTGCTGTAGCTCGCCACTTTAATCGCCGTCATGGTCGAGGCGTTTAAATCCGTCGCTAGTTGCGTCAAAGTGGCGTTCAGGTTCGCCTTGATGTTGGTTTGTGCGCCGCTCGCGCCACTGGTCACGAACTTCCACTGCACGCCATTCAGCGTGATGGACTGCCCCGCCAACGGGTTGGCGCTGAAGGCCATGGTAGTGGTGGCGGGCACGCCGGTGGAAGGCCAGTAAAACATGTTCCAGAGTGTGCCGGGTGTGGCAGCATCCGGCGCATCGTCGGTGACATCCAGCCCGCCGGTGCGTTCTTCGATACAGCCTTTCCATTTGGGATAAGTGGCCACGGGGTAGCTTGCCGGGTAGCGCCCGGTGTCGTTCGTGGCCACGGTGTAATTATCGCGCAGCCAGCTGGTGGCTTTGCTTTGGCTGCCGATATTCACGCTGGTAACAAACGGCACCACGCTCACCCATAAATTATCGTTGGTGTCGTTTGGGCCATAGAGAATATCGATCAGCTGCGTCGCCGCGTCGCGCAGTTTTATATGGTTGTTGTTGGTCCACATCGACCCCGTGATGTCGAGTACCAATGCCAATTCCATGCCCGCGTTGCTGCGGGTGATTTCGCTGCTGGCATCGACCCGCACCTGGCTGTTGCCAAAAATCGCCATAATGGTGCGCGGCACATCGGCATAGGCGGTCACGGTCACGATTTGGTTATCGCTGCTGAGATTTGCCGTTACCGGGCCGAGCGTTGCGCCCAGTGTGCCCTGCTTGAAATTGGCGTTGACGTATTTAGTGGCGACGGTGGTTAAGTCGTTGGTGCTGAGGGTAGCTCCGGCGGCGAGGCCCGCCGCATCGACCGCGTTTTGCAATTTCGCCTGCACCATCTGGGCGCGCGCGACATCGACCGATACCCCTACCGCACCTACCACCGCCAGAATGGATAACACCACGATGAGCATCACGCTACCGTCGCGATTGTCGCAAAATGCATGGCGCATAAAAACCTCCTGTGCGACCCTGTGTTAGGTCGGCTCGTCGAGCAAAGCCCCGAAGCGGGGTTTGTAATACGTCGAGCGGTAAATGGTGGTGGTGCCGAACCAGCGGTTGGTCAGCAGCGGCGAGAACTGGTAATAAACTTCCGCGACGATGACATTTTCGCGCTCGTCGACACTAAACCCCGAAGGCAGCACCGGCACCTGCCCTTTGGTGCCAATGGTGCTGCCGACAGCCAGTGTGCCGCCCCCTGAGTCGCTTGTACCTGTGCGCGGGTACTGCCAGACAATGCTGGCATTGGTGTCGCCCGGCTTGCGGTAGACAGAGCTGATAAAAGTGCGCCCGTTTGGACCCATCTCATAGGGGTTCATGATGTCGCTGGTGGCGGCCATCATTTGTCCCAGCTGCACGAGGGTGACTTTTTTGTCCGACTGCCCGGTCACGTCGGCGATGGTATGGGAAAGTTTTTCTACTTTCTGCGTAATCAAAATGTAGCGCGTGATTTCAATCGCGCCGTATAACAGCGTCATCAATACCGGCAGCACGAGTGCGAACTCGGTGATCGCGATTCCGCGCCGGTCGCGCCAGAAACGATGCAGGCTTTGCGCCCGTGGCCCTGCCAGCGCAGGCACGCCCTCGTGTGTAGCCGAAGGCGAACCGCGCTGCGGCAGGGTAGGCCCGATAGGGCCGAAGGGGGGCAAGCCCCCTTCACATAAACTAGTACGGTTCATTGCGCACCACCGCGTGAGAGGTGATGGTGTAGGCGCCGTTTGTGCCAACCAGGTCGCTGATAATGGGCGTGGCAATCGACCACGGGTAGCTGACTGTGAACACCACAATGTCGCCCGGGCCCCCATAGCCCGCCACGCCCATATCCGCGTCCCACTTGCCGTTGCCGTTGATGTCGGTGTAAGGCTCGCCCGCGTCCCACGTACCGTTGCTGTTTTTATCGGTCCAGGGTTCGGGGTCGTTGATCTGGTCGAACTGCTGATAATATTTCGAGCTGATGGTGAGTTTGGTACTGTCGAGCAGCGAACCCGCCTGTGCTTTCACCGCGTTGATGATGGTTTGTTCGCGCGTCACGCCTGCATCGGCAAAACCGGTTTTGCTCAGGCGCGAGGAAAGGTTGGTGGCACTCTCCAGCACGTTCGACGCCAGCATGATAAGCGAGAACTCGATGATGCCCATAATGAGCAGCAAAAGCACCGGGGCCACGGCCGCAAATTCAATCGCCGCCACGCCGTCCTGCGCACGGAAAAATCGCGTCATTCGTGAGCGCCGATACGTCATGCTGCGTGTGTTCCCCTCGCCCCGTTTTATAGCAGAAAATTGCCGCGCCGTCAGCAAAATCGGCGTTTAAGTGACCGGAAAGACTAGAATATTTTACTACAATCTGAGGTAAATACGCGACAGTTTTCTGCTGGCTGAGGACGCCAAATTGCGTTACAGTCTGCCCAACATTCGGAGGACCGTGCATGCGTTTTCTATCCCTGATGACCGTTCTGGCACTGCTCGCTTCCTGTGATTTTCCGAGTACGGGCGAGACAAAAACCGCCGTCGATCCGAACCATTTGCCGCCATTAACGGGGCGCGAGCAATCGCTGCTGGTCGGCGCGCAGGGCGCATTAGCGCAAGGCAATGTCGATGCTGCAGAGCGCGATTACCTCACGGCTGTTGGCGCCTCGACCGGGCATGTCGAAGCACATCTGGCATTGGCGCGCCTATATGCGACGCAGAACCAGCTGGAAAAGCAACGTGAAGTGCTGCTGAAAGCGCTCGGGCTGCAACCCAATCACCCGGAACTGAATTACCGTTTGGGCAAACTCGAACTTGCGCAGGATAATTATGCGCAAGCGCTTGAGGCGTTCAAGCGCGGCATCGTGGGTGAGCCAAACAATATCGACCTGCTCAGCGGTGCCGGTGTCGCCAGTGACATGCTAGGTGACCATGCGCAGGCGCAGCGTTATTACACCCGCGCCATCGCCCAGAACCCCGGCGCCGATTTGTCAGGCGCGCGCACCAATCTGGGCATGTCGTACCTGCTGTCGGAGGAACCCAAACGCGCCGTTGACGTGCTGAAGGACGAAGCGAAAAAACCCGTCGCCAGTGAAACCACGCGCCATAATCTGGCACTGGCTTACGGCGTGCTGGGCCGCAACACCGAGGCGAAAGCACTGGTGAAAGGCGAGCTCGACGAAGAAACCCGCCTGCTTTCAGTAGCGCGCCTGCGTGAATATTGGAACGACCGTTCCCCTGAGAAAAACCCACTACGCCCCGGCATTCACGACACGCCAAAAACCGTAGCCGCCACGCCCATCGTAAAAACGAAAAACAAGTAGGCGCAAAGCACTCGCCAGAATGCCGATGTGCGTAGCGACTAAAAATTATCCATGATGCTGATGACGGCTGGCGCCATTACGATGACAAACAGTGTCGGCAAAATAAACACAATCATCGGCACGGTCATTAAGGCGGGTAGGCGGGCGGCTTTCTGTTCGGCACGCAACATGCGTTCGGTGCGGTATTCTTTCGCAAGTACGCGCAGCGCCTGCGCGATGGGTGTGCCGTATTTTTCGGTCTGTGCAATCACGTTGACGAAGCCGCGGATTTCTTTGAGCTCGGTGCGTTCGGCGAGGTGCTTGAGCGCCGTCGCACGGTCGGGCAGGAACCCAAGTTCGACGGAAGTGATGCCGAATTCCTCGGCCAGCTCGGGGCTGACACGCGAGAGTTCACGTGACACGCGATCCAGCGCGGCAGTGAGGCTTAGGCCCGCCTCGGCGCAGATCATCATCAGATCAAGCGCATCGGGCAGGCCTTTGCGCAGGCTGTGGTGGTGTTTGGATTTGGTGTTGGACACAATGAGCTCGGGCAGCCGCGCGCACAGATAACTGGTACCTAGCACCTTCAGCCAGCCTATCGCCTGACTGGTACTGAACGGGT
Organism: Rickettsiales bacterium; assembly: GCA_046154225.1. Lineage (GTDB taxonomy): Bacteria > Pseudomonadota > Alphaproteobacteria > Rickettsiales > UBA3002 > QFOX01. The sequence goes on from JBJXEM010000055.1 coordinate 14,066, forward strand.
TCGCCCAGTCGATATGCGCGATAAGAAACCCAACCCCGAGGCCCACAAACGGCATCACCAGTTTGGCGAAGGCGAACACGATAATGGCGTCTTTCGAGCGGTAACCGGCGGCGGTGAGTTTTTGCTGCAGCGTGCCTACCTGATGCTGCTGCAGCAATTTCAGTTTAGCCACAATCTGGCGCATCATCGTCATGGTGTTATCGGCACTGCCGGTTTTTTTACGGCGGCGGGCGGCGGTCATCACACCCTTCAGTTCGGCGCGGCGTTCCTGAATCATTTTCAGCCGAGGCGTGAAGCGATCGCGCTCGATCATGAACTGGCCGATGGACCACACCACCATGAACACGCCGCACATGGCAAAGCCGATCAGCAGGTCATCAACTGTGACGCCCTTTGGGAGAATATCCGCTAGCTGCAGTGGCTCTCCGGCGCGCATGCTATTTCCCCGTCAACTCTTTGCCGTCATGCATGAAGTTGATGATCGCCGGGCCCAGTACGATCAGGATGAACGCGGGCATCAGCAGGAAAATAAGCGGGATGGTCAGCAGCACCGGCAGTCGCGCGGCGCGAGCCTCGGCGTCGGTCAGGCGTTGCAGCCGGTAATCTTCCGACAGCACACGCAACGTATCGGTCAGGCTGGTGCCAAAGCGCTCCGACTGAATCAACGCAGCGGTCAGTGATTTGAATGCCACCATGTTGGTGCGCTCGCCCAGATTCATCAGCGCCCGCACACGGTCGTTGATCAGCGCGAGTTCAAGCCGGGTGCGGTTCAGTTCGGCGGTAATTTCTGGAAAGGCGCGTTGCAGTTCAGCGCACACGCGGTTAAGCGAAGCGTCGAGCGCCAATCCCGATTCGACGCAAATCAGTAGTAAATCGAGCGTATCGGGAAAGCCGCGCTGGAGAATCTTTTTGCGGTTGTCGATTTTATTCTGCAAGTACAAATACGGCCCGAACAGGGCGATAATCAGCACCAGCACGCCGACAAAACTGATGAGCAGGTGGTTCGTGCCCTGCGCATTGTTCATCAGCATCAATAGGCCCATGATAAACAGGAACAGCGAGAGAATGCGCTGGAAGAAAAGATAGAATATCGGCGCATCGGGCGAGGTGAAGCCGCCCTGGTTGAAGCGCGGCTCGAGTTTGCTGATCGCCTCGTCGACATTCACTCCAAGGTTGCGAAGCAGGCCTAGCATCATGCGTCCTTGCGGACTCGGATCGCCGCTTAAGCCCACCGATTTTTCTTCCGGGCTGTCATTGCGCATGGTGCCGTCGGGAGCGATGCGCGCGCGCAAACTATTGCGACGGCGCTTGTCGGCTACCATCGCATCGGCGATCAGGTAGCCGCAAAACACCACCACCGCAATCAGTAGCGCGAGCAATAACTGCATTACACTTCCATATTAATCATTTGTTTGACGACAAGATAACAGACAAACATCAGCCCTGCCACGACGCCCAGAAATGTGTGCCCCAATGGGTCGTTAAAGAAGGGGGAAAGATAGTCGGGCTGAATGAAATAGAGCAGCCCGAAGACAAAAATTGGCAGCCCCCCCAGCACCAGGCCGGTGGCACGCCCCTCGGACGTCATGGCGCGAATTTTATGGCGCAGCTGCTTGCGTTTACGTAGTACGTTGCTGAGGTTGCCGATAATTTCCGCCAGATTGCCGCCGGTTTCCTGCTGCACCGTCAATACGACGACGAAGAAGCGAATGTCCTGTTCGTTCATGCGGCTCGCCATGCGTGCCAACGCCTCGGGCAGCGGCCTGCCGCCGGTGACTTCATCCACCACTTGGCGGAACTCGGTACGCAGCGGGTCTTCGGTATTTTCAGCAAGCATTTGCAGGGACACCGACAGCGGAAACCCCGAGCGTACCGAGCGCACGATCATGTCGAGCGCATCGGGGAATTGATCGATGAATTTGCGATTGCGGCGGCGCACCCGTTTGACGCAATGCCGGTAAGGAATGCCATATGCCATCAGGGGGGCGGCGATAATCGCAAGCAACGGATTGCCCGCTGCCAACAACACCACAGCCGTGATTGCAAAGCAGGCGCCCATGAATATCAGTAGCCCACGCAGGTTTGTCTGATAGCCTGCCTGCGCCCCTATTTCGTAGAGGGGCCGCATAATGGGTAGCCCAAAAAGCTGACGAATAATCGGCGTTTCATCGCGCAGCTGGTCGCGCAGGATGCCGCCGGACTCCGCCTCGACGGTTCGGTTTTCCTCGTAGAGCCGGTCAAGGGCTTGGGCGACGTAGTTGTTCGAGTCCTCAGGCATCGCCTTTGGGAACATGATGACAAAGCCAAAGTAGCTGACGATGCCGATAGCCAGTGCTGCGAAAAGAGCGACCATGGGTTCAGGTTACGTAGCGCCGGCGAAACAAGCAAGCACCTCGTCGGCCAAACCGTAATATTCGGCTTTTTCCAGCATCGCGGGGCGCACCGCGTGGGCGATGAATTCACCGTCGAGCACGCCGTCGTCGCGCAGGCCGCGGAACCGATAGGAAAAGAGGGACTGACTGACAATCACGCCGCTGTCGTACCCAACGATTTCCTCAATGCCGGTAATGCGGCGCCGACCGTCGCGCATCCGCTGAATTTGCACAATCAGTTGTACCGCGCTCGAGATTTGCTGGCGCAGCGAACTGGTCTGCACCTGAACGGACGACATCGCGACCAGGTTCTCGATGCGGATGAGGCAGTCTTTGGGGCTGTTGGCGTGGATGGTCGCCATCGAGCCGTCATGGCCGGTATTCATCGCCGACAGCACATCGACCACTTCTTCGCCACGCATCTCGCCGAGAATAATACGGTCGGGTCGCATGCGCAGGGCGTTTTTCACCAGCGCCCGCTGGGCGATTTCACCCCTTCCCTCAAGCGATGCCGGGCGGGTTTCGAGCCGCAATACGTGCGGCTGATGCAGTTGCAGCTCGGCGGCGTCCTCGATGGTAATCACGCGCTCGCCGGGGTCGATGTTGCCGCTCAGGGCGTTGAGCAATGTCGTTTTCCCCGAGCCCGTGCCGCCGGAAATAACAATGTTCAAACGGATGGCGCCCGCGATCGAGAGGAACCTGGCCATCGCCGGGCTCATCGAATCGAGTGCGATGTAATCGTTCAGCGGCATTTTGTGCTTTTTGAATTTACGAATCGACACCAGCGCCCCGTCAAGCGCCAGGGGTGGAATGATGGCGTTAAACCGCGATCCATCGGGCATGCGCGCATCGACCATGGGGTTGGCTTCATCGATCCGGCGGCCGACCCGGCTGACGATACGCTGTACGATGCCGATTAAATGCTGTTCGCTATTGAACTCGATGTCGGTCAGAAAAATTTTCCCGGCGCGCTCGATATAGACGCGCTTGGCCGTGTTGATCATGATGTCATTGACGTCCGGGTCCTGCAACAGCGGCTCGATCGGCCCGAATCCCAGAATTTCGTCGATGGCCTGCATCTTGACGAGGCGAATCTGCGCGTTGTTGATGGGGATGGGGATGTTCGGGATAATTTTTTCACTCGCCGCGTCGATGCGGGCCTGACGCTGGTCGGCGGGGATACGCTCCAGCGCCTGAAAATCGAGGTGGTCGAGCATCTCGGCAATCAATAGCCGTCGTGCTTCGCGGTATTCAGCCGTTTCGAGTTTGCTGTCGCGGTAAAACACCTTGCCCGCCACTTCCGGCGTGCTGGCACCTGGCACACTGGCCACGCTGCTCGATAAGGTTTTGGCCTGAATGGCCCCACCCACCGGCGGCGCACCATGGTGAATCAGCGGTGACGCTGGCAGTCCCGTATCGGGCAGGGGCATGCTAAACGGGGTATTTTCCGTAGGTTTTTTTCCAAACATCGCTAGCCCTTAAGCCGCGCAAAAAGCCCGCCACGCGCAGGAATATCGCGCAGCGCAGGCGCACCGGTCAGGAATCGCGCCATTTTATCGATGTCGCCTGCGAGCGCACTCGGCTCCATTTCCATCACGGTTCTGGCGCTCGCTTCGGCGGTGACGATGGTTTTAATGTCATTGCTCAACGTAAAGCGGATTTGGGTGCCGCAGACACGCTCGAAATCTTTCGCATCAATCGCTTCTTTGAACTTCGCACCCGAGCGGTTGATGATCGGAATGATTTTATCAAGCGGCACATCCAGCTCGCGCAGCACCCGCATCATGCGCGCCGCGTGGCTGACCGATTTGAGCCATAGCTGCGCCACCAGCACGACCTGCGTTGATTGCTGGCAGATGGCCGCAACCCACGGTAACCAGACATGCGGCAGGTCGAGAATGATGTTGTCATAATTCATTTTTAAGGTGGTGATCATGTCGCGAATGCTTTCGGCACTGACATTGGGCAGGTAGCGCAATTCGGCGGGCGCGGTGATGACATCGAGCTTGCCGTAACTCACCGCCATGCGCCGGATCAAGGTGCTGTCCATACCCCGCTCGGGGTGGTCGAACAGGTCGCGGATACCGTATTGATTTTGTAAATCGAGGTGCTTGGCCACCATGCCGAACTGGTAATCCATATCGACCAAAACCGTGTTGCCTTGATAGATACCGGCGATGGCATACGCCGTGTTCACTGCGGCCGTGGAGGCGCCGTCGCCCGAGGCAGAGCTTAAAAATGTGATAACCCGTTTTTCGCCGCCAAGCGGTGGGGGTGCGCTGGGCGCAGGTGCGGCTACAACCGTGGGCGTGGGGGCCGCGCTCAGCAGACGGACGATTTCGGCGGGCATGGCGGGCATCGGCAGATAATCGAGCACGCCGCGCGCCAACAACCCGCGATAGAGCAGGATGTCGTTGACATCGCCCACCGCCAGTACGCGCGTACCGGCCTCGCATTGCTGGGCCAGCTGGTCGATTTCCGGCAGTACTTCGGCATGCCGCGCACCAATATCGAGCAACATGTGCGACGGCGTGATTTTATGTTCCGTGAGGTATGAAGCTGCCTCGAGCGGACTGCCGACAAACACCGCGGGTTGCGCCACGCCGACGGCGGCGGCAACCGCGGCGGCAAACTCGTGCCGCTCCGGCGTTGAAATCAGAATAAAGAGTGAACGCATGTAAAACCCTGCTTTAGGTCTTTATCATAGTCAAATGCGCCATGGCAATCCAGCACCGAAATCGCCGTGGCGGGCACCGCCGTAATTTCCTTAACCGCTGTGGCTATTGCGAGCCGGTAGCGGCTTTCGACACCAGCGAATCGCTGAGGTCATACCCATCGGGGCGCTTCACGGCGCGTGGGGCAGTGGCGCGGTTGTAGGCGGAGACTGCGCCCACCGCACTTGGGTTAGCCGACAAGGCGGGGCTGACAAATTGCTGTTTGTCAGACACATGCTGCACGATATTCGCCGCAGTCGCACAGCCATATGAGGGCGAAAGTGCGTTATATTGGTCGTGTGTGACTTCGACAAAGCGCGGGTTGCAGTCACGCGCCAAAATGCGTTCATACACCAGGGTCACCGTGCGATCGCCGGAGCCGACCAGTGTCACCGGAACACCGCTGAGTTGCAGCGCTTTTTGCGCTTCCGTGCAGCGCGTGTCGTTAGCGCCGCAATAGAGCTCGGCGCGTGTGGGCGGGTCGCGTTCAATCCAGCGTGACAGTTCGGTGATTTCTTTGGGGCCAGCCACACTGAGATTGACCACTTCGGAGGAGACATCGATCAACGATTCAGGGCCGCCGCGCGCCAAAAAAGCAGAGTCCGGCGGCCGCTGGCACGCGACAAGCATGAGCGTGAGGGCAAGAATCAGTGCATGTTTCAACGGGGGGCGCTGCATCGTGATGCTCCTAATTGTCCGTCATGAAGCCCGAGGGGCCTTCGGCGCTGGCGTCTTTATTGCCGCGATTCGATGCGAGGGCGCCGAAAAAGATGCTCTCCATGAAACTGGCGGGCCGGAAATCGTCGGTCGGCAATTTCAGGTCGCCGTCTTTGATGGGGTCGACGAGGTAAGGGGTCACGCTGATGACCAGCTCGGTTTCACTGTGCTGATACGCCGTCGAGCGGAACAGTGCACCCAGCACCGGAATATTCCCCGCCCCCGGCAGTTGGTCGATCTGGCTGTTGATGCGGTCGGAAAGCAACCCGGCGATCATGAAGCTTTCGCCCGGCGCTAGCTCCACCGTGGTGCTGGCGCGGCGGGTGACGAACGACGGCGCCACGAATCCATCCGTGGTGCGTATTGCCGAGTCGTTACTCGGCTCCGACACTTCCGGATTGACCTGAATGCGGATGCGGCTGTCGCTAATCACATAAGGGGTGAATTTCAGCGCCACCCCGAACGGTTTATATTCGATGGTGGTGGTGCCAAGCTGTTGCGGCACCGGAATCGGGAACTCACCGCCTGCCAGAAACTGCGCCTCTTCGCCGGAAAGTGCGGTCAGGTTGGGCTCGGCCAGCACTTTCAATAGCCCATCGCGTTCGAGCGCCTCAAGCGCCGCACCCACGCCCTGGCGGCCGCCCGTGTAAATCGCGCCGTCGAAAAACGCGTCGCCACCTTGTTGAATCCGGCCATATTGGAAACTGGGAGCCCCGTTACCCGCCGTACCACCCGCCGCCGCTGCCACCACCCGGCCAATGCCGGTGCCGAGCAGAAAGTCGGGGCCGGAATCGCCAAATGCCTGCAGCGATACGCCGAGATTTTTGACCGCGCTGCGTTGCACCTCGCCCACCTTGATGCGCAGCATCACCTGCTGCGCCGCCGCCACTTTCATCAGGTTGATGACGGGTGAACGCTGGCCCGAAGTGCCAAGCGCCTTGCGCGTATCGGCCTCGCCGTCCGCCAGTTTGCCGCGTACGAATTCTTCGGCCAGCTCCATGGCCGTCGCCGCCGATTGGGCGCTGGTCACATCGCCGGTGAGGGCAATGCGGGTATTGACCATGCTGACCCCTACGCGCTCGCCCGGCAGGAATTGTTTGAGGGCGCGGCGGATGGCGGGCAGGTCGTAGGTCACATAGACGTCCATGCTGCGCACCAGTTTGCGGTTGCTGTCAAACAGCCGCATGGTGGTCTGCCCGATATGCTTACCGATGACTGATACTTTACGTTTGCCGTGCACATACACGTCAGCCACGTCCGGGTCGGTGACGATGACTTCACCCAAATCGCGATCGGACGAAACCAGCTCGGCGCGGTTGAGCGGCACATAGAATACCGAAGTCGCCGCATCACTGCGCGGCGCCCACGAAATAGCCATTATCACCGCAGCTATCGCCAGTGCGCATTGCATCTTTCGTTTCACACTGTGCATGACAGAACTCATAATGTGGGCGCCACTGGCTTACTGGTCGCACCTCCACCGGCTGGAGCCGGCGTCGGTACGTTATTCGGAGCAATCCCATTCGTGCCGCCACTGCGGGGCGCGACGGCAGAGTTGACGCCGCGCACCACGGTCACGGTGCTGTTGTCAACCTGTCCCAAGCCCGCGCTTGGGTCGGGGAACTGGGTGATATCCTTCGGCGTCGTAATGGTCAAGGGGTCGGATGATTCACGATCCCCCAGTGAGCGCAACGCCAGGGTAAGTGTTCCCTTTTGAGCCGCCAGACGCAGCCGCTGGGCATCCGTCGGCGAAACCATCAGCGAGATCGAGCGGGGCACCACGGGCTTGCCGTTCGGGTCGGTGGTGGCGGCACCGGTGGCCCGTTGATCGACCGCCAGCACCTTCACATTATTAAGCAAACTCTCCGTCACTGTCTCGCGTTCGGTGCGTGGAGGCGGTACCACCCCATTCACCCCCGGGTCGACGACCATCTTATCCACGTCGTGGGTCAGCATCACGTCGACATGGTCGCCGGGGAACACAAACCCGGCGATACCCTCAATTTCGTTGGTCTGGATGGTAATCACCCGCAGGCCCTTGGGCAGCATGCCGGCGAGGAAGTTGGGGTCGTCTCTGTTGGCGAGTTTGGTACTGATGATGGGTTCCTGCGGCTGGAACGGCGTGCGCGCCACCATGCCCACCACCGCACCCACACCGCCTTCGGCGCGGATGAAACCGGGCAGCACCAGATGCTCGGGCCAGGGCTGGATGGCGACCATGTCCTGGGTAAGGCTTGTGCCGATGGGGATATTCTGTGCCGCAACAAACACGTTCACCGTCTTGAGGGGAGCGGCTTGTGGCTGTTGCACAGGCTGCCCGACCGGAGCGTTGTTGCTGGTGCCAGCCGACATCCGCAGCACGATCACGGCCGCAATCGCGGCGAAGACTATGGCTGCAATCAACCCTCCAAAACGCATGTGAAATGTGATCCTTAGTGTGTGCCCAAAAAATGCAGCGATGAAACTTGGGCGTGATTTACCCATAGTCGTCCCATAGCGTCAAGCATCTCGCTCGAATTCTTCTGCGCAAAGGTCACTTGGTTCGCAACTGTGCTGAAATTAGTCGTGGACGATGTCACAACGTCGCGTTATGCAGCAGCCATGACCCCAACACCCGCGCACGAGCGCATCCTCATCCTCGATTTCGGCAGCCAGTTCACCCAACTGATCGCACGAAGGGTGCGCGAAGCGGGCGTGTACAGCGAAATCCACCCCTACACACTCGGGCTCGACAAAATCAAAGCCTACGCGCCGCGCGGCATTATTCTCTCGGGCGGGCCCGCTTCGGTGCATGACGGTGTTGCGCCCAAAATTGCGACAGAACTGTTCACGCTTGGACTTCCGGTGCTTGGCATTTGCTACGGCGAACAACTGCTGTGCGATTTGCTCGGCGGCGAAGTAGTGCCCGGCACCACACGCGAATTTGGCCGCGCAGAAATTGAGGTCGTTGCCCCCTCTGCCCTATTTCAAGATGTGTGGATACCCGGCGAGCGCCACACGGTGTGGATGAGCCACGGCGATAAAGTCACGGCCCTGCCAGAAGGGTTTGTCGTCACCGCGACTTCGGCGGGCGCACCTTATGCCGCCATCGCCCACGAAGCGCGCCGCATTTACGGCGTGCAGTTCCACCCCGAAGTAGCACATACGCCCAGTGGCGGGGCACTGCTGAGTAATTTCGTGCGCCGCATTTGCGGTTGTACCGGCGATTGGAGCATGAAAAAATTCCGCGCCGAATCCATCCGCCGCGTTCGCGAGCAAGTGGGTGCGGGCAAAGTGATTTGCGGCGTGTCAGGCGGGGTCGATTCCTCGGTCGTCGCCAAATTACTGCATGAAGCGATCGGCGACCAGCTCACCTGCATTTTCGTCGATACCGGCATGTTGCGCCTGAACGAAGGGGCCGAGGTGCGCCAGCGTTTCGCCGAACATTACCGCATTCCGCTCATCTATGTCGATGCGGCGAAATTATTCGTGGGGCGTTTGGCCGGCGTGTCCGACCCCGAGCGCAAACGCAAAATCATCGGCGAGGCGTTCATCGAAGTGTTCGACCGCGAGGCCGAATCCATCACCGACGCGAATTTCCTCGCCCAAGGCACGTTATATCCCGACGTGATTGAGTCCGTGTCGTTCCATGGCGGGCCCAGTGCCACCATCAAATCGCACCATAATGTAGGCGGGTTGCCCGAGAAAATGAAACTCAAACTCGTCGAGCCGCTGCGTGAATTATTCAAAGACGAAGTGCGCGCCCTCGGCCTCGAACTTGGCATCCCAGCCGATTTAGTGTGGCGCCACCCATTCCCCGGCCCGGGCCTCGCCATCCGCATTCCGGGCGACATTACATTTGAAAAACTTGAGCTTCTGCGCCGCGCCGATGCGATTTACCTCGAAGAACTGCGCGCGAATGGGCTCTACGATCAAATCTGGCAGGCATTCGCCGTATTGCTGCCGGTGCGCACCGTGGGCGTCATGGGCGATGCGCGCACCTACGAAGCCGTGTGTGCGCTTCGCGCCGTGACCGCGACCGATGGCATGACCGCCGATGTGTTTCATTTTCCGCCGGAAGTGCTACACCGTATTGCCTCGCGCATCGTCAACGAAGTGCGCGGCATCAACCGTGTAGTGTACGACATTACGAGCAAACCCCCAGCCACGATTGAGTGGGAGTAACCCATGGCCGATAGTTTAATGCAGGAAGTAAACGCTGATGTGCGCGCCGAGAAAATGGCGGCACTGTGGAAGCGTTATCGCCAGCCACTGCTTGTGTTTTGCATTGTGCTGGTGCTGGCAACCGCTGCCGGGCAATTATGGCAGCATCACCGCCAAACGCGCGGCGTGGAATGGATGACGCAGTTAGTGCAGGCGCAGGAAATACTCGCCAAAGGCGATGCAGAAGGTGCCGCTGAAGCCTTCGCTGCCGTGGCCGAACATGCAACGGGCGACGCACGCACCATGGCGTTCATCTGGCAAGCGCGCGCCCTCGCCGCTGCCGACAAATCGCCCGAGGCGATTGCCGTGCTGAAACGCATCGACATGAGCCGCGCTTCGCTCTGGTCGGACGTTGCCTGCCTGCGCTTAGCGGCGCTGGATGCCAAAGAAGCCGGATGTTTGGCTACTGCTTCCGCTTCGCCTCTCGCCGCCCAGCGCGCGCTGTGGCAAGCGGCAAGCCTTTGGCAGGCGGGCGATGCTGCGAAGGCGGCAAGCACCCTCGATGCGTTGATTGCCGACACTAACACGCCAGCACCCATTGCCCAGCAAGCGCAATCCTGGCGCGCCGCAGTTGCGGTGAAGTAATGCGCACGCGCCTGGCGCTTTTTGCCCTTGCCGCTGTGCTCAGCCTCAGCGCCTGCGACCGCATCGACCGGCTGCTCGGTAACGCCTCGCCCGTTATCAAACGCGCGCCGGGCGAACGCATCGACGTGATGCTCGGCGATAGCCACATCACCGCCGACCCGACGGTGGCCGACGTACCCGTTGAAGTGCCGGAACCGACGGACCTCGCCGAATGGCACGGCGGCAACGACGCCATGGCCCTCGCCCCGCATGTGGCGCTCAGTGGCGTCACGCAAAGCCAGTCGGCCACCATCGGCGACGGTAATGGTTTCTCGCGCTCGACCGTGCCGGCCCCTGTAGTCGCCGAAGGCAATGTGTTCGCGATGGATGCGCGCGGCATCGTGACGGCCCACGACGTGCGCGACATTCGCACCATCCACTGGAGCAACGAAGACGGCATCCCGGCCGATATGTATGACGTGCTGGGCGGCGGGCTCGCTTACGATGCGGGCGTGCTGTACGTCACCACCGGCTTTGGCAATTTGCGCGCCATCGACGCAAAAACCGGCACCACGAAATGGCAAGTTACTGTCGGAGCACCCGTGCGTGGCGCGCCCGCCGTGGGTTCGGGCATGGCGGTAGTGCTGACGGCCGACAACCAAACCTTGGCCTTCGACGAAACCAACGGCCAGCCGCGCTGGGACCATCGCGGCATCCGTGAATCGGCGGGGTTCTTCTCCACCACCGGCCCGGTCATCAGCGACGGCATCGTGGTCGCGGCCTACAGTTCGGGCGAAGTGTTTGCCCTGCGCGCCGAAACCGGCTCGGTGCTGTGGAGCGATACGCTACGCAGCGGCGGACGCACCCGGGCCGACGCGGTGTTCAGCGGCATCGACGCCGACCCCATCGTGCAGGACGGGGTAGTGGTGGTCGCGA
>JBJXEM010000056.1:0-2636 GCA_046154225.1 Rickettsiales bacterium
TCAAGACCGCCCACGGTGCGCGCCGCCAGCACCACATGCGCGCCCTCGGCTGCAAAGCGTTTGGCGACTGCCGCCCCAATGCCGCGCGACGCCCCGGTGATGAGGGCGATTTTTTTATCGAGCCGTGCCATATTCACGCCACGTCCCGCACGAACAGGTCTTTCTGCTTACCCGTCATGCCGGTGGTGTAATCGGTGAGGGCGATGGGGTACTCGCCGCTGAAACAGGCGTCGCAATATTGCGGCAATTCATTGTTGCGGCGCGCTTCGCCTACCGCGCGGTACAGCCCGTCCATGCTAAGGAAACTGAGCGAATCGACGCCGATGATTTTGGCCATTTGGGCAACGGTGTAGTTCGCTGCCAGCAATTGCGATTTTTCCGGTGTGTCGACGCCGTAAAAGCACGGGTTGGTGGTGGGCGGGCTCGCGATGCGCATATGCACTTCAGCCGCCCCCGCTTCGCGCACCATGGTGACAATTTTTTTGCTGGTAGTGCCGCGCACGATGGAATCATCGACGAGGATGACGCGTTTGCCTTTCAGGATGGCACTGTTGGCGTTATGCTTGAGCTTCACACCCAAATTCCGCACCGATTCGCTGGGCTCGATAAATGTGCGGCCCACGTAATGGTTGCGAATGATGCCGAGTTCGAACGCAATGCCGGAAGCTTCGGCGTAGCCGATGGCACCGGGCACGCCGGAGTCGGGTACGGGCACGACCAGATCAGCCTCGACACCGTTTTCGCGCGCCAGTTCGGCGCCGATGCGTTTGCGTACCGCGTACACGTTTTTATGTTCCATCACGCTGTCGGGCCGGGCGAAATAGACATACTCGAAAATGCAGAAACGTGGCGGTGTGGCCGCGAAAGGAAATAGGCTGCGGATGCCGCTTGCATCAATCACCACCATTTCACCCGGCGCGATGTCGCGCACATAGTCGGCACCGATAATGTCGAGCGCGCAGGTTTCCGACGTGATAATATGCGCGTCGCCCAGTTTGCCCAGCACCAGTGGGCGCACGCCCGAGGGGTCACGCGCCGCGATGAGCGCGGTGGGCGACAACATGACCAATGAATACGCACCCTCGACCTGTTTCAGCGCGTCGATCACGCGGTCTTCAACTGTTTGGCCGTGCGAGAGTGCGACGAGATGAACGATCACTTCCGTGTCGGAGCTCGAGGCGAACAGCGACCCGCGTGCGATAAGTTCGCGGCGCAGCGTCATGGCGTTGGTGAGGTTGCCGTTATGGGCGAGGGCAAACCCGCCGAGCGATAAATCGGCGTAAAACGGCTGCACATTGCGCAGCAAAGTTTCGCCGGTGGTGGAATAACGGTTATGGCCGATGGCCATGCTGCCCGGTAATTTGCCGATGACCGACGCCGAGTTGAAATTATCGCCCACGAGGCCGAGCGCCCGGTGGGCAAAAAACTGCGCACCGTCGCTGCTCACAATTCCCGCCGCTTCCTGCCCGCGATGCTGCAGGGCATGCAGCCCAAGCGCCGTGTGCGCCGAAGCGTCGGTGGCGCCGTAAATGCCGAACACGCCGCATTCGTCGTGGAATTTGTCGAACATTATTTGTCCTCGTTTTCCTGCCGCATGTGGCGTTGCAAATCCTGCAATGAGGGGATGGTAGCACCGTCCAATGTATCGCCGATGGTCTTTTTAGCGGCCGGGACATCGGTGATGATTTTATCGGGCTCAGGCGCTCCCAGATAATCCGGCGCCACACTCGCCACCCAGTGGGCCAGTTTTTCGATGTAAGGCGCACTGGTCGATTGCTTCACCCAATCCGGGTAATCGTCTTTTTTCATGACCAGCGCCATGGCGTAGAAGGCGACGGCCATCAGTAAAGCCCCACGCGCGATGCCAAAACCGAGGCCCACAATGTTATCGAGCACGCCGATTTCTTTGCTGGGCTTGAGGAATTTTACCAACAGCCCGGTAAGCATCGAAATGATAATCAGCGCAAAAATAAACACGCCGAGCGCCGCAATGCCGCCCGCAGCAGCTTTACTTTGAATATGCGGCTCAATCATCTCCGTCACACGCGGGAAGGTGTAGAGCGTAATGATCGACGCCCCAAGCCACGCGCCCAGCGACAGCACTTCGCGCACAAAGCCACGGAAAAATGATAGCAGGCCCGACAGGCCAAGCACTACCAGCACACCCAAATCGAGCTGGTTGATGGTCGTGTGAATCGTTCCTGCGTCTGCCATGATTACCCCTCTAACACAAACCGCACCAGTGCGTCCACATGGCCCACAGGGTGGGCCGCCGATTTTTTCTCAGCGCTGCCTTCGGGCACCAGTGCGGCTGAAAATCCAAGCTGACGCGCTTCCTTCAGTCGTGTATCCGCGCGGCTGACGCTACGAATTTCGCCCGTGAGGCCAATTTCACCGAAACTGACGAGCGATGGCGGCAGAGGCTTGTCGAGTAGTGCGGAAATCAAGGCCAGGGCTGCCGCGACGTCGGCGGCGGGTTCATTGATTTTCAATCCACCCGCCACATTCAAGAACACTTCCTTGTCCGAGAATTTCATGCCCGCGCGGGTTTCGAGTACGGCGAGAATCATGGCCAACCGCGCCGAATCGAACCCGACCGTTGCGCGCCTAGGTGTGCTCATGCCCGAGGGCGACAC
>JBJXEM010000057.1:0-31989 GCA_046154225.1 Rickettsiales bacterium
TTTCACTGGTTTTTGAAAGAGTGTGAGTGGCGCTTCAATGGAGGCAACCACAACGACTTGCTAACCCAACTGAAATACTGGTATAAAATCACTAAACATTAGGACGCTAACTGGAATAGCCCCTAAAAATGAGATATTTTTATTTGGGGTTACGCTCGCTTCGCGGCGGAATTCCTGCTTCGCAGTCATTCATAGTCGTCCCAATTAAAATTGGAACGACTATAGCAATTGTTCACGCTAGCTTGGGGCAGAGGAATGATACAAGAAGCTAATCGGTAAGATTGTTTTTAAGTCCACGCACGGCGAGATCTCTATGAGTTCCCTCATGCTACTCTACTCGCCCTTCCCCGACGGCCCAAGCGCCCGTAGCGCCGCCGAAGCGCTGCTGAGCGAATCCCTCATCGCCTGCGCCAATATCTTGCCAGCGGGGCAGTCCCTCTATGTGTGGCAAGGCACCCTCACCGAAACCGCCGAGACCCTATTGATTGCAAAAACCACGCAAGCCATGGCGGCACAGGCGGCGGCAAGGCTCGAGGCCCTGCATCCCTACGATACGCCTGCCATTTTGCAGCTACAGGCCGAGGCGAATGCGCCCTACGCGGCGTGGGTAGAGCAAATGCTCAGCGCTTAAGCATTTCTGGCCATTGACCTTACGATTTCCCTTCGCTATGAACGCCACTCCCACCGTGTTGGGGCGTCGCCAAGTGGTAAGGCTCCGGTTTTTGGTACCGGCATCCCAGGTTCGAATCCTGGCGCCCCAGCCAGCGGTTTAGCTGCCGAAGGTGAACGTATAGGCTTCAAGGCCCGGCGTTTCGGTCTCAAGGGTGAGCGTGCCCTCACCCATTTTTCCTAAATCCAGCAATTCGTACAGGCGGTGGCGGTCGACGGTGACGGTGCCGTTTTTTGCGTCCGCGCCCGCTGTAGTGGCGAAGGGTTTGCCGTTCAGTAGCAGCTTCAGCGTGTGCGGTTTGTCGTCGCGTGTGCCTAGCACTGCAAACACTTTGCGGGCGTGAAAGTGCAATTGCAGCGCGGCGCCCGCGTCCTCGGCGGTGAGATGTTGGGCACCGATGGTCCAGCGACCGTTCAGGCCCCATTGGTCACGCGCGAAGGCCTTCGGCCAGACAAAGTCGCTGCGGGTGTTGATGGGCACGGGGCGCAGGCCTGCATAGCTGTCAGCGCGGGCATAGCCCAGATAGGTCTCGGGTGTTTGGCCGGGGGTGAATGCGGGGGCGGCGTCGGGCGTTGCGGCGGTGGTTTTTTCGGCACCGAGGCCAAGCAAGACGCGAATATTCTGCTCGGTGATGTCGTATTTGCCTTCGCCGAAATGAGTGTACACGACCCGCCCCTCGCGGTCGATGAGGTAGTGCGCAGGCCAATATTGGTTGTTGAATGCCTTCCAAGTGCCAAGCGCATTATCGAGTGCAACGGGATAGTTGATGCCCCATTTTTTCAGCGCGGCCGCCACGTTGCCCGCGTCTTTTTCAAACGCAAATTCGGGCGCGTGGACGCCCACGATGGTGAGACCCTGCGCGCGGTATTTTTCATCCCATGCCTTGAGGTAAGGCAATGTGCGCACGCAGTTGACGCAGGAATAGGCCCAGAAATCGACCAGCACCACGCGGCCTTTTAGCCCTGCTATGGTAAGCCGTTCGCCGTTCAGCCACGTGTCGATGCCGGTGAATTCCGGTGCAGGCATTGGCTGTTTCAACGCGTCGCGCACATCGGCCAGATTGTAGCCGGGTTTTGGCGTTGCGGCCGTTGCCGTTTCAGAGTGCGCCGAACCTGCAAAGCCAAAGCGCACCAACAGCCCCACCATCAGCAAAAAGAAAATGCCGGGGGTGCTGCGCAGTAAAAAGATTTTGGTGCTGCGATGCATGTTAGGCCGTGGCCGGAATAAATTTCAGCGCCACGCCGTTATTGCAATAGCGCAGGCCGGTGGGTTTCGGGCCGTCTTCGAATACGTGGCCGTGGTGGCCACCGCAACGGGCGCAGTGATATTCCGTGCGCGGCACGATGATTTTATAGTCAGTTTTGCTCTCGACATGGCCTTCGATGGCTTGGAAAAAACTAGGCCAGCCGGTGCCGCTTTCGAACTTGGTGTTCGAGGCAAACAGCGGCAGGTCGCAGGCAACGCAGGCGAACGTGCCGTTGCGTTTTTCCTTCAGTAACTCGCTGGTGTAAGGCCGCTCGGTGCCCTCCTCGCGCAGGATGTAATATTGGTCGGGCGTCAGCAGCTTTTTCCACTCGGCATTGCTGCGGCTGACTTTACTGACGGTGACACCTGCCGTAGCCGCACGCGCTACACGGGCCTGCGACAAGGCCAGCAAACTGGCGCCACCCAGGGCGAATTTCAGGAAATTGCGGCGTTGATCGAGCGAACTGGATGACATGACTGTTTTCCTTTGGGTTGTAAGATGCTATCTGCCTATCTATTCGCGGTTGCCCCACTAATTGTTACAGGTTATTTTTGACAGAAGCCACCACAACCCCCGAAGCCCTGATGCGCCTGAGCCTTGCCGGTGACAGCCGCGCCTATGGGCAGTTGCTCGCTGAAGCGGCACGCATGCTGCGGCCGTTTCTGGCGCGGCGCATGCAGCGGGCCGATGTGGAAGACGTGCTGCAGGAAATTTTGCTGTCCATTCACAAAGCGCGTCACACCTATGACGGGCAGCGCCCTTTCAAACCGTGGCTGTTTGCCATCGCGCGTTTCCGCCTGAGCGACCATTGGCGCGCCCATTACGGCGACGAACTGGCCGGGGCCGCCGAATTAAGCGAAGCGGAATTTGTGGCCGCACAGGATGTAACCGAATCCCCGCTGACCTACGAAGACATTAAAGGGGAGATTGACCGGCTGCCGGGCAAGCAACCCACGATATTAACCTTATTACACCGCGATGGTTTCACTTCGAAGGAAGTGGCGGCCAAGCTGGGCATGAAGGAATCGGCAGTAAAAGTCGCCGCGCACCGTGCCTATAAAGTCTTACGCAAACGATTGAGTGCTTGAAATGATGCAAACCGACCAACTGATTGCGCAACTTGCCGGTGAGCCCGCTCCGAAAGCGGCGGCCAGCCCGTGGCGTCTGTCATTACGCTGGCTCGCGTTCCTGACGTTTTATGCGGCCATGGTGATGGCGTTCTCGAGCGCCCGTCCCGATTTACTAACGGCGCTGCAGCAACCATTTTTTGCGCTGGAAATTTTACTGCTCGCGGGAATCGTCATCAGCGCGGTGCTGAGCGCGGCGCTTATGTCGTTCCCGGATTTGCATCAGAAACGTCTACTTACCTTCGTGCCAATCTTCTTTTTTGCTGCATTCGCGGGTGTGATGGTGGCGGCGTTGCTTGCCGACCCCTCCAGCTCGCGTGAGGCAGGCAAGGGCATGCAATGCCTCAGCTGCATCAGCGCCTATGCGGTGCTGCCGGCACTGCTGCTGCTGCGCGCCATTGCCCGCATGGCAACCACGCGCGGGGCATCAGCGGGCATGCTGGCACTGCTTTGCGCGTTCGCCGTTGGGGCGCTGCTGATTCGCCTGCGCGAGCCGACAGAGTCCATCATGCATGTAATGGTATGGCATTACGCGCCGATGTTGGTGGTGGCGCTGATCGGCCTGGTGCTAGGCCGCAGGCTGCTGCGCTGGTAGCGCGCCACAACGCACTTTACGCTGCATGGTCTGCAGCAATTGTTGCGTTAGTCCATCCAGCGAACGATTAAATTGCTGCGCGATGCCCTCGATGTTCATGGCGCTCACGTCTTCCTCGGCATCGAGCGATTTGCGCAGCACCGCCTGCCCGCCTTGGCGCAACACAGCGCTGAAACGCACCCGCAACCGCCGCCCCTGCCCCGACTGGTCGACTTCGAAATTCCGCACGGCAATGTCCAGCCGGTAAGCGGCGGGGCCTGCATCGCCTTCTGCCATCACTCCGGCGAACGCATGCGATTGCTCCATGGCATCCACGAAATACGACTGCAGCACGGCGGGCAGGTTCGCAGTCCATGCCACGTCTTGATAAAAGCTCACATGCTGCGGCCGGTCGATCACCGCGATATGTGCGGAATCGAGCCCTGGGGCAACACTGGGTTGCGCCACTTCAATGCTCGCAGCGCGTTTGCACGTCGCCGCCGTGATGTTTTCGGGCTGCAGGCGGTAATAATCCGGCGCGCCAGCCGCCGTGCAGGCCGCTAGCAAAAGCAGCATCGCGCCATACTGCATTCGCTTCATGGCGCGGGTACTCCCTTGTCATCCGGCGGGAAAATCAGGGTGGTCGGGTCGTCTTTTACCCGGCCCGTCACGTTACTCACGTCGCTGCTGGCTTTATGCAGGTTGGACAATGTGCCATCAAGCTCGCGCACGGAGTTGGCGAGGCTGGATTTACTGCCATGCAGTAACTCGCGCACGTCGCCAGTAATCATCTGCATGTTTTCAAAGGTTTTGCTTAGCTGCGCGATGTTTTCGTCGGTTGTCAGTTTATTCATGGCCGTCACGAAATTCGAGACTTTATCCAGCATCACCGGCAGTTGGGTGAGGATCGCATTGATACTGCTCGACTCCGTCCGGATAACGGGAATATTTTTATCATCCTGCATGGTCTCCACCATGTTCTTCGCTTGCGGGTCACCGCCGGTGAGTTCGACAAACACGAGGCCGGTAATGCCCGTCGTGCGCAGCGTGCCGATGGTGTCGGCCTTCACCGGCGTGGATTTACTGATGGTGAGGTCGACCTTAATCAGCCGCGCGTCCTGCGTGTCGATGTCGATGGTGTCAACCCGCCCGACCGTCACCCCACGGTACTTCACCGGGCTGCCGATGCTGAGGCCGCTCACGGATTCGGCGAAATACATGCGATAATGCACGTCGTCGCGGTGGCCGCTACTGGTGAGCCACACGGCAAACGCCGCAAGCAGCAGCGTGAGCCCCAGAATATAGAGCCCGACGCGAAAATAATGCCCCTCATTTTCCATAGGCCCCCCGTGTCCATGCCACCGCGCGGGCGCGGGGCCCGTGGAAGTACTGGTGAATCCATGGATGGGTGTTGTGCATCATGCCCTCCACTGTATCGATGATAACGCTGCGGTCAACCAGCACGGCAATCCGGTCGCACAAGGTGAGTAGGGAATCGAGGTCGTGCGTCACCATCACCACGGTCACACCAAAGCTGCGGTTGAGTTTGAGGATCAACGCGTCGAACGAAGCGGCGGTGAGTGGGTCGAGCCCCGCGGTAGGCTCGTCGAGGAATAAAATCGGCGGGTCGAGCGCGAGGGCGCGGGCGAGGGCCGCACGTTTTATCATGCCGCCTGAGAGCTGGTTTGGGAATTTGGCGCCCACTTCCGGCTGTAAATCGGCAAGTGTCAGTTTCATCGCCGCGATTTGCTCGCGGATGTCTTCGGGTAAATCGGTATGTTCACGCAGCGGCAGCATGATGTTTTCGGCGACCGTGAGCGACGAGAACAGCGCACCTTGCTGGAACAGCACGCCAAACAGTTTGGCAATTTCATTGGGGGCAAGGCTGCGCACATCGCGCCCGCTGATGCGGACTTCGCCTGAATTGGGCCGGTGCAGCCCGGTCATGGTGCGCAACAATACCGATTTACCCGCACCCGAACCGCCCACCACGCCGATGATTTCGCCGCGCTGTACGTCGAAGCTGATATCGTCGTGCACCGGCTGTTCGCCGAAGCGATTCACCACATTGCGCACCGAAAGCAGGGCCTGACTCATAGTTTTACCATCGAGAAAAAGATGGAGAAAAACGCATCGACCACCAGCACTAGGAAAATCGATTTCACTACCGCCTCGGTGGTTTCAAACCCGACGCTTTCGGCGCTGCCGCTGACGCGCAGCCCATGCATGCAGCCCACGATGCCAATGAAAAACGCGAAAATCGGGGCCTTCAGGATGCCCACCAGCAAATCGTTCCAATGCGCCGCCTGATGCAGCTGCTGGATGTATTGCACCAGCGTAATATCGATCAGCGAATGGATGATGAGGTAGCCGCCCAGCAACCCCATCATGTCGGCAAAAAACGCCAGCAGCGGCAGCGCAATCATGATGGCAATCAGGCGCGGCAGTACCAAAAGGTCGAACGCGTCGAACCCCATCACCTGCAGCGCATCCACTTCCTCGCGCGATTTCATCACCCCGATTTCGGCAGTGAACGCACTGCCCGAGCGCCCTGCCACCATGATGGCGGTAAGCAGCACCCCCATTTCGCGCAGGATGGAAATGGCGACAAGGTTCACCGTGAATTGCTCGCCCCCATAGGGCTTTAATTGCTGCACGCCCTGATAGGCCAGCACAATAGAAATCAGAAATGCCATCAGCCCGATAATGGGCAGTGCCTTAATGCCCACCTGATTGATGTAATAGCCGATGGAAGCCGCGCGCAAATGTTGCGGGTGGCGCACAGCGCGCGCCAGCATGACGAACGCTTGCCCGACGAAACGCACCAGCTCATCGAGCTGGGTAAGCATGGACACCGTCGCGCGGCCCAAAGCTATGGTGTTGCCCTTGAACAGCGAATGCGGCGGCGGGGGCGACGGCAGCGCTTCCGTGAGTGGGCCCAGCGCTTCGAGCATTTCGCGCTGCGCCGCATCGGCATAACGCACCGGTAAATCGCCCGCCCATTGGCGCAGTAACATGGCACCCGAGGTATCGAGTTGGTCAAGCTCTGTAAGGTCGAGCAGGCGCACATCGCCGCCCTGATGGCGCTCGAATTCCTCTACCATCTGGCCAATTTGCTGCACGCCGAGCGTACCGGCCAGACGCAGCACGCCTTGGTTTTCGTCGAAGCGGATGATCAGCGTCGGCTCGTTCGGCATCCGGGTACTATAGCGTGGCCTGCTGCAATGTCACTGAGCTTTGCGGCACCAGTTGGCTTGTACTGTTTTGCATCATTAAGAGCACCTATCGCGTAAATAATCACACAATGTCATCCCGGGTTTATCCCGGGATCCAACCAAGCCAGTAGCGCGGATGACGTAGAACGACTGGATCCCGGCACGAGGCCGGGATGACAGGCATGTGGTGATATGTAAATGATGCAAGTGAGTATAGTATGGGTGCCCATAACAGCGTTGGACGTAGCGCGATGGATGACAGTCGCCTCGCGAGCCGTTATAGCCAGAAGATGGCCCTTTCCGTCGCAGTGCTGCGCAACCGAGATTTCCGCCTGCTGATTGCCACCCGCCTGATGGGCATGCTGGCACTGCAGGCGCAGGCGGTGATTGTCGGCTGGCAGGTCTACACCCTCACCCACGACCCGCTGATGCTGGGCCTCGTCGGCCTCGCCGAAGCAGTGCCCGCGCTCACCTGCGCCCTGTTTGCCGGACATTGGGTGGATGTGGGCAAACCTTTTCGCATTTACACCACGTGCCTGATCATCATGGCGCTCATCATGGTGATGCTGCTGCTGGCCGGGGGTGGCATTGCCCCCCTCAGCGAGCGGCAGGTGCTGTGGGCGTTGTTTACGGGGGTTTTTCTCTCAGGACTCGCGCGCAGTTTTATCATGCCGGCCTCTGTCACGCTGCTGTCGCGCTTTGTGCCGCGCGCCGACATTCCGGCCGCGTCAGGCTGGCTGAGCAGTGCCTTTCAGGTGGCGGCCATCGCCGGGCCGGCCATCGCCGGGCTGGTCTATGGCGTGTATGGCGCGCGCATTGCGTGGAGCATGCCGGTGGTGTTCATGGCGATTGCCGTCGTCGCAATTTTACGCACCGACCCACGCCACCGCCATCACCGCAACAACGAAACTCGCGAACCGGCCATGCAAAGCATCCGTGCCGGGTGGCGGTTTATTTTGAAAGACCGCCGACTATTGTCGGTCATGGCACTCGACATGCTGGCGGTGCTGTTTGGCGGCGCGGTGGCGGTGTTGCCGGTATTCGCCGATCAGGTGCTGCACACCGGCTCCGAGGGGCTTGGCATATTACGCGCGGTGCCTGCGGTTGGCTCCATTATCACGGCACTCGCGATGGCGCTTTACCCGCCGAGCGTCATCCGGGCGCGGTTGTTGTTATGGATGGTGGCGGGGTTCGGCGCCTCGATGATCGGCTTCGGCCTCAGCACCAGTTTTGTCTGGGCGGCATTGTTCCTGGCAGCTAGCGGCGCGTTCGATTCCATCAGCATGGTGATTCGCGGCACGCTGGTGCAGTGGTTGACGCCGGATGCGATGCGCGGCCGCGTCGCTTCCGTCAACAGCATGTTTATTATTTCATCGAACGAACTCGGCGCATTTGAATCGGGCGCAGCGGCTAGCCTGTTTGGCCTTGTCCCCTCCATCGTCATCGGCGGCGTTGGTACGCTGGTGGTCGTTGCGGCGACGGCACTTTTCGCACCCAAACTGCGCCGCACCGTCGTCGACGCCAACACGCTTTAATCAAGCTTCAGCCAGTCGAACGACCAGATGGACGGCGTGGCAGGTGCAGCATTCTCTGCAGCATTTTCCGTTTCAGACTTCTGCGTTTCTGCTTCCGGCTCCGCTGGTTTCGCAGGCTCGGTGGCGGGTGATTTTGCTGCAGGTGCACTCACGGGCTCGGGTGTTGGTGGAGTGGCAGGTGCTGCAGCATTTTCAGCCGCTGGTAGCGCATCCCAACGGCCACCAAGGGCGCGAATTAACTGCACCGTGGTGACAAAACGGTTGCCCTGCACCTGCACTTCGCTGCGCTCGGCCGCCAGCAGGCTGCGTTGCGCGTCGAGATATTCGAGGTAGCTGCTGTAGCCCACTTCGTAGCGGGCTTTGGCAATGTCGAATGCATGGGCGGCAGTTTTGCGCGCACTCGCGGCCGCTTTTGCTTCGTCGCCCAAATGGTGCAGGCCGCTTAGCTGGTCTTCCACTTCACTGAAGGCCTGCAGCACCGACTGGCGGTAATTCGCAACCGACGCCTGATAGTCCGCCCGCCGCTGCGCCACCGCTGCTGCCACACGGCCACCCTGAAACACCGGCTGGGTTAAAATAGTCCCGGCCAAAGGCCCGAGCGCCCAGGTGCGGCTCGACCATTTAAATAAATCGTCGACCGTGTTCGAAGTAAACCCGCCAGAAGCACTAAGCGAAATGTCAGGGAAATACCCCGCGCGCGCGACGCCGATGCGGGCGTTTGCAGCTGCAATATCGGCTGCTGCCGCCTGCACATCCGGCCTGCGCTCGAGTAGCGAGGAAGGCAAGGTCGCAGGCACTTTGGGCAGGTTTGCAGGAAGCTTCACCTTAGCCATCGAGAAGGTAGCAGGTGTTTTACCGAGCAGCAGCGCGAGGCGGTGCTCCTGAATCGCCTTGCTTTGCTCCAGCTGCGCGGCGGATTGTTGCGCGGTTGCAAATTCGGTTTCCTGCGCGCCAACGGCGAGGTCGTCGATTTCACCCACGTCGCGTTTTTTGCGCGTCAGGTTCAGGTTTTTGCTTTGTGCCTCGACGGATTGTTTCACCACTACCAATTCGCGCGCCGCAGCGGCATAAGCAAAATAAGCCTGCGCCACGTCGGCCTGCAGCGCGAGGCGGGCGGCCACATAACGCTGCTGTTCCGCGTCGGCCCCGAACTCGGCGTCGCGAATATTGTTGCGCGTTTTGCCGAACAGATCGAGGTCGTACGTCACTTCGCCGCGCACTTGGTACAGCGTGTAGGGTTTAATATTGGGCACTGCCGCTGCCGGGAAACTGCCGTTGATGTTGGCGACTGCGGGCTTTTGCCTAAGCGGCCCGGCACCGATGGATATGGCGGGGAATAAATCGGCAAACGCCGTGTCGGTCGCGGCACGCGCAGACGTTACGCGCGCGAGTGCGGCGTCGAGTGTTGGACTATCGGCCAACGCCTGCTCCTCCAGCGCGTCGAGCGTGGGGTCGTTGAAAATTTTCCACCAGGCGGTTTCATCGAGCCTGGCTTTTTCGTCGAAGCGTTTCCATTTGCCGTCAGTGATGGGGGCGATGGGTTCCGAAGCATCGGCTGCTGCGGGTTGCTCCTTGAACTGCGCCGGAATGTCGAAACTGGGCAGCGTAAAATCCGGCGATAAGTCGCACGCGGTGAGGGCAAATAGCAGCAGGAAGGTAGCCGGAAGGTGGCGCATAATCTCTCCTATTCCTCGTGCATGGCGCGCGCAACGGGCGGTCGGCCCCGTGTCGCCAGCGTGCGGATGATGACGTAAAACATCGGCGTCAGCAGCAGCCCGAAGAGCGTCACGCCAATCATGCCCGAGAACACCGCAATGCCCATGTCGCGCCGCATTTCGGCACCAGCACCCGTCGAGGTAATCAGCGGAATCACGCCCATGATGAAGGCAAAGCTGGTCATCAGAATCGGGCGCAGGCGCAAATGCGCGGCCTCAAGCGCCGCGTCGCGGATGGACTTGCCCTGATGCTCGAGCTCGCGCGCAAACTCGACAATCAGAATCGCGTTTTTACACGCCAGCCCCACCAGCACGATAAACCCGATTTGCGTGAAAATATTATTGTCGTGCCCACTTAGCCATACGCCGAAAATCGCCCCGAACAAACACATCGGCACGATGAGAATCACCGCCAGCGGCAGGCTGAGCGACTCATATTGCGCGGCAAGCACGAGGAACACGAACAGTACGCAAAGCGGGAACACCAGCACCGCCGAGTTCCCGGCTAGAATTTGTTGATAGGTAATATCCGTCCATTCGTAGGTGATGCCTTTGGGCAGTGTTTCGTCGAGGATTTTACTGATCGCCGCCTGCGCCTCGCCGGAGGAGAAACCGGGTGCGGCGTCGCCATTAATATCGGCGGCGCGGAAGGCGTTGTAGCGCATGGCGCGGTCGGTGCCGTAGGTTTGTGCGACGTTCACGAGTGAGCCCAGCGGCACCATCTGGCCACTCTCGTTACGTACTTTGAGTTGACCGATATCGCTCGGCTTCGCGCGGAACGGTGCGTCGGCTTCGGCATACACGCGGTAGGTGCGGCCGAATAAATTGAAGTCGTTGACGTAGTACGAACCTAAAAACACCTGCAGCGTGTCGAACAGATCGGGCAGTGCCACGCCCTGCTGTTTGGCGCGCACGCGGTTGATGTCAACGTCGAGCTGTGGCACGTTCAGGTTAAAGCTGGTGAAGGCGGCGTAAGGGTTCAACTCCGGCGTTTGGCGGGCTTTGTTTAGCACCTGCTGCACCACGTTATTTAACGTGTCGTACCCCAAATCGGCGTGGTCTTCGACTTCGAGTTTGAAGCCGCCGATGGTGCCAAGCCCCTGCACCGGCGGTGGCGGGAAAATAGCAAGATACGCATCGCCGATGCTTTGGAATTTCTGGTTCAGCGCGCCGACGATGGCGCCCGCCGATAATTCCGGCGAAGTGCGTTCTTCAAATGGCTTCAGCGTCACGAACACAATGCCCGCGTTCGAACTGTTTGAAAACCCGGCGATCGACAGGCCCGGGAAAGCCACGGAACTTTGCACGCCCGGCTGCTTCAGCGCGAGGTCGGACATGCGGCGGATGACACTCTCCGTGCGCTCGATCGACGCGCCGCCGGGTAACTGCGCGAACGCCACCAGATATTGTTTGTCTTGCCCCGGCACATAGCCGCCGGGCACTTGGCGGAATAGGAATACCGTCAGCACCAACGCCACGATGTAAAGTATGCCGAGCAGCGCTTTATTCAGAAAACTATGGCCGACGAAATGGCTGTAGCGGTTGGAAAGCCCGTCGAAGAAATGGTTGAACACGGTGAAACCCGGTTCGCCTTTTCGCAGGCCCAGCGCGTTCAGCACCATCTGCACGAGGCCGATCAGCAGCACGAGCCCGGCCAGCACACTGGTCGCGATGTACCAGTAAATAATCGCTTTATGTGGCGGGCCATGGGGGTCTGAGGGGAAGAGTTTCAGCAGCACGAGGCCAATGAGCGTGCCCACCACATAGATGGCGAGCGCAAGTAGCACCCAGCGCGTGGCCGAGAATATAATGCCAAATATTTTCTCCATGATGCGCGAGAAACGGTCTTTCGGTGCGGTGTGGTCTTTCAGCAAAATCGCCGCCAACGCTGGCGAAAGGGTGAGCGAGTTGAACGCCGAAATCACCGTGGAAATGGCGATGGTAAGTGCGAATTGTTTGTAAAATTGCCCGGTCAGGCCGCTGATGAAGGCGATGGGCACGAACACCACACACAGCACCAGTGCAATCGCGATAATCGGCCCCGACACTTCGCGCATGGCCTGATACGTTGCCGCCCGCGGGGCGAGGCCATTGCGTATGTTGCGTTCGACATTTTCGACCACCACAATCGCGTCGTCGACCACAATACCGATGGCAAGCACGAGCCCGAATAGCGACAGGGCGTTGATGGAAAACCCCAGCAAATGCATGATCGCAAACGTGCCGATGATAGAAATTGGCACCGCCAGCAGCGGAATGATGGAGGCGCGCCAGGTTTGCAAAAACACAATCACCACTAATACCACCAGCAGCAGCGCTTCAATCAGCGTATGCACCACGGCGTTGATGGATTCGCGCACGAATACGGTCGGGTCGTAGACAATGCTAAAATCGATGCCGGGCGGGAAATTGGCTTTCAGCGTGTTCATCGTTTCGCGCACTTGCGTCGAAATCTCGAGCGCGTTGGCACCCGGGCGTTGGAAAATGGGAATCGCAACGGCGGGTTTATTGTCGAGCAGCGAACGCAGCGAATATTGCGACGCGCCAAGCTCGAGCCGCGCCACATCGCGCAGGCGAGTGGTGGCACCTTTCGCGTCGGACTTGATGACGATGTCGCCGAATTCCTCGGCGGTTTTTAAACGCCCCTGCACGTTCACCGGCAGCTCGAACGGCACGCTCGCATCCATGGGTGCCGCGCCAATTACCCCTGCGGCGATTTGGATGTTCTGCTCGCGAATGGCACGAATCACATCGGGCGCGGCAATATTACGCGTCGCCATTTTTTGCGGGTTCAGCCACACGCGCATGGCATAATCGCCCGCGCCGAAAATTTCGACCTGCCCAATGCCCGCCAGCCGCGCCAGTTTATCACGCACATTGAGCAGCGCATAGTTGCGCAGGTATAAGGTGTCGTAGCGATTATCGGGCGACACCAGATGCACCACCATGGTCAAATCCGGCGAGCTTTTAATCGTCGTTACCCCGAGTGAGCGCACCACATCCGGCAGGCGCGGCGTGGCTTGCGTGACGCGGTTTTGCACCAGCTGCTGCGCGAGATCAGGGTCGGTGCCAAGCCGAAACGTCACAGTAATACTCATGGTGCCGTCGGTCGTCGCCTGGCTGCTCATATACAGCATGTTTTCCACGCCGTTGATTTGCTCTTCAAGGGGTGCTGCCACCGTTTCGGCAATGACCTTCGGGTTCGCGCCCGGATACACTGCGTTGACCACTACGGAAGGCGGCACCACTTCGGGATATTCCGAAATCGGCAGTTGGAAGAGCGAAATGGAACCGGCGATGAGGACGAACAACGACAGCACGCCCGCGAAAATCGGTCGGTCGATAAAGCGGTGGGAGAGTTCGCTGTTGGCCATGCTATTTTGCCGCAGCCTCCGGGGCCGCTTCGCCACCCGGCGGTTGCAGCGTAATGGGATCGACTTCAGTCGGCGTTACGACCGCACCGGGCTGCACCACTTGCAGGCGGCTGACCAGCACCAACTCGCCTTCCTTCAGGCCGGTAGTGATAATCTGTTGGCCGTCCTGCACCGCACCGAGGGTGACTTCCCGATATTCAGCCTTGTTGCCTTCGCCTACCACCATCACGAATTTTTTCGACTGGTCGGTGCCGATGGCCACGGGGTTAATCATGATGGCGGGCGTTTCGTCGCTCGCACCGATGCGCACGCGCGCGAAAAGCCCGGGCACTAGCGTTTTATCAGTATTGGGCAGCATCGCCCGCACCCGAATCGTGCCGCTGCCCGGCGTGATTTGATTGTCGAAATCATGCACCACGGCCTTCAACGGCGTGCCTTCCTGATTGGCGAGGCCCACTTCAACCGGCACGTTTTTCAGCTGGCTGGCGGGCACACCCTGAATGGTCGAGAGGAACGTGTGCTCGTCGAGGTCGAAGCTGGCGTAAATCGGCGCGAGGTTGACGATGCTGGCAAGCAACGGCGCATTCGCCCCCGCTTCTACCAAATTACCGGGTGTCACTTCGGCACGGCTGATGCGGCCCGTGATGGGGGCCGTGACGGCGGTGTAACCCAGATTCACTTCCGCCGTGTGTACCGCGCCGCGCGCCGCGTCGAGGTTGCCGGCGGCGCCTTGATAGGTGTCGGTCCGCGTTTCAAACTCGGCTTGCGAAATGGCTTTCATCGCCCGCAGCTTTTTAGCGCGGGCAATGTCGAGTTTCGCCCGGTCGAGCACCGATTGCGCGCTGGCCTGCGTACCCTTGGCACTCAGCATCGCCGCTTCATAGGGCCGTGGGTCGATGGTGAATAATTTCTGGCCGCGCTTCACTTCCGAGCCATCGGTGAAATGCACGGCTTGAATCACGCCCGAGACCTGAGGGCGGATTTCGGCGGCGCTTACTGCTTCAAACTGGCCGGAAGCCTCGCTCCAGCGGATAATGTTTTTGGCTTCAACCTTCACCACATTCACCGGCAGGGCGGCCATGGCAGGCGGCGGTGCATCGCCGGAATGAATGAGTTTTGGCACGTAATGGAAGGCCGCAATACCCACGATCAACCCGGCAATCAGCCAGCCAAACGGGAATCTGCGCCCGCGCGCTCCACTACCATTCGCCATCGTCGCCTCTGCTTTTTTGTTGCGGTGCAGAATTTCTAAAGGGAGTAGTTCTGCAACCGTGAACAGTCAAGCAGTAGTCGCCGGGTTCTGCGGGAAATTACATCAATGTAATGTGAGCAAGGCGAGCGGCGGCGGGCCAACGCATTAGCCGCGCCCTGCGCTGCCCGCTTTGTGAATACCCGCCGCTTGCAGGCCACGTTGCAACTCGCCGCCACTGATCTTCCCGTCGTCGTTTTTGTCGAGGCTTTGCATGGTGATTTTATGATCTTTTGGCGTGGCTTTCAATGTGGCAATCACCTCATCAACGTTGGCCTCGCCGTCGTGATTGCCGACGGCGGTCGACCAGCCGGTGATGTTCATCTGGCCGATCAGACCGCCGATCTCTTTGCGCAACACCGCATCGACCGTGTCACCTTTGCGCTGCATGAGGGCCTGCAACTCACCACCAGATATTTTGCCGTCATGGTTCGCGTCGAGCGCTTTGCCATCCGCATGCGTTTTCAGGTACGCTGTCAGCTCGGCTTCGGTGGCCTTGCTATCGTGATTGCCAAGCGCCCGCGCCCAGCCGGAGCTGTTGAGCTGCTGCACGAGATTGGCAACATTCGATTTTCCGAGGTTGCTGTTCAGGTAACGCTGCATGGCCTCACCGCCGATGGCTTCGCCGCCTTTGCCACCAAGCCAACCACCCAACATACCCCCGGCGGTCGCCGCCCCGGCAAGTACCGTTCCGCCGGCGACAGCGCCACCGACCAAGGCACCCACCCCCGCACCAATTGCAGCACCTGGGGGGCCGCCTAAAAATACACCGATGCCAGCACCCCATTGTGCACCCACCACCGCGCCAGTACCCGCCGCCGCAGCGGCCAAGGGGCCCGCCGCCATGGCCGCACCAAATCCTCCTGCCAATCCGCCGACCGTGGCACCGAGCGTATTCGCAGCACGGTGGCCATCGCCTGCTTTCATGGCGATTTGCGTAGAAATCCCGCCACTGAGCACGCCCGCACCAACCGCTATTACACCCAACTCTTTGTTGCGGCCGATCACGTTCAACGCATCCAGCGTACCGGCACTAATACCCACGACATCACTCGTGACACCTGTTTTGGTAAGCGTTGCATCGATTTTCACATCCTGCGCGTAGGTGCCATTTTCGCCAAAGCGCTCCGCCAGAAACACGCCACCCACCACCGCACCCGCCACACCTGCGGCGCGACCGGTGGCGGCATTATTAAAGCTGACGGTTTTATGGATATCTCCCGTCAAGGGCACTTCGGGCGGCGCAGTCTCTACATTCTTAGGCGCAGCCGCAGCCGCAGCGGCAGTAGCAGTAGCTGGAACCGCAGCGGCAGCGGCAGGAGTCGCGGCGGGAGTGGCAGGAGCTGCAGTTGCAGGAGTCGCGGCGGGAGTGGCAGGAGCTGCAGCGGCAGTAGTAGTAGCTGGAACCGCAGTGGAAGTGGCAGCGGCAGGAGTTGGAGCCGCAGTGGCCGGAGCAGGTGGCGTGGTTGCTTGAGCAGGAATGGTCGAGGATAATTGCGGCTCACGGCCTGCCATCACTGCCTGGATAGCGCTAGTTTTACCAGCAGCATAGTCGTGGTATGCAGCCCGCTCGCGAGGGGTTAATTCTCCCTCAGGTTTCGATAGCAGTTCGGCTTTGGCGTCAAGTTCCGAAGCCGGCGGCGTTGCAAACCCCCGCATCGGGCGCAGCCCGCGGGGTTTGCGCGCATCGACATCTTGTAGACTGGCATAACCTCTTGTCCCAGGCTCACTCGCGGCGACCTCAGGTGCAGCGGGCGTCGGCATTTCCTCCGGCGACAAAAACCGAACCGACGGTTTATCCGCAGCTGTTGCGGGCGCATCACCACGCATCGGCGAATTGGGCGCGCGGCGTCCGCCCTCGGGCGACGCATCTTGCGCCGCGGGTTGCGCGATGGGTGGTAACGCCTCATGCAAATTACGCCCGTCCATCCCCAGCCCGCCACGCGGATCGCGGCCTCCACCTTGTGCTCCCAGTCGATCACGCATCTGTCTAAGAGCGTCTAACTGCTCAGGTGTTCTGCCACCAGTTTCAGGCGTGGCATCTGCAGGCGTTCCAACACCGCTGATATCACTTAAAGGTACGCGACGTTCATCTCCTGCAGGTTTAAGGCTAAATTGCTCGGCTAATGAGGGTGTTAACGCCTCCAATTGTTGAGCGTGAGCGCCGCGTAAGTTATCGAAATGAGCCTTTTGCCCCGGTGAAAGCAAACCAGAGGCGAAGTCTTTGCCCTTCAGATGATTGAGCCCACCATCATCATCTGCCATAAAGTTTGCACCTCTAATGCGGCCGAGAATACTCGCCTCCACATCCAAATCAGGCGATTGTGTTACAACCGGCGCACGCAACTTTCCGGGTTCGATATTATTATTCGCCACCAATTGATTAAGATGCCCCATTTGGGCTACTTCATTTTCTAATCCAGGGAAAATATAGCTGGCTGCGAACACTTGTTTTCCTTGCACTTCGCCGTATAATAGGCTGCGGAAAAGTGTTTGCTGTGCTGCTCCAGTCTGGTGAGAATACCCGGCTTCTGTAATTTGCTTATATAAGTTGTTTAGCTGTGCCGGGAAACCTTTGCCATGTGGTGCATCGGTCATCCCTTTCGCATGCATATCTGTGACTAAGGATTGCGCTTTGACATAAGCATCTGCCTCCATAAGCACTTTGGCTTTCGCTGATTCCTGAGGATCAGGGTGCATTTCGGTAAAAAACCGCGCCAATGCCGGATCGCGCGATTGTTCAAAATGAACCATTTCGTGGGCAACAGAATTCGTTAAATCCCATGAGGTCGCTGACGTTAGGGCAGATCGCCGAACCGTAATGCGTGCGCGACCATTCGCCTGCGGCTCAAACTGTGCCTCTGCACGAGGATCAGGAAGCGCATCCGCAACAACGAAATCAACTTGATTAAATAATGCAGCCATAGCGGGATTTGCCGCGCCAATATTTGCAGCCACACGATTCAACAGCGAAATTTCTGGGCGTTTGGCAACCGTAACCCCCTCGTTTGGCACTTTATGCACACTCGCACGAATCGCTGAGGGCTCGCGATAGGCTTCCTGACGGAACAGGGACTCGAATGCATCGGGCCGGCCGAGCTTGGAAGCGAAAAAACCTTTTACCGGCTCCTGGTCGCCCGAGAACATGGCCTTCATGGTTATGTCAGTCAGTTGGCCGCCACCCCACCGGCTCATGAATTTCTTCACCGGGTCAATCACGCCGCTGTAAAATGATTTTGATTCGGGAAAGGCATTCCGGTCAAACGCGACACCGCGTATTTCATTCGTGACCTGTTGCTCCAACGGCGTTAAACCTTCAAGGTGCGCCAGCTCAGGAAATTGCGTGCTCAGGAATTTTGAGGTTTCGGCGTGTGTGACCGCGTCCATCCAACAGTTGAGATTGACGGCACCGGGGTTTGTCTCGTGGAGGTTGGGTGCTGAGTAGCTGTTACCTTGCGCATCGCGAAAATTGATGCCGTATTGGTGGCGATAATGCTTTCCTGTCTCAGGATCGATGCGAATGGTTTTGAACGTGCTGGCGGGCATGCTGTCGTGAATGTAATTGCGGGCAAATTCCAACGTGCGCACCGTTGTATTCGGTACGCGAGCAGCGTCGAGGTAGGTGGTGAATCCAACATCGTTGAGGTAATAATAGCCACCGATAGGCTTGCCAAAAAACCCGCCGAGATTTCCCGACTCCGGATGCGTGACATAATAGCGGTCTGTGGGAATCATGGAAAAATGTGGGTCGATATTCCGGAAATAGGTTTCTGCCTGGCTGGTAATACGGGCGAACAGCGCCCAGTCTATTCCGCCCGCGTTGGAATGCATTTCACTGGCGACTGTTTGATGATTGGCGAGCACCGCAGGTGTCTGGGTGCGCTGCGATTCCACTGCCGCGGCGATTGCCTGGCGCTCCGTCTCACTGCCAACATAGGTGGTGTTATTTCCCATTTAACATCCTCAGCTACTCAGCGTAACAGAGGTTTATTAAGTTTGACTTAATGAAGGAGGGCTCTGTATGAGTCAAACGCTGGCTTAAAAGGCAAGTTTACCCTTGATCACGAGCGTTTCACCGCAGGCAGTAAAACCTGCCAGTCTGCCGTTGAGAAACAACTGAACACTCTGATTTTCTTTGAGAATCACTCTAGCAGTGTGGGAAGGTTCATCATAGGTTGCGCGCGCGATCATCTGCTCGGTAAGTTGAATCTGCATCCCCTCAAATTTTCCACCACAATCAATCATCATAAAATACTCGTTTTTAATCTGATTATCATCACTCATCCCCCCATTCTACCCATACACCCTTAACAAACCGTTAAATTTCGTGGCCGTGTTAACAAATCCCTAGCCAAACGCCTGCAAATCGCCTATTGCGGCGCACCATGGGCGGAGTTCTTTTGCCGACAACCACTAACCTGTTGATTTATATATGAGCCAATTGCGTAACATCGCTATCATTGCCCACGTGGATCACGGCAAAACCACCCTCATCGACCAAATGCTGCGTCAGGCGGGCACTTTTCGCGACAATCAAAAAGTCGATGAACGGGTGATGGATTCCAACGACCTCGAGAAAGAGCGCGGCATTACCATTTTGGCTAAATGCACTTCCATTCAGTGGAAAGACACGCGCATCAACATCATCGATACCCCCGGCCACGCCGATTTCGGCGGCGAGGTGGAGCGCATTCTGGGCATGGTGGACGGAGTATTGCTGCTGGTCGATGCCGCCGAAGGCCCGATGCCGCAAACCAAATTCGTGCTGATGAAAGCCCTCGCCCTCGGCCTGCGCCCCATCGTGCTCATCAACAAAGTCGACCGCCCCGACGCGCGCGTCGACGAAGTGCTCAACGAAGTGTTCGACCTGTTCGTGGCGCTCGACGCCAACGACGCACAGCTCGATTTCCCGGTCATTTACGCCTCCGGCCGCAACGGCTGGGCCGCGAAGGACCTCGACGCCCCGCGTGAAAACCTGCACTGCATCATGGAAGAAGTCGTGCGTTACGTGGAGGAGCCGGATGTCGACGCCGACGCCACCTTCGCGTTTCTCGTCACCCTCATCGAGTCCGACAACTTTCTGGGCCGCGTGCTTACCGGCAAAATCGAATCCGGCACCGCGAAAGTGGGCATGACGGTGAAGGGCCTGCGGCTTGACGGCACCACCGTCGAGCAAGGGCGCATCACCAAATTGCTCAGCTTCGACGGTATCGAGCGCAACCCGGTGAATGAAGCAACGGCCGGGAACATCGTGTCCATCGCGGGCCTCACCAACACGACGGTCGCCGATACCGTTGGTTCCATGGAACTGCAATCGCCGCTGAAAGCCACGCCGATTGACCCGCCAACGATGGCCATTACTATCGGCGTGAACGATTCGCCGCTGGCGGGCACGGAAGGCACCAAAGTCACCAGCCGCATGATTCGCGACCGGTTGTTCAAGGAAGCGGAAAGCAACGTCGCGATCACGGTGAAAGAAACCGAAAAAGCCGATGCGTTTGAAGTGGGCGGCCGCGGTGAATTGCAACTGGGCGTGCTCATCGAAACCATGCGCCGCGAAGGGTTCGAGCTTTCCGTGTCGCGCCCGCGCGTACTGTTCACGCAGGACGAAAAAGGCCAACGACTTGAGCCGGTGGAAGAAGTGCAAGTCGATGTCGACGAGGAATTCTCGGGCGTGGTCGTTGAAAAACTTTCCATTCGCAAAGGCAACATGACCGACATGCGGCCATCGAGCGGTGGCAAAGTGCGGATGAAATTCCTCATCCCCGCGCGCGGCATGATCGGCTATCAGGGCGAATTCATGACCGACACGCGAGGCTCGGGCGTACTCAGCCGCATTTTCAACGGCTACACACCGTATAAAGGCGACATCCCCGGCCGTCGCAACGGCGTGCTGATTAGTAACGGCACAGGCGTCGCGGTGGAATACGCATTGTGGGGCCTTGAGGAGCGCGGCTACCTGATTATCCCGCACGGCGTGCGCATTTATCAGGGCATGATTATCGGCCAGCACAGCCGCGATAACGACCTCGAAGTGAACGCGCTGAAAGCCAAGCAGCTCACCAACATCCGCACCACGAGTAAGGATGAAGCCGTGAAGCTGACCCCACCGAAAGTGCCCACACTCGAGCAGGCGATTGCCTATATCGAAGAGGACGAGCTGATGGAAGTGACGCCGAAAAACATTCGGTTGCGCAAACGCCATCTCGACCCCAACGAGCGTAAAAAGCACGACCGCGCACGGGATGCTCAAAGCGCGTAGACTGCGAAGCCATATCGAATTTTAATGCGAATTGGTTAAGACTTAAGCCTTCACATTCATGGAGTTTCTATGCGTGCCTTTCTGTTCGCCGTCTCCATTCTATGTGTGTTAGGTGCTGCGTCGCCTGGCATGGCGCGGGTGACGCACGCCCACACCGAAGCTACCCGCCCGCCGCCCGAACCGCGCGATGAAATTCTTCCCGGCGAGCGCCCCGGTCATGCCTGGACTGCCGGTTACTGGAACTGGAACGGCAGCCGTTATGTGTGGCAGCCCGGCGATTGGGTAGCCCTACGCGAAGGCTACGATTGGGTGCCTGCCAGCTGGGAACAGCGCGGCGAAAACTGGAAGCTAAACCCGGGGCATTGGGAAGCCAACGAAGACTATGTTGATGCCAGCGAATCGCCGGAGGTGATTGCGGCGCAAGCCCAAGTGGAAGCGGCCGCCAACGCCCATAAGACTGCCTACAAAAAAACCCTCGCCCGTAAACCTGTGCCGCGCGCGCGCAAGAAAATCGACTATTCCGACCGCACGCAGTGGCCACGTTACATCAAGCACTAGCGGCGATTTTAAGTATTGTCTGCGCCACACCGGCGGCCTGCGCGCGCAGCTCGGGCACGGCGGTTGATTCCAGCCACTGCCCGGTCATCAGCGAACCCACGGCGTAAAGATTCGGATAGGCCGCGCCCACTACCCGACCGTGCGGGTCGGTCGTGATGCCTACGCCATTGCTGTGCGGTTCGATCAGCCCGTCGGCGAGGGCTTGTTTCAGCACATTGCGGGCGCTGCGCGTTACATTCAACTCCGGCCCCACGCAATGAATAATACGCGACGGGTGCAGCATTTCCTCGCACAGTTTTGCCTCTGCACGGCCCGCTTGCATCTGTGCCCCCACCCGCTTTGCGGCCACCACGCGAAACGTTCCGGCCACGCGTTCGGTTTCCACCCGCATCGCAATCTCGGGCGCCATGCGGTGGCGGTGCGTGCTCCAGCGCGTGCCGAGGCGGCGCTGGAAACGCTGCTGGTCGCGCACGCTAAGCGATTGCCACAGCGCGCGGGTGTGCGGGCGCAAACTGTCAAGCACGCCGCGCCACTCGCCATGGCTTAAAAATGCTGCACGCATGCTGCGCAGCATTTTTGACAGTGTTTTCTGCTGCAGCAGGGCTTCCACGTCGAGCGCATAAGGCGTCACATCGTGCCGGTGCGGTTGCGGCAATGTGCCGGTGCGCGACACGGCCACCACTTCCCCCGAGTATCCCTTTTCGCGCAGCATCAGCAACATGTCGATGGCGGTGAGGCCGCTGCCCAGCAGCATTACCGGCGATGCCCATTTTGCCGCGCCCGCTAACGCGCCCGGTGCCCAAGGGTGCTGGATGACTAGCTCCGCCGCGAGCTGCGGGAAAATCGGTTTGAATTCGTGGCCGACCGCCAGCACCACCGTATCCACCGCTACCGCATCGCCGCGTTCGGTGAGCACCGCAAGCGGCGTGGGCGCGATGGTACTCGCACGCGTAGGCAGTAATTTCAGCTGGATGGATTTGGTGGCGGCAAGCTCCTGCGTGGTGCGCCAAATGCTGTCGAGATACGCGCCATAAAGCATACGCGGCGCAAAATCGCGGCTGGCGAAGCTGCTGCGACCACACACGCGCTGGCTGCTAGCCATGCCCTCAGGCGTTTGTAGCCAGTCGTAAAACCCGCCAATATCGTGGGCGTATGCACCCATGCGGCTGGCGCTCACATTCAGCAAATGCTGCGGGCAGGTAGTGCTGTATGCCACGCCGCGCGCATCAAGCGCGGGGTCGATAATGTAAATGAGAAGCGCGCCCTTTGCCTCGCGCACGAGGTTAGCGACTACCATGAGGCCCGAAAACCCGAACCCGATCACTGCAATCCGCGGCGGGTTCACACCTGATAGTCCAGATCAATCACGTCGCGGCGGTCTTTCGGGATGCGTTTTTTCATGATGCGGTACACCGCTTCAATCTGCGTACTCGCCGCGCGCGTCAGCAAAAACGGGAACAGCCCGTGAATCATCAGCACCGCCATGGTGAACACAAACCGCGCCGCCATGGTCGTGGTGAACCATAAATGCTGCCAGTAGCTTTCCCCCGTCAGCCGCGGATGTTCACAAAACGCGCGCTCCACCTGCCCCGCCAACTCTAACGCCCGCCGCCGCTGCGACGGCGTCAGCGACCATTGCCTGCAACGCTGCCATAATGTGTGGATGATGCCCATGCCTAAACCCCTAGCGCGATGCGGTTGAGGTGGCAATGCTAGAGTGGGAGATGTGAATGGTGACCCCTACACGTATTTATAAAACCCTGAGGGCTGGAATAAGATTGAATTGGGGAAGGCGACCATTTTACCCGTTGGCTCCATGACACCTTCAGCGTTAGTCGCTAGCTCACGGACATAGAAACGGATCATGCCGATTTGCACGATATCGCCGGTGACGCCCGCCACATTCACCCGATCGCCTGCGCGCACACCAAAACGGCCATAGAAGAAGAAATGCGCCACCAGTGAAAGCAGCACGCCTTGCAAGGCAACGGCAATCCCTGCGGTCATGAAACCGGCGAAGGTGATGAATGAGCTGAAGTCGCTGATAAAATTGAACATAAATACAAATATTACAGCGATGACTACCAGAATGCGGCGCGCCGTTTGCGATTGACGCTGACGTTTCGGATCCGTGACATAGTGGTCAATCATGCGTTCTGCAATTTCACCCATCACGAGCGGTATGGCGAGCGTGATCAGCAAAATGGCGAGGCGGATACCAAACTGTTTCAGCGTTTTTGAAAAACGCTCGCTTAGGCTTTGGTTCCAGTCTTTCAACGCGTTTTTACTGCTGCTGACCCACACGTTCGTTTCCGCAAGGGGCGCGACGACCGAAGCAATATCCTTAAAATCAGCCACGCGTGCATCGGCCATTTGAGAGCCAGTGCCAGGGGCAAGAATGATGCTATCCATGGTCGTGCGTAGCTCTTTGAGCATTGCCGATCCGGCTGCCTGAATCTCAGACGTGTGCACGATAAGCGCGTTTAGTTCGCGCTGCTTTTGTGCGATGCTGAATAATTCGCCGGAGAGGCTTAATACCGTGCTGGCTGATGGGCGCGGTGTGTCATCCGCCGTTGGTTTGGAGGGAGCGGCAGCGGGTGCGTTATCACCCAACAATTCAGGGATGCCGCGCTGTAAATTTCCGATTTTTGCGGTAAAGCCGATGCCTCCGCCGCTCGCCGCAGCATTAAAATTTGCCTGAAGGGTCTCGTAAAGTTCCTGCTCGGCGAGTGCCAGCTTAAGCCGGCCTTCAGCCTGCGCGCGCTGTGCTGAGCCAAGCTTAGTTTTAAGCAGCGCCCTTGCATTAGTTACTGCTTGCTGTGTTTGCTGGCCATACAGCGACAAGCGTTGCTGCTCTGTTCCCGTTTCACTTTTTTCTGGAATGTCCGCCGGGGCGATGGACGCCTGCGCGCGCGCAAAAGCGAATCCCGCTTTCACCGCCCGCATGCCGTTTTGGCGAACGCTGTCTTGGAAAATCAACTCGCGTGCGCTTTGGTCGGCGGTGTCAATGACGGCGGCATCGCGTTGCCATTGCACCAGCTGAACCAAATAGCTCAAAACGTCATTTTGCGGCAATGCGCCTGCAGGCTCCGCATGCGCCATCATGCTGGTAAGGCAAAGAAAAAGCGCACACAAGGTCTTATAACGCCGAAATAACGCTGGGAAGCATTGCATCAGGAAAACTTTCATCGAGGCGACCCCTTCAACGGGCCGATATCCTTGCATACTTACCAGCCTAAAAACATATCGGCAACCGCTCACAAAACGCGCGCGGAATCACCCATGCCTATGCCGTATTTTTGCCGTAGGTTTGTATTTTGGCGGGGGGAGTTAGCTTGCAGGCTATTGCAAAATATGGTGACCCCTACGCTACCGAACTCGAATTTTTTATCGAAGTTTTGGAAAGTATTAGAAAAAATTATGCGGCGAGATGTCAGGTCATACTGTTACGGCCTCTTGTGGCGCTATTTTTTGCATCAACTCATCTAAGCGCATCACATTGCCAAGCAGCTCTTTAGTTACTTCCAGCAGATGACCATCATGGGTGATTAGCACATATCCATTTATAATCGCAGTTTCGGCAATCAACGCATCTTTGGAGTTGTTGGCTTCCTTATTATTCCTAGCATCTAACTTTTGCCAAATTTCTTTGCACAGACTAGTTCCAACATATTTGGCTTTTCCGTAGCGGGAAACGCCATAAGCAGAAGACTCCGTATTAACTACGTTACTGCCCCATTTAGCATGGCCCCATGCAGAAACATCCCAAACTGCACTTTCGGTAGGAACGACATTTCCGGCAACCTTTGCGCCGCCAATTTTTGAAACTCCCACCACCCCACTTTCAGTGGGCTTCATCCCGGTAAGGAAATTGAAAAGCTCCAAGAACTTTTCTCGTAAAGGCTCACCATTAGGAGTTTTCCATTTAGCCGCCGTTGCGTTCAGCTCATCATACTGCACATGTGTAGCGTATATTGTGACTTTGCCGATTAATGCATCAATGGGAATTTGCTCGTTGATTATGTCGCTAAAAATATTCGTATCGAACATCACGTGCATGAGCACCCCTACAAGAATGGAACCAGATAAAGAGCATATAGTGTAGAGATCGCGTTATATAAGACCCTTTGAAATTTCACAGTAAATTGCAATTCTGAGAACTTCTAGTGGGCTGAAATATAATGATAAAAAACAAAATTTACATTTTCGTTGTGAATGGCGCTCCCTACGAGATTTACTCGGGGCTTGGCCCCTCGTGTTATTTCCTAAACTCGCGATGCTCGTTAAGTAAATAATCGAACTCGACGCGTTCGAACCGAGCATAGGTATCACCATTAAAAAAGCCCCCCTTGCGGGAGGCTTTTTTAATGGTGACCCCTACGAGATTCGAACTCGTGCTACCTCCGTGAAAGGGAGGCGTCCTAACCACTAGACGAAGGGGCCGTGTTTGCGGCTTTGGGCCAAAAACAGGCGGGATACACACCACGGGCGGGGGGGCAAGTCAAGCGTTTTGAGAATGCGCTTGCTTAGGCCATCGGCCTACTGCCTAACCCCTCGCGCAGCGGCGCGGGCGTTGGGCTCGCGCGGTCTACTGACCGCGCCTTAAACCTCAGCGCGCAACGGCCGCGTCGTCGATCAGCAATTGGGGGGTTTCGCGGCCTTGCCAGTGATTGAGGTCGAGACGCCCGAGCAAATCGAGCGTTTGCGCGCGCATCAGCATCGCGCCCAGTTTCTGGTCGACGGCGTTAAACGCGATGGCTTCGAGGCGGGTTTTGCCGGAATCATCCGTCAGCACCAGCTTGATGTGTTTGTCCTTCAGCACCTGCCGGTGGGCGATGCGCGCGCCGGAAATCACCAGCCGCGGGCCGGGGTTGCCCATGCCGTAAGGCCCGGCGAGTGCCATGTCGGCGATGGCTTCGCGCGTGGCACCGGCGACGCTGATTGTGGCGTCGAACCGCTGCACGCGGGCGTCCTGGTACGCCGTAACGGCGGGGCCGAGGCGGGCGATGAGGAATGCGTGCAGCGCCTGCTGCTGCTCGGCCGTGAACGAAAAACCTGCCGCCATGGCGTGGCCGCCGCCGCTGGTGAGGTGCCCGCTGGCGTGCGCGGCGTGCACGGCGGCACCAAAATCCGCCCCCTCGACCGAACGGGCCGAGGCTTTGGCGACGCCGTTTTCCATCGCGGCAATCGCTACCGGGCGGTTGTATTTTTCCTTCAGCCGCCCCGCCACAATACCAATCACGCCCGGGTGCCAGCCCTCGCCCACGATCAGCATGACGGGCATGTTTTCCTGGGTGACGGCAGCGGCCAGCGCGGCATCGAGCACGCCCGCTTCAATCGCCTGCCGCTCGGCGTTGTGGCGGTCGAGCGTTGTCGCAATGTCGCGGGCGCGGTTGGGGTCGTCGGTCGTCAGCAGCTCGACCCCAAGGCCTGAAGCGCCAACCCGCCCACCCGCATTGATGCGCGGGCCGAGCAGGAAGCCCAAATGATACACATTCGGCGCTTGCGTCATCCGTGCGATGTCGGCGAGTGCGGCGAGGCCCACGTTGCGCCGCTGCGCCATCACCTTCAGCCCCTGCGTCACAAACGCGCGGTTGAGGCCCGACAGCGTCATCACGTCGCACACGGTGCCAAGGGCGACGAGGTCGAGGAAGGCGAGGAGATTTGGAAGCGCTGGGTCTCGTGACTCGTGGCTCGTGACTCGGGATTGGGAGGGCGAGTCCCGAGTCCCGAGTCCCGAGTCACGTAATTTCTGATTCAGCGCCACGAGCGTGAGAAACGTAACGCCAACTGCGGCGAGGTTGCGGTGGGGCGAGGTTTCATCCAGCCGGTTGGGGTTCACGACCGCCACAGCATCGGGCAGTGCCCCGTCGCTCGCGTGGTGGTCGAGCACGATCACATCCACCCCGCGCGATTGCGCATAGGCAATTGGTGCGTGTGCCAGCGTGCCGCAATCGACGGTGATG
Source organism: Rickettsiales bacterium (assembly GCA_046154225.1). Classification (GTDB taxonomy): domain Bacteria; phylum Pseudomonadota; class Alphaproteobacteria; order Rickettsiales; family UBA3002; genus QFOX01. The sequence continues at coordinate 27,492 of JBJXEM010000057.1, forward strand.
ATGAGTCCATAGGATTCAGGATTCACGATTCGGGATTCAGGGAAGGGGTTGGTTTCTTCCCTAGAATCCCGAATCCCGAATCCCGAATCGTGAATCCCGAATCCTTCAATCAACTTCGCAAACCCCGCGACGGTCGGGCCATACCCTTCCTTCATGCGGTCGGGAATGTAGGTGGCGATGGGGATACCAAGCGCCACAAAATACTGCACCAGCAGCGCACTCGAAGTAGCGCCATCGACATCGTAATCGCCAAACACGGCGATGGGTTCGTGCGACGAAATGGCCTGCATAATGCGCGCAACGGCTTTGTCCATGTCGCGCAAATGAAACGGGTCGGGCAGCAGCTCGCGCAGTTTGGGGCCTTCGAATCCGTCCTCGGTTTTGCGGCCGAGAAATGTTTCGACGTCATCCGGCCCCACGCCGCGGCCGACCAGAATGTTCGCGAGCGGTTCGCTGATGCCGTATTGCTGCGCAATGGCAAGCACGGCGCGCGCATCGTCGTGGCGGCGCACCCATGGCAGGCCCGAGGCGGTGTGTTGTGCGTGGTGCATACGCCCAAGCGTAGTGAATTTTGCGCGCGGCAGGAACCGCTAATCGCAAAAATTATCGCGTGCGTTGCGGTGGCTCTGTGGCTACGCGCGCTACGGCTTGCGAGAAATCATCAAGCGTCGGCACGTCGGCGTGGGTGGGCGCGAAATATTTCGCTATTTGCTTGCGGATTTCTTGGAGATTGGGGTTATCGGCAAGCAGGGGTGTTACGGCTTGCGGTGTTTGCACGTAAGCGTCGGCGAGCCGGTCCCAAATTTCACGGAATTCGTTGCGCTTCTGGAATTTGGCGAGGGCATTAGGGTCGGTGATTTGGCCTGCCTGCAGTGCTTCCATAAATTGCTGGTCGTCGGGGTAGTAGGCGTCGCGCAAAGCGGGTGGGAAATCGTCCATCATCAGTGCGGTACGCGGGCTGGGCCCACCAAAATTGCTGCGCAAATTCGCTTCTGCCACCTGCAGCTCGCTGCGACTCAGCGACGTGTTGCCGCGCCACTCTTTGAGGCGGGCGCTCAGTGTTACACCCCAGTCCTGTGCTGACTGATTTTCCGCGCCCCGCGCTAGCGTCGCATCGCTCTTTTCGCGATCAAGTAGGTTGCTAATCACTGCGACCAATCGCTCGGATTGCTGCGCAAAAAACTCGGAATATTTTTTGCCGTCGCGCGCGTCGCTTTCGCTCATCGCCGCGCCTTGGGAGTGCTCCCACATGCGGGCATGGGCAAGATGCGTGCGCAGTTGCGCCAGATTAAGGTCTTCGGGGTGATCCACCTGCCATTGGCGGGCTAACTGCATGGCCAGTTCGGTGCGGCTGAAATGGTGATCCTTGTTGATGCTGTCGGCGCTGGCAAGCTGGCCGAGTATCTGGGTTAAACGGTCTGTCGTCTGTTCAGGTGTTTCGTCGGAATCGCGCATGCCAAGCCTTTAATGATTACGCAAAGCCTAGCATAAATCCACGACGCATGCAGCAATTACTACATCACGGTTTTGACATCGAAATTATGGATCGCCTCAACCCAGCGCACGGTGCCGGTGGCGCTGCGCATGACGATGCTGTGGGTGCTCGCCCCACCCGGCCAGCGCTTCACGCCTTTGAGCATGCTGCCGTCGGTCACGCCGGTGGCGGCGAACATGACGTTGCCGTGGGCGAGATCATTCAGCACATATTTGCGGGCAAAATCGGTGATGCCCATGCGGCTGGCGCGGGCACGGTCATCGTCGCTGGCGAAAATCAGTCGCCCCTGCATTTGCCCGCCGATGCAGCGCAGTGCCGCCGCTGCCAGTACGCCCTCGGGTGCGCCGCCGACGCCCAGATACATATCCACGCCGGTAGTGGGCGTGGCGGTGGCGATCACGCCCGCCACATCGCCGTCGGGGATGAGTTGCACGCGGCAACCAGCTTCGCGCAGGCGCGCAATTTTTTCTTCGTGGCGCGGGCGCTGTAATATCATCACCGTCAGGTCGCTGATGTCTTTGTTTTTGGCTGCCGCGAGGTTTTTCAAATTCTCGGCCACCGTCGCGTCGAGATCGACCACGCCTTCGGGCAGCCCGCCACCGACAGCGATTTTATCCATGTACACATCCGGTGCGTGGAGGAACCCACCATGCTCGGCCATGGCAACGACGGCGAGTGAATTCGGGCCTGAATGGGCGCAGAGCGTAGTGCCCTCGAGCGGGTCGAGCGCGATGTCGATGCGCGGCCCTTCGCCCGTGCCGACTTTTTCGCCGATATAGAGCATGGGTGCTTTGTCGCGCTCGCCTTCGCCGATCACCACCGTGCCGTCGATGGTGAGGCCGTTCAGCGCTTCGCGCATGGCGTTCACGGCGGCCTGGTCGGCGTCACCCTCGCGGCCGCGCCCGGTCCAGTGGCTGCTGGCGAGCGCGGCAGCTTCCGTCACGCGCACACCCTCAAGCGCGAAATTGCGGTCCATGATCCAGTCTTTGTTGGCAGGCTCGGTGCGGGCGGGGGCGGTCATACAGACTCCGAATTGAAAAACTTGGTAATTGTCGAACTGTAGAATTATTCTTTTTTCCTCAACTCTTCAATTCCTCATTTCTAGCGTGAAAGTGCAAAAGTAACGGCGGCTTCAGCATGCAGTTGTGTTGTGTCGAAGACAGGTACGCGCACATCCTCAGGCTTAATCAGCATGCCAATTTCCGTGCATCCGAGAATAATTCCTTCTGCACCTTCGCGAAGGAGTGTTTCCATGATTTTTAAATACTGGGCTTTTGAATCTTCTTTGACGACGCCTTTACATAATTCATCGTAAATGATTCGGTGCACCGCGTCGCGCCCTTCGTCATCAGGCACAAGGGTTTCGATGCCATGCTTTTCCAGCAATCGGCCTTTATAAAAATCCTGCTCCATCGTGAAGCGCGTTGCCAGCAAACCAACCTTCCGAATTTTTTGCGCCTTTATCGCTTCGGCGGTTGCATCCGCTATATGCAATAGCGGCAATTCTGCGGCGACTTCAACCGCTACAGCCATTTTGTGCATCGTATTCGTGCAGATCACCAATGCGTCTGCGCCCGCATTCTTCAGGCGAAGTGCCGCATCCATCATTCGCTCCGTCGCGCCTTCCCAATCACCGGCAGATTGTAGCGCGGCAATCTCGTCGAAATCAAAAGACCACAGCAGCAATTTTGCAGAGTGCAAACCACCCAACCTGTCACGCACCTGCTCGTTTATGAGTCGATAGTAGAGAGCAGTTGATTCCCAACTCATCCCGCCAATTAAGCCAATTGTTTTCATGTTTTTCTTTAACTTAGGGCTTTGACATCGCAAATTGCGATATCAAGTTTCTATCCTTAATACCACGGGCGCGGCCACGCTCACGCCCAGTTTGCCGATGCGAGCGCTTGCGCGCATGGCGGCAGCTTCGGTAGTTTCGTGGGTGAGGACAATCACCTGTGCGCTGGCGTCGGCGGCGATAGCGCGTTGGGTGATGCTTGCCACCGACACTTCTTCGGCCGCAAAGGCGCGGGTGAATTCGGCGAGCACGCCCGGTTCGTCCTTTAAGCTCAGGCGCAGATAATAGCAGCCGCGATGCGCGTCGAGCGAGGCGGCATCGGCGTGAGCCAGCGCCGCGCACGACACGGTGAAGGGCGGAAAAGTATCGCCACGCGCGATGGCAATCAAATCGGCGACGATGGCTGAACCGGTGGGTCCACCGCCCGCGCCGCGCCCCTCGAACACCACGCGGCCCACCGCGTCGCCCTCGACCTGCACGGCGTTGAACGGGCCGTCGATGACGCCCAGCGGCGAAGCGAGCGGCACGAGGCACGGGTGCACACGCTGCAGCAATTTTCCATCCTCGAGCGTTGCGATGCCTAGCAGCTTGATGCGGTAGCCGAAGCTTTGCGCATATTCGATGTCGACGAGGCTGATGCGGCGGATGCCTTCGTGATGTACGCTCGCGAAATCCGGCGCGGTGCCGAACGCGAGGCTGGCGAGGATGGCGACTTTGTGGCCGGTGTCAACTCCGTCAATGTCGAAGCTCGGGTCGGATTCGGCGTAGCCGAGGCGTTGCGCTTCAGCCAATACTTCGGCGAAATCGCGGCCTTCGCGCTGCATGGTGGTGAGGATGTAATTGCAGGTGCCGTTCAGAATTCCCGCCACGCGCGTGATGCGGTTGGCAGCCAGCCCCGTGCGCATAGCGCCGAGGATGGGTATGCCGCCAGCCACCGCCGCTTCGAACGCCAGCACCACGTTGTTCTCTTCCGCTAATTGCGCCAGTTTCAGGCCGTGATGGGCGATGAGCGCTTTGTTGGCCGTCACCACATGCTTACCGTTTTTCAACGCCGCCGAAATGACTTCGTGCGCAATGCCTTCGTGCCCGCCGATGGCTTCGACCACCACGTCAATGTCCGGGGCCACGGCCAGTGCCCGCGCGTCGGGCTCCATGCGGATGCCATTGAGGTTTACCTCACGCGCCTTGCTCACATCGCGCATGCTGAC
>JBJXEM010000058.1:0-38731 GCA_046154225.1 Rickettsiales bacterium
TTGCGAGGTTTCAAAAACCACCCGTGGGTGGCGGATGTGCGCGTGAAAGGTGCCATCGGCGTGATCGAATTAAACGATGCTGCCCCCGCCGCCAAATCGCTGCGCCCGCATTTCGTGGAACACGGCGTGTGGCTGCGCCCCTTCGCTAACTGCATTTACCTCATGCCGCCCTTCACCATCAGCGAGGTGCAGTTGGAGAAAATTTTTGAGGCAATCAAAGCGGTGCTGAAATAAGACGTCATCCTGAACTTGATTCAGGATCCATCATGCCGCGTCTGCGGCGAGATATTCAGAGCATTCGACCGGCGCTAATCGCGCCTTCGATGGATGCCGAATCAAGTTCGGCATGACAGAAATTAAGCACCCAATTCCTTTATGTAACCCGCAATTACATCCAGCCCCGCCTGCCAGAAATCGGGCTTGCTGGCGTCAAGGCCGAAGGGTTTTAGCAGCTCTTTGTGCCTCAACGAGCCACCGGCTGAAAGCATGGCGAGGTATTTTTTAGCGAAGGCATCGCCGCGCCCCGCTTTTTTCTCGCGCAGATACACGCCGTACAGCGAGTTCACGAGGCAGTCGCCAAACGCGTAAGCATAGACATAAAATGGCGAGTGGATGAAATGCGGAATATACATCCAATACACATTGTATTCCGGGTGCAGGGTGATGCCGGGCCCGAGCGATTCGCGCGACACTTGCATCCAGATTTCACCAATGCGCGCGACGGATAATTCGCCCTTCTTGCGTTCGGCATGCACCATGCGCTCGAACTCGCAGAACGCGATTTGGCGCACCACGGTGTTCAGCATGTCTTCCACTTTTCCGGCAATCAGGCGCTGGCGTTTTTTCGTGTCGGTTTCGCGGTTCAGAAGCTCTTGGAACGTCAGCATTTCGCCGAACACGCTGGCGGTTTCGGCGAGCGTGAGGGGTGTGTCGCACATCAGCGCGCCTTGGGCGTTGCTTAGCACTTGATGCACACCGTGGCCCAATTCATGCGCCAGCGTCATCACGTCGCGCGTTTTGCCCAAATAGTTCAGCAGTAAATATGGGTGGGCGCTGGGCACCGTCGGGTGCGCAAACGCACCGCTGACCTTGCCCGCGCGGGTCGGCACGTCGATCCAGCGATTTTCGAAAAATTTCTGCCCAGTTTTGGCCAGTTCCGGTGAAAAAGCCGCGTAAGCATCGCCCACCAGCTTTACTGCTTTTTCCCACGGGAAGTTGCTGTCGACATCCGCCGGCAGCGGCGCATTACGATCCCAATAGTCGAGCGATTTTTTGCCGAATTGCTTGGCTTTCCACTGGTAATAACGGTGCGATAGCTGGCGGTAGTTCTTCTTTACCGTGGCTACCAACGCCTCTACCACCGCGTCTTCCACCTGATTGGCCACGTTGCGGCTGCTGATGGGGGCTGCAAACCCGCGCGCATCGTCTTCGATTTGCTTCGCTTTGGCCAGCGTGTTGGTAATGAGCGCGAATAGCGGGCCATTGGCGGCATATACGCGGGCGATTTCTTTGGCGGCGGCTTTACGTTTCGCGCCGTCTTTGTGCGACATCACGTCGAACACTTCCGCGCCAGTGAATTTTTTGCCGCCGAGGGTGAATTCCAACCGCGTGTTCGATTCGTCGTACAGCCTCTGCCACGATTGCATGGTGACGGAAGTTTCGTGGATGAACCCCTCCAGCTCGTCGCTGAGCTGATAGGGCTTGTAAGCACGAATGGCCTCAAGCCACGGCTTGTAATGGCGCAGTTTGGCTGAGGTTTTGAAGCCACGGGCAAGTTGCTGGTCGCTGAGTTTATTGAGCCCAAGCCCGAAGAAAATTAGTTTCGCGGTGATAACATTCAGCGCTTCGTGCGTGTTCTGGTAAAACTGGGTGATGGCCGCATCGGCCATGTCGCCCGCATAAAGCAGCTGCGCGTAGCTGCCTAGCTTACCGATGCCATCTTGCATTGCTTCATATTCGGCAATCGCTGCGGCCAGCGCATCAGCGCCCAGTTTTGCCAGCTGCGGCTGATATTTTTTGGCGAATGAATCCGCTTTTTTCGTCAGCGCCGCAAGGTCACGCGCGACCGACGGGTGGCTGGGCGACGGGTACAAATCCGTCAAATCCCACGTAGGTAGTGCGTTGCGGGCGGGCTTTTTCACGGCGGTTTTTTTAGCCATGCTTAGCCCCGAATGCTTGGGTCATGCAACGGCTCGCCGGGTGCTTTGGGCTTTGCGGGGTCGGGCAGTTGCGGGGCGGAAGTGCTGGGCTGAACAGGCATAATCGCTCCTTTATGGCCCATCGCGACTTTCAGGAAGGTGGCCACCAGTTCCTCGAACGTGGTTTTGCCGATATTGAACGCCCCGCCGCGTGCACGTTCGATAGGAATTTCGGCGTCCTTAATCTCGACGATGGGTTGGCCCGTAATGAGCTGCAGGCTGGCGGTTACCACTTCATCGCGCACGGGGTCGAGCACGCCATTATTACGCAAGCGATCGAGAATATAGGGCACGTTGGTGAGTGCAATCGAGGCCTTGCCAATCGGCAGCACGTCGCTTGCGTTGGCCGTGAAGCCTGCGTTCGCTTTCACTGCGGCGTCTTTCGTGGTCAGTGTGAAATCTTTCAACGTCATCACCGCCTGCTGACTTTGAATGCTGGCGACAGCCTCGGCGGTTTGCGGCATGGCGGCTTCGTAAGTGGCGTCGAGCGAAAGCGAAATCGGCGCGTAGGGCAGCAATTCCGCCGGTGCCGTCAGCGGCCCGAAATTCAGGGTGGTGTGCATGATGTTTTGCTTTTGTGCGCTGAGACTATTGCTCCACTCGCCCTTAATCGCAGCGATGGTGACGCTGCCTTCGGGCACCGCCTGCGGCGTCAGCTTCAATTCGCCGAAATTGATGCGCACATCGCCCAAACGGCTCGCATCCGTCGCGAAGTGGGTTTCTACGCTGCCGGGCTGCGCGGATTCCACTCGTAGTGTTTCATACACAGGGTCGAGCGTGGGTGCTGCGTCTTCGGCACCGGTTGCTTGCTCTTCACGCAAGTAGGTGAAATCAACCTGCGTGGGGAAGCTGTATTTCACACGGTTGTAAGGCTGCGTAGCCACTTCGTCGCGCGAGACGAGTACCGAAGGCGGCGTGGCGTTGGTAATTTTCAGCAGCGATTTATCCGGCGCATCCTGCAGGGCGAAATTGATTGGCTGCGGCAGGTCGACACGCAGCGCGCTCATGTCCATGGCTTCAGGGTAAATTTCGATGCGCGGCGTGCTCACCTGAATTGCGTCCGGGCGCACTTGCTGGCCGGGGGTCATCGGCGCTGGCTGCAGCGGCTTCACCAGCAGCACCACTTGTTGCACCACGACGTGCTTGTTACTCAGACCGCCTTTTACCTCGAGGTTGCCGTAGGTAATGTCGATGTCGCGGCCCTGATTTTTAGCTTCCTCGCGAGCCTGCGCGATAAATGCGTCGAGCTTTTGCTTCACCAGCGCTTTGTCGAGCCCGGCGCGGGAAATCAGCACACCGGCGACCACCAGCACGATCACGCCAAAAACAATAGGTAAAAAGAGACGGCGCTTGCGCGTGATCACCACCGTGGTTTCAGGCGTCGAATCGCTGGGTTGATCGCTCATAATGGTGCTCGCTGGTTAAAATTATTTCTTGTCGACCTGCATGTTGCGGGTGGCGGATGGAAGCGTGACTTTCAGCCCTTCAAGGCTGTCATTCATCATAATCTGGCAGCCCAGGCGCGAAGTGTGCGTGAGGCCGAACGCCAAATCGAGCATGTCTTCTTCGTCGTCCTTCGCGGCGGGCAGGCCGTCGTAAAAAGCGGGATCGATGATGACATGGCAGGTGCTGCAGGCGAGAGAACCTTCGCACGCGCCCTCCAGCGGAATTTTATTCTGGTGCGCCACTTCCAGCAGCGAAATGCCGTTCGGGGCTGCGATGGTTTTTTCCGAGCCGTCGGCGAGGACAAAAGTAATGTTGGGCATAAGCTACTCAGTGGTGACAGGTGACAAGTGACAGGCGCTCTCTTTTGCAGGGATTTAATAAAGCTTGCAAGCCCACGTGATAGTTTACGACTTAAAATGTGAGAATTTATAGCATTATTGACAGATTTCATGCTCCGACCTCTCCGCCTGTCATGCCAAACTTGATTTGGCATCCAGCGCACGGAGTGCAATCAAAAGAAACTGGATGCCAGCGTTCGCTGGCATGACAAGCAATGATGCTTTCGCTCGTTTCAACTACACATTAAGTGCAACCAACTCTGCAAATTCCTACATATAAAATTTTCTTCACCTGTCACGCGTCACCTGCCACCTGTCACATCTCTTCAACATTTTTCCCTGTCAGCGCGTTTGCAATCGCCGCGTCCATGCGGCGCTGCGCGAAGGGGCCGACCAGCACGTTGAGCTGGCTCACTTCGTGGTCGATGCGCTCGCGGTTCGGGCCCGCGATAGCATCGGCGAGGCGCTTCATTTGCGCGTCGATCATTGGCAACTCGCCGGGTTTCAGCAAATCGCCGTCACGCGCGAGGGCGCTTTGCACATCCTGCACGGTGCGGCTTGCGTCCACCCGCGCTTCAATCAGCAACCGCTCCATAATGTCGCTGCGGGCGTTTTCCATGCCGTCGCGCAGCATGCGCTCGATTTCTTCGAACTCGAGACCATACGAGGGCTTCACCGCCACTTCCTGCTTGGTGCCGGTGGTCAGTTCTTCAGCCGCGACCGTCAGCATGCCGTCAGCGTCGAGCGCGAACGTGACGCGAATGCGTGCCGCGCCGGCCGCCATCGGCGGAATGCCGCGCAGTTCGAACTGCGCAAGGCTGCGGCAGTCATCCACTTTTTCGCGCTCGCCCTGCAGCACATGAATTTTCATGGCGCTCTGGCCGTCTTTATAGGTGGTGAATTCCTGCGCGACGGAAGCCGGAATCGGCGTGTTGCGATGGATGATTTTCTCGGTAATACCACCCACCGTTTCCAGCCCCAGCGACAGCGGCGTCACGTCGAGTAGCAAATGGTTCGACTCCCCTCTGCTCAGCGCTTCGGCCTGCAAAGCGGCGCCGAGAGCGACTACGAGGTCGGGGTCGAGCGTGTCGAGCGGCTTGCTGCCAAAAAATTCGGCGACGGATTGATGCACACGTTTCACCCGGGTCGAGCCGCCTACCAGCACCACGCCTTGAATGTCGGCAATCGTTAGCCCCGCGTCGCGCATGGCACTGGCGCAGCATTCCAGCGTGCGTTGTACCAGCGGCGCAATCATCGCGTCGAACGCGGCCCGCTCGAACGTGCGGTGGCAGCCTTCCCAAATGAGGTCGGCTTTGTCATCTGTGGTCAGTTTTTCTTTGGTGAGGCGGCACAGGCTCATGAGTTCGCCTAGCTCCGCGGGCGTGAGTTCGCCTTCTTTTACGCCGGCGCAGGCAATCATGGCCGAGGCCAGCAACTGGTCGATATCGTCGCCGCCCAAATGCGTGTCGCCCGCTGTGGCCAGCACCTGAAACACACCTTCCTGCAATTTCAGAATCGAAATATCGAACGTGCCGCCGCCAAAATCGTAAATGGCGTAAATGCCCTCCGCGCCACTATCGAGGCCGTAAGCAAGCGCGGCCGCCGTGGGTTCGTTGATGAGGCGCAGCACTTCCAGCCCAGCCAGTTTTGCAGCATCCTTGGTTGCGGCGCGGGCGGCTTCGTCGAAATAAGCGGGCACGGTAATCACGGCGCGCGTCACTTCACGCCCCAGCGCATCAGCCGCTAAATCGCGCAGGTGCTTCAAAATTTCGGCAGATACTTCAACCGGCGTGACGCTGCTGCTGCCCACCGTCAGGCGCACCAACCCCTCGCGCGTGCGGTCGAGGGCGTAGGCCTGCTGGCCCGCCACGGTTTCCACATCCGCGGCAGATTTTCCCATGAGCCGCTTCACCGAAGCAATCACCCCCGCCTCGCCTTCGGCATACGCGCGTTTGGCTTCATGACCTACCACCGGTTTGCCGTGGTTATAATCGACGATGGAAGGAATAATCGCGCGGCCATGGCCGTCGTGAATCGCATCGGCCCGGCCGTTGCTGGCAATGGCGACAATGCTGTGCGTGGTGCCAAGGTCAATGCCGATCGCCGCTGTGTCCTCGTGCGGCATGGGGGTTTGGCCGGGTTCGTAGATTTGTAAAAAATCGCTCATGCCTGTGCCTTCAAACGGTAAATCAGCATATGTGCCTCTTCCATCGCCTTGGCGAGGTAATGCAGGCGCATGGTGGCTTCTGCGGCTTTTTTAAATTCTTCGGTAGTAAATGCCGCTTCCAGTTCGCGCGTCGTTTTCGCCGCTTCGGTTTTAATTTTCTCAACCATACCGGCAATCGCCGCGCCGTCGCCCATAGCGTCCTGCAGCCGCTCGCGCAGATCCATCACTTCCATCAGCAGCGCGGGCGAGGCTTTTGCGGTGTCGCTGAGGGTTTCGATGCCTTGCAACTCCAGCAAATGCGCCGCGCGGGTGATGGGGGTTTTCAGCGTGTCATATGCATCGTTCACCACTTGCGAGCGCGAGATGGCGGCCACGCGCTCGGCCGCGCTTTTGCCCACAAATCCATCCGGGTGGCAAGCGCGCTGGGCCGCGAAATAGGCTTTTTCGAGCGCCTTGGCATCGAGAGCAAACGCCGTGGGGAGCCCTAAAATATCGAACAAATTTTGCATGCGCGCGTGTGTAGGGGAGTTTGATGGGATTGTCGAGGCAAAGCCTTCTCATTTTGTCATTCCCGCGAAGGCGGGAATTTCTTGGGCAGCTAGCGCCAAAGATCGAAGGAGATTGGCAGGGCCTCTCTCCGCTTCGCTTCGGGTCCCGCCTTCGCGGGAATGACAAATCGTTGAGGTCTACACGTGGAAGCTCTCGCCGCACCCGCACTCACCCTTGACGTTGGGGTTATTAAACACAAACCCGCTTTTGAATTTTTCCTGCTTGAAATCCATTTCGGTGCCGAGCAAAAACATCACGGCTTTCGGGTCGATCAGTACGCGCACGCCGTTATCTTCCACTACTTCGTCGTACTTCCCAATCTCGTCGGCATACTCGATGGTGTAGGACAGGCCCGAGCAACCGCGCGTGCGAATACCCACGCGCACACCGACCGATTCCTTGCCGCGTTTGGCCAGCAGTGCGCGGATGTGCTCTGCCGCGTTGTCGGTAATTTTAACGGCCTTGCCTGTGGTGGAGTTGATCATATTCCTCTCAATTTTTGTCATGCCAAACTTGATTTGGCATCCAGCGCGCGAAGCGCCAGAAGATACAGATGGATGCCAGCTTTCGCTGGCATGACAAATTTCTAACCCGCCTTCGCCTCGCTCACATGCTTCGCCTTGTAATCCGCGACGGCGGCTTTGATGGCGTCTTCGGCCAGCACGCTGCAGTGGATTTTCACCGGCGGTAGTGCCAATTCTTCGGCGATTTGCGTGTTTTTAATGGTGGCGGCTTCATCGACATGCTTGCCCTTCACCCATTCGGTGACGAGGCTGGATGACGCAATCGCCGAGCCGCAGCCGAAGGTTTTGAAGCGCGCATCTTCAATCACACCCTGGTCGTTCACGCGGATTTGCAGTTTCATCACGTCACCGCACGCCGGCGCGCCCACAAGGCCGGTGCCGACATCATGATCGTCCTTATCCATGCTGCCCACATTGCGCGGGTTTTCGTAGTGGTCGACGAGCTTTTCTGAATAGGCCATATTACTTCTCCTTCTTATGCGGCGCTTCGCTGCGCCGCTTTTTCTTTGGCGATTGCTTGAATCATCTCTTTTGCTTCATCCATGGAAGATTGCACTAAGCTAGGCACCGCGCGCCTTAGCAGCGCCATATCAAAACATCTTTCTAAACTCCCAGTTTCCATTTCTGTTAAGAAATGTCCCATAGTGTTGCTATCAGCAATTTTCAAATCGGGGAAAATTTCTCTCTCACTCAAGTATCCCGAAATTGCTCTACCAACACCCATCGATCCAATCGAAGACAGCACTTGCTCCATGTCGATCTTATTTTCTCTAACTTTCGCACCGAGCGGATGACCATCGTCGATCATCGCCAACAGTTTGCGAGCAAAAATACTCTCGCTCACTGCATACAACGTATCTCTACCTACTTTTCCATCCGCAAATAATCGCTCAATGGGAAGCGATTTTTGTGAGTTTTCAAAAAAAGCCTCGAGTGAATAGGTTCCATGTATATGAGTTGTGCCCATTAATGCGCTGCCCACTGGATTTTGCTGATATCAATTCCCTCTTGCACCATTTCCCAAAGCGGGCTCATGGCGCGGAGTTTTTCGATGCTGCCGCCGACGATTTTAATCGCTTCGTCGATTTCGGCTTCGGTGGTGAAGCGGCCGAAACCGAAGCGAATGCTGGTGTGCGCCAATTCCTCACCCACGCCGATGGAGCGCAGCACGTAGCTGGGCTCGAGGCTGGCGCTGGTGCAGGCCGAGCCGCTGGAAACGGCGAGGTTTTTAATCGCCATAATCATGCTTTCGCCCTCGATATAGGCGAAGCTGAGGTTGATGCAGCCGGGAATGCGCTGTTCGCGGTCGCCGTTCAGGTACACGTCTTTCACGTCGTCCATCACCGCTTTTAAAAACTTGCTCGACAGGTAGTGCAGCCGCGCATTTTCTTCCTGCATTTCGATTCCCGCAATGCGCGCCGCTTCGCCCAAACCCACTACCATGGGGGTGGGCAATGTGCCGCTGCGCATGCCGCGTTCCTGCCCGCCGCCGCTGAACAGCGACTCAAGCCGAATGCGCGGGCGGCGACGCACGAACAGCGCACCGATGCCTTTGGGGGCATAAATTTTATGGCCAGAAATGCTCATGAGGTCGATGTTCATCGCTTCGACATCGAGCGGGATTTTACCGAACGCCTGCGCCGCATCGGTATGAAAAAACACGCCGTGTTCGCGGGTGATTTTGCCGATTGCGGCCATGGGCTGAATCACGCCCAGCTCGTTATTCACGGCCATCACGCTCACCATCAGGGTGCTCGGTTTGATGGCAGCTTTCAACACGTCGAGGTCGATCAGGCCGTTTTTTTGTACCGGCAGGTAGGTGACTTCGAACCCGTCCATCTCCATGTGGCGCGCCGAATCGAGCACGCATTTATGCTCCGTCACGACCGTGATGATGTGGTTCTTTTTCTCTTTGTAAAACGCACCCACCGCTTTCAGGGCGATGTTGTTCGCTTCCGTCGCACCGCTGGTGAAAATGATTTCTTTCGCATCGGCGTTAATGAGTTTAGCCACCTGGCCGCGCGCGACTTCACAAGCCTCTTCAGCCTCCCAGCCGAAGGCGTGGCTGCGCGAGTGCGGGTTGCCGAATTTCTGGGTGAAATACGGCATCATTTTCTCGAGCACCCGCGGGTCGCACGGCGTGGTCGACTGGTAATCGAGAAAAATCGGGAATTTCACCGCCGATTCTTTTTGAAATGGAACAATCACTGCGCTCATAAATTCCCTGCACTCTCTCTCTCTTTGTCATTCCCGCGAAGGCGGGAATCTCCTTCAAGTGGATTCCCGCCTTCGCGGGAATGACAAATGGGGAGGTTCAAACCTTGCATCGCCTTATTTGCCTGCGGCATAGAATAACATAGTACAGCAGTCAACTATTACCATGTTACAAAGCGTTTAATTTTCACACAATTGTCATACTATGTTGAAATTACCCAAGTTATACTTGGTGAATGGACAATACTAAACCTTCTGTCGGCAAACGTTTCAAGGATGCCGCGTTTGGTGCCACGCTGGGTGGCACAGTGATGACAGGCGCCTGGTTAGTCGAGAACGCTGTTGGCAAAGCCTCAAAAACGGGAAACATATTGCCGGCTAAAGGCCAATGGAAGATTACTGCTGTTGCAGCCGCACTCATGGCTGCTTATGGCTTTGCTACTGCAAAGAAAGAAGAATCTCTCACCACCGCACCGAGAGAAACGACTACCACCAGCCCTGATACGGTTGAGCCCGCTAAATTCACCGAAACAACTAAGTTTCGCAGTATGGTCACGCAAAGCCAGAACCCAATCCGAATGGTTCGCTAGGCTGCCTTCCTTCCCATTTTGTAACGCGCCGCTTTCCAGCACTCAGCGAAGGCGCGGATTTCGGCCTCCATGGTGCCCCAACCGAAGCTGATGCGGATGGCGGTCGAGGCCAGTTCCGGCGCAACCCCCATGGCTAACAGCACATGACTCGTCGCCATTTTGCCGCTGGAACAGGCCGAACCGGCAGAAAGCGCGAAGCCCGCTAAGTCAAAATGCATCAGCTGCGTTTCACTTTTCACGCCGGGCATGGTGAGCATGAGGGTGTTGGGTAGACGCACAGCGGCGTGACCAAACACCACCGCTTCCGGGCACGCAGCTAGCAGCTCGATTTCAAGCCCATCGCGCCATGATAGCCATTTCGCCGCATCCGGGCAGTGGGCGACTTCGTGCACCAAGGCGGCGAAGCCAGCAATAGCGTGGATATTCTCGGTCCCCGCGCGGCGGCCCAGTTCCTGCGCGCCGCCTGAAATCAGCGGCTTGATGGCTAAATCGTTGCGAATCAATAGCGCCCCCGCCCCCACCGGCCCGCCTGCCTTGTGGGCGCACAAGGTGAGCATGTCGGCCCCGAGCAACCCCCAATCGAGCGGGATTTTACCGAGTGCCTGCACCGCGTCGGAATGCAACAATCCACCATGGGCGTGCACAATCTTTGCGATTTTAGTGATGGGTTGAATCACCCCGGTTTCGTTGTTGGCCAGCTGCACCGACACAATCGCCGGGCGACCCAAATTGGCAAGCTGTGCGTCTAAATTAGCCAAATCCAGCAAGCCATCGCCATCGACAGGAATGGTGGCCGCGCCCAATAATTGCCCGGTTTTAAGAACCGACGCATGCTCTGTCGCCCCAACCAGCAGCGCCCGATCGGCTGCGAAGCCGCGTAGCACCATGTTGTTCGCCTCGGAACCGGAACTGGTGAACAGCACTTCATTCGCAAACGCGCCGAGCGCCTGCGCGATTGCAGCGCGGCTGTCTTCGAGGATTTTTTTTGCGCGACGCCCTCCGGCATGCACCGAAGCCGGGTTCAGCGGCCCGTCGCCCACCGCATCCATCGCGGCGCGTACAGCGGGGAGCAATGGCGATGTGGCGTTGTAGTCGAGGTAGATCACAAAGAAGAGTCCAGAGTCCAGAGTTCAGAGTCCAGTGACGGTGAATTCCAAAATGCGGACAGCGATTCATTTGCCTTATTTTTACTGGACTCTGGACTCTGAACTCTGGCCCCTGCCTTCCCCACCATCATCATTTCCGGCATGGCATGGGCGCGGGGGAATTTTTGTTGCACGCGACGGCTGCACACATCGTCGAGCGTGATGCTGCCGAGGTAATGATGCATTTGTGCGCTGAGGCCTTCCCATAATTCATGGGTGAGGCAGCGGCTTTTGTCGGCCATGCACCCTTTGGTGCCATGGGTGGCGCAGCGGGTCATTTTTATTGGCTCATCGGCGGCCACCATGATGGCGGCGACGGTTATTGCTTCCGGCGTTGCAGCGAGTTTATACCCGCCGCCCGGGCCGCGTACCGAAGTCACAAGCGCCGCTTTTTTCAGCCGTGAAAAAATTTGTTCGAGGTAGGCGAGCGGAATTTCCTGACGCTGCGCAATCGCCGCCAGCCCCACCGGACGCACGCCGGGCTGCGTGGCTAAATCGACCATCGCCATCACGGCGTAGCGGCCTTTGGTGGTGAGGTTCATAACGCTCCTAATTCTTTGGCCATTGTCGTGCGTGATGCAACACCGCGATGATTTCCAGCGCATCCTCAGCGACACGGTAGACAACC
The DNA here is from genome assembly GCA_046154225.1 of Rickettsiales bacterium. Lineage (GTDB taxonomy): Bacteria > Pseudomonadota > Alphaproteobacteria > Rickettsiales > UBA3002 > QFOX01. The sequence continues at coordinate 11,800 of JBJXEM010000058.1, forward strand.
GTGTACTGCTCCTGAGGCAGCACCGCTTCACGCGTGCCCGCAACCCGCCCGGCATGGCCCGATGCCGGGTAATCGCATAGCCGATACACCAAAACATGCATTTTACCCAGCAATTTTGCAGCCGCCTGCGGATTATCACACCCGATATAATCGGCGATGCTTTCCAAATCGTTGAGCGCCGGGGACGTCCAGCGTAATTTCACGGGGTGGGGCCGTATTTGGTAAACACGCGTGCTACCGCTTCATCATTCGCGAAATTCCCCGCATTCGCCGCGCGCATGCCGTCTTCAATTCGCGCGATTTGCCACTGATTTTGCGCCACATATTCTTCAATCGCGCTTGCCACCAGCCAGTTGCGGGAACGCTCGGTGCTTGTCGCCAACGCGTCGAGCGCCGCGATTGAGTCTTTATCGAGGCGCACGGTAAAAGCGGCGGTTTCTGGTGTTTGATTCGACATGGTTTATTTGTAATCAAAACAAACCAGAATGTCAATTAAATGCCCGAGCCGTCCGCTTCCTGCGGGTTGCGCACGCGGCGCTCCAGCTCCTCAAAACGGCGTTTCAGGGTGTCGAATTCCTGCTGCGCGGGGTCGCTCAGCTCGGCGGAAAGCCCGTAGGCGCTGAAGCCGTGATCCACTTCGCCCACCACTTCGCGTGCGGGGATACCCACGACGGTCGTGTCCGCCGCCACATCGCGCACCACCACGGCATTCGCACCCACGCGCGCACCCCGGCCAATCGTGACAGGCCCAAGCACCTGCGCGCCTGCACCAATTACCACGTCGTCCTCGAGCGTGGGATGGCGCTTGGTTTTGGCCAGCGCCGTGCCACCCAGCGTCACGTCGTGATACAACGTCACCCGATTCCCGATAATGGCGGTTTCGCCAATCACCGTGCCCATGCCGTGGTCGATGAACAGAAAATCGCCGATGGTGGCGGCCGGGTGGATCTCGATCCCAGTGAAAAACCGGGCCAGCTGCGCCACGAACCTTGCCCCAAGCTTGAAGTCCCGTTTCCATAAATAGTTCGCCGCACGATAGGCCAGCATGGCGTGAAAACCCGGATAGCACAATGCCACCTCCAGCCGCGTGCGCGCCGCCGGGTCGCGGGTCAGGATGTGTTTCAATTCGTCGTTCAGCCGTGCCATGAAAAATCCGCTCCTTGACGTCATCGCCCGAATCACGCCCGTGATTCTAGGGCGATCCATACAGCATCGCCGCATGGATTCCCCTAGAATCTGCTTCGCAAATTCGGGGAATGACGAATGACTTATAAACCCCAACCGATAAACATCTTGCCGTGCCTGCGCGGATGGTTTACCACGCAAATCCTGCAATTCCGGTCGGTTGAGCCGGGCGCGCAACGTAACGTACACAGGGTTCGCGGTCAACGCCCGACACCCGACTGCACTGGAGTCATGGATGCCTGAAGTTATTTTCCAAGGGTCGGAAGGCCGCATTGAGGGCCGTTATCACCACAATCCCGACAAGCAATCGCCGGTCGCGGTGGTGCTACATCCGCACCCGCTTTATGGCGGCACCATGAACAATAAAATCGTGTATCGCCTCTATTCCAGCTTCGCGCGCGCGGGCTTCTCGGTACTGCGTTTCAACTTCCGTGGCGTGGGCCGCAGTGTGGGTAAGTTCGACGACGGCATTGGCGAAATGACCGATGCGGCAACCGCACTCGACTGGGTGCAGCTACAAAACCCCGACGCTTCGGCCTGCTGGATTGCAGGCTTCAGTTTCGGCGCGTGGATTTCGCTGCAACTGCTGATGCGCCGCCCGGAAATCGAGGGGTTTCTGGCCATTTCACCACCCGCCAACATGTATGATTTTGGGTTCCTAAGCCCCTGCCCGGCGCACGGCCTCATCACCCAGGGCGACCGCGACGACATTGTGAGCGAACCCGCCGTGCAAACGCTGGTCGATAAATTGCGCGCGCAAAAAGGCACCAACGTGGAATATAAAGTCATCCCCGGCGCCGACCATTATTATCGCACACAAATGGATGCACTCACGGGCGCGACGGACGAATTCATCGCCCGCAAAATGGCCGATTTCAAAAACCGCCCCCGCATTCGCCCCGACCGCAAGCGCCGCCAGTTACCGGCGGATGTGCCGCAATAGCTGGACTTTTTATAGTTGCGCCACCTTACCTTCCTTGTGAACACGCTCACGCCAATTATCGTTCGCATTGTCTTTTTTCTTATTGGCGACTTTCTCTATCGTTTTTCCATCCACACCAAATATTTTGCCGACGGTTTTACTCACTGGCAGAAATACATTCTCCCCTGTCACCTGATCCCATTTCTGGGCAGCGCCGGGAGCAATCATGCGTCCACCAATCAAGATGCCGTTACTCACCACTGCGCCAACCAGTTTGCTCTTGAATATCTCCGGATAGCTGCGTCCATGACCACCCATTTTTTGAGCCACAGCACCGATGGGGTAGGCAAACATGTTCCATACCAACGCTTGCGGCAGGTGGCTAATCTCATGTTGATAGACTTCCTCGGCATGTGTGGCTACTTCGGGTGCATCCGCGGCTAACCCCTCTTTTTTTGCCCAACTACGAGCACTGTGATTCGCCCCAATACGGAATGCCCAACCCGTGAGAGGTTCCATCAGTTTACGTAAACTATTCATAAAATTCGGGAATAGTCGCTGCACACCGATAGTCAGTGGCACGGCTGCGAAATCACCAATAATCTCGCCTTTTAAATAATGCCCCGCTTCATGCGCAAAACTTTTTAGCGTCATTTTCTGCTTGGCATGGGGATGCGCGCCATCATGTCCATGGTGATGTGCCCCATCATGTTCATGATGATTACATCCAACGTTAACACCAAACATCGCCGCGATGATGGGTTGCAGAAATATATCTGTGGTGCCGCATGAAAGTGCGTGATTGATGGTATAGGAAATATCTTCAGCGCGCTGTAGTGCCGTTTTCTCTTTTTCAGTTTGCTCGGGATTATTGTCTCTTTGCAGTTCCTGCGTTTGAATCGCGGAAGGCGGCAACGTGTTATGGTTTTGTCGGTGCCATAGCGTTGAACGCCGCACTGCTTCGATATATGCTTCACCATCACTCGCAGCGAGGTCAGAACTAAGCTTAGCCGCCGCCTCACGCTGCCCCAACCATTCAAGTGTAAGCGCATGAATGTGTGACTCTGGTGCTGAGGGCAATTTTGTCGCCAACGCCTTCATCAGCGGCTTGTGAAGTGAGCCATTTGGCGCAAACGCTTTCGCCAGCGCATCATGCTCAAGCATCATGCCTTTGGCGGTTGCATCAATATGGGCAATGACCTGTGGCGCCCCCGCCGCGTCCAGATGTAACAAATCATCCAGCACTTCTTTCATCTTAACATCGTGCAGCGATGGAGTAATTGCCTTATCCGCAGGTGGCTGCCGGAGTAGGGGTTGATAGTAACTCGGCTCCACTACCCTTTGTGCAAACTCCGTTGCTTCCGCTGCGCGGCGATGCATAATCTGAGACATTGCCTCGTTTGCCTGGGCGGGCTTTGTTTGATAACGCGGGTTGGCTTCAACCTGCTGCTGTGCTGCCAAAAGTGCTACACAAGCTGCGTCAATAAACTCAGGCGATACAATAGCAGAGGCAATCGCCTGCTGTTCATGGGCAATATCATTCACCACTTGCTCAGCTGTTTTTCCGTCAGCGTTACCTTGATGCAAACGCAATGCCACCGACCTGCTGAAGGCGGCATTACGGTACATACCCATCGTTAATGCTTCTGCAGCTAAAGTCTCGGCAGGCTTAACGTTATTTGCTACGCTCATTGTCTATTACCTAGTTGTGCTAACACTTCATATTGATGATGATTCACTTCATATTGATAATGATTCTCAGCTACAAATGAAGATTGTGTGACAATGGGTAATTTTTTACCAAACGACCGTAACAAAATTACAGGTCAATGGCCAATCAGCGGCAACAAGCCCGCGGGCTGGTGCAGTCATCGTCATCATCGTGGTGGTGTTCCTCCACGCTAAAAAACTGCCCACCTGTTAGCGGCTCGCTTACTCCTGTCGTCGTCGGCAAACTGAGCGGCAAGCCCTGCACACTGCGCGCCGCGAGGTAGGCGAAGGCTTCCGCCTCCAGCATATCACCGTTCCAGCCCATTTCCTCGACGGGAAGCACTGGCAATCCTGTTTCACGCCGCAAAAACTCCATGAGCGTGTGGTTGTGCCTGCCGCCGCCCGCGACCAGTATTTGCAACGGCGCTGCGGGCACTACGGCAAGCGCCTGCGCAATCGCGCGCGCGGTCATCATGGTGAGTGTCGCGGCACCATCGGCGATTGCCGCTGGGCTGTTTGCCATGGCCCCGCCACGCGCTTCCACATTTTCCATCAATGGCGGAACCACGCGCTGAAAATGGTTGCGATCGAGCGACTTCGGTGGCGGCAACGCAAAAAACGGGTCCTGCATGAACTGCTGCAGCGCCCAGCTATCCAGCGTCCCGGTGCCGGCCAAATCACCGTTTTCGTCGTAGCGCTTGCCGGTATGGCGGTGCACCCAGTCATCCACCAACGCATTGCCGGGACCGCAATCGAAGGCGAGAAGGGAGGATTCAGGATTCAGGATTCGGGATTCAGGGAAGTTTGTTTTTTTAATTTCTTCATTGTCAGAAATATACTCACTTTTTGCGGAAATGATTTTTCCCTGAATCCCGAATCCTGAATCCTGAATCCTACTTCCTATCCACGTCACGTTCGACACCCCGCCGATATTTACCACCATCAGCGGTTTGGGTAAATCGCGCGCGAGGGCTGCATGATACAGCGGCACCAGCGGCGCGCCCTGCCCGCCATGCGCCACGTCGTTGCTACGAAAATCCGCAACCACAGCGATGCCCGTGCGCGCCGCCAGCAACGCTGCATCGCCAATTTGCCGGGTGATCCCCTGCGCCGGATCGTGCCTGATAGTCTGGCCGTGAAAGCCAATAAGCTTTATCTCGGTGCGCGAAATGCTGGTTTTCGCCAGTAGCGCTTCCACCGCCGCGACATGCACTTCCGTCAGCGCGGCAGCAATCGCCGCTTCGTCGCCCTGCCCCTGCATGAGCGCCAGAATTTGCACGCGCAACGGCTCGTCATAAGGCACGAACGCACTTTCGTGCGGCTGCGCGATATCCCGCCCGTCGGTGAACAGCAACGCCGCGTCCACCCCGTCGGCCGAAGTGCCGCTCATCAGGCCGATGACGTAAGTGGGGAATTGAATCGTGCTTGTCATGCCGGTTATTATGCGGGATAAACGCGCCGAAACAACAACAAACGCCGTCATTGCGAGGCCGAAGGCCGTGGCGATCCAACGCGGCAAGTCTGTGCCGCAATAAAAACCTGGATTGCCGCGTCGCTGACGCTCCTCGCAATGACGCTCGTGGATAGGTATGAGCCAGAACTTCATCGATACCATCAAAGCCCGCGGGTTCGTGCACCAGTTCACGGATGAAGCGGGCCTGCGCGAACTACTAAAAACCCCGGGCCAGAGCGCCTATATCGGGTTCGACTGCACCGCCAAATCGTTGCATGTGGGCTCACTTTTGCAAATCATGCTGCTGCGTTGGTGGCAAAAATGCGGCCACCGTCCTATCGTGCTCCTCGGCGGCGGCACCACCAAAATCGGCGACCCGAGCGGGAAAGATGAATCGCGGCCCCCGCTGAGCGACGCGCAGATTCAAGAAAATATGGAAAGCCTGAGCCAAGTTTTCTCGGGCATTCTCAACCAAGGCGCAGAACCAATATACGTGAATAACGACGATTGGCTGAGCGGCTTAAACTACCCACAATTCCTGCGCGAATATGGCCGCCATTTTTCCGTCAACCGCATGCTGACGATGGATTCCGTAAAGCTGCGGCTTGAGCGTGAGCAGACGCTCAGCTTCCTCGAATTCAATTACATGATTTTTCAGGCATACGATTTTGTTCAGTTAGCAAAAGATAAAAAAGCTGGCGGCTACAATTGCCGCGTGCAAATGGGCGGCAGCGACCAGTGGGGGAATATTATTAATGGCATCGATTTAAATCGTCGAATGTTCTTTGATACTAGGGTTGAGGCCAATCTTGATGTTGGGGAAAAATATAGAAAGAATTTAGATTTGTTCGGCGTCACTTCCCACCTCCTCACCACCTCCTCCGGTGCGAAAATGGGCAAAACGGCGGCTGGAGCGGTGTGGCTGAATGCCGATATGCTCAGCCCCTACGATTACTGGCAATACTGGCGCAATACCGAGGATGGCGATGTGATTCGCTTCCTGAAACTCTTCACCGAACTGCCGCTCGAGCAAATTGCGGAGTATGAAAGCTGGCTCGGCTCCGCCAAAATAAACGACGCGAAAATTATTCTGGCGACGGAAGCGACCGCCCTGCTGCATGGCCGCGACGCCGCCGAACGCGCCGCCCACACTGCCGCCGAAACCTTTGCGGGCAGCGGCGTGAGCGATGATTTGCCTGAATACAAAACACCGTTCGATGACATGCCTATTTACGAGCTGCTGGTAAAAGTCGGCTTCGCCGCCAGCAACGGCGAAGCACGCAAGCTGATTCAGGGCAATGGCGTGAGCGTGAATGACGCCAAAGTAACCGATGACAAAGCGCGCCTGAGCATCGCTGATTTTGCGCAAGGATATGCCAAACTCAGCAAAGGCAAAAAGCAGCACGTGCTGGTAAAAATCGCCTAACGTTTTTACGTTTGTCATGCCAAACGTGATTTGGCATCCAGCGCGCGCAGCGCAAGGATATACTGCTGGATGCCAGCGTTCGCTGGCATGACAACCCTAAAAAAATCGCCTAACGCCGCCCGTTATTGTTCGGCGCCTGCACGCCAACTGGCGGGGTGTGAAGCGGGCCTAATTTTCCAGTCGCGGGCGTGGCGGCGGGCTGGGCTTGCGTGGTTTGCGGCGCGGCGGTTGTGGCAGGCGTATCGTCTTCTTCCACCGGAATGCCTTCGTCTTCTTTCAGTTTTTTGCCGTCAAACACGCCGAAAATACCGCGCAGGAAACCGGGGGTGAGGCCCGATAGCGGGTTGACGCCCACTTGCGGATTATCGAGCGTGCCTTGCACGCCGTAATTAAAGGCAATCAGCCCCTCGCCGTCGCCACCCACCAACTCGCCAATCAGCGGAATGTTGCTGAGGATGGAATTAAGCGCATAGGCCGGCACCACCACGCCTTTGATTTTCAGGCCGGTGGTGTTGGTGTCGATCTTCCCCTCGGCCGTGATGCCGATGGAGGCGCCGTTAGCCTTGCCTTTTTTGATAGTGACAATGCCCGCGCGCTGGTGAATATCCGCCACCATTTTGTTGAACGAAATGCCGCTGCCGGTGAGCAGGTTTTGCACGCCCGTGAGCGAGGTGACGGTAAGAATCCGCCCCAGAATTTGCGCATTTTTCAGCCTGAAATTCTCGATATTGAGATGCGCATTCAGCGCTGGCGGCACTTTGCTGTCGTCATACGGCCCCGCGAATTCAAGCGTGCCGTCGAGCAGGCGATCGCTGACATCCAGCGCTTTCAGCAAATCGCCCGCGTGGCTGGCCGTGAGGGTAAATTGCCGCCGCCCAAGCTTGCGGTTGATGACGCCGCGTACTTTTGAGCGCCCCGCCACCGCGTTGATGTTGGCGGCTTCGCAACGTAGCTCGGTGCAATCCAGCCGACCGCTAATGTTGGTGAGCGGCAAATCTTTGGTGAGCCATAAACTGTCGAGCGCGAGGTCGAGATGCAGCGCCGGGAAATCCTTGAGCAGACTGTTTTCGGATTTGCTGTAAGCGGCGGTGAGGTCGAGTTCGCGGCCCTTTACATCGATTTGCGGGCCGTCGGTGCCGGAGGTATAAACCATGCTGAAATCATTGCCCGGCAGGTCGGGCGTCGGCTCGACATTCTTGACATCAAGGTGGATCGGCGCGCCTTCTTTTTGGCTGAAATCGAGCGCCAGAAGCGGCGAGTCGCCCACCAGCGCCTGGCCGAAAATATGGGTTTCGCCATTTTTAGCGACGAGCTCCCCGTTCAGCTTTTTAACGCTGTAACTGCCGAAGAATTTTTCCTGCGCAATGTCCACCAGCTTCGCTTTGATGTCGTAATCCACATGGTCGAAATTCACCGCATTCGGGTCCACCGATTTTTGCTCTGAGAACGAATCGAATTTAAGCACAATATCCGCAGTGCCCGAGCCGAAAATGGTGGCGGGGTCGAGCTGCGCGGTGTCGTCGAACGCGAAATGTTTGAGCGCAAGGAATGTCGCGATGTCGTTGGCGGGCGCGGCGAGTTTCAGCGTGGCTTCCATCGGATTGCGGGGATTCAGCAAATCCGGCATCCACAGCACCGCTTTTTCGAGTTTGGTGCCGGTGAGCAAATGCCCGCCGCTGCCGTCGATGCGAATGGTGCGGCCGGTGAAATGCACCAAGCCATCCATACCCTCGACATTTGGGAATCCCGGTAAATATTCGAAGCTAATATTGCGCGCATCGACATCGGCGCTGAGCGCAACGTCCGCAATAGCCGGGGCGGCAAAATCCTCAGGCGTGATATGCACCTTCAGTGTGCCGCTTTCCGCCCGCCCGCTTTTCATTTTCGAGGTGACCCATAACCGCGAGTCCGGCGCCATCGGTAGCGGCCAGTAGTAGCGGATTTTTGTTACGTCAAGCGGGCCAGTTTTGGCCTCAAGATCCAGCGTCCAGCCCGCTTCCGGTTCGTGGTGCGCAGCACCCGTGGCGTCGATGGTGGTGTCTTCAAGCGCCAGTTTCATGGCGTTGATGGTGATGGTGTGCGAGACCCCTGTGCTATAAGCATTCAGCGAACTCGCGCCCAGTTTCAGCGGCTTTTCGAACAGTTCCGGCGCACTCAGCACCGCACGGTTGGTGGTGAGGTTCACCTGCACGCCGGTCGGCACACCGTCGGGCTGTAAGGTCACGCCCACCACACCACTCACCGGGCCCTCGCCCTCGACCTTGTCGGGGCATAATCCGAACACGCAGAGTAGTTTGGCCGGTGCGCGCGTGAGGCCGATATCGAGCTGCAACGCGTTACGCTCGCCGATGGTGTATAGGCGTGCATCCAGTCTTGCCGCTTCGTCTTCGTACTGGAACGGAAAAACCAGCCGCGCTTCAAGGCCGCGCGTGTCGCGCACCAGTTTCATCGAGAATGCATTACTGATGAGGCTGGTGCCGCTTTTTTCGTCGGCAAAGTTTAACGCGGCGTTTTTGATGTAGAAGCTGTGGAAGGGCAAACTATCGACCCCTGCGACAGGCTTGGATTCGACTGGCTCGTCGGACTTTGTGGCCTCGGCGCCGGTGGTGGTGCGAAACAGGTCGCCCAGCTTCATGCTGCCGGGCGAACCTTCAAGCCCCAACTGGATTTCGCCATCGAGGTTGCGGTTCATGAAAATTCTCGGCTCGTCGAGCCACACGCCACCCAGCAAGTGGCGGCCCGGCAAAAACCCTAGCGGGTCGAAGGTGATTTCTACCCGCGGCAAGGTCGCGAACATCGCCCCTTCGCGCTTGCTGAGGGTAACTTGCGCGATGCGGATATGGCCCACATTCGTGGCGTCGCGCCAGTCGATCGAGGCGGTGGCGAAATCGATCGCATAGGGTGCGTCACCGCTGTTGAGTTGCGCCAACATCCACGGCTTTGCGAAGTTCAGTGAGCGTTCAGTGCCATGGAGCCAATAGGCGGAGCCAAGCACCACCAGCAACGCTGCGCAGGCGAGAATAACCAAACAGCGGCTACAATGGGTGATTATCTTGACCATCAACGGGCTTTTCTGAAAAGGTGCGCCATGACCATCACCGCGCACAGCATTGATAGCATCAGGCATTTGCCCAAAGCAAGCCGCCCGGCGGATGCGGCGGATTGCATCGCCACACTGCGCGCCGATATGGCCTTAGCACCACTGGTCGAGGCAAATGTGGGACTGATCGAAGCGACGGCGGGCAATGCGCCCTACCTCGCGCGGCTGCTGGCGCGTCAGCAGCATATTCTTGTCGATTATCTTACCCACGGGCCCGAAGCGGCATTGTCCATGCACCCGCTTACCCCGGGCATCACCGCCGAAATGGCGCAGCCCGAGCTCATGCAGCATTTGCGTCGCGCCAAAGCACGCACCGCACTGGTCACGGCGCTTGCCGATATTTCGGGCCACTGGCCGCTCGCTGAAGTCACGCGCCAACTGAGCGGCTTTGCCGGCGATTGCGTGCGTGCGACGTTGCGTTACCTGTTGCTGATGGCGATGCGCCGGGGCGAATTGGCCTTGCCCGATAGCTCCGAGCCCGAGCAGGGCTGCGGCATTATCATCCTCGGCATGGGCAAGCTGGGGGCGTTTGAACTGAATTACTCGAGCGACATCGACCTCATCGTGTTGTTCGACATTGAACGCCTGCCCTATCGCGGCGCACGCAACGCGCAAATCTTCATGAATAAGCTAGCAACCGATCTTGTGACCCTGTTGCAAGAGCGCACGCCGGACGGCTATGTGTTTCGCACCGATTTGCGCCTGAGGCCCGACCCGATGTCGACGCCGCTGGCCGTGACCACCGCCGCCGCCCTCACCTATTACGAAACCGTGGGCCAGAACTGGGAACGCGCGGCGATGATTAAAGCGCGGCCCTTAGCGGGCGACATGGAAGTAGCCGACGAATATATGCGTGAACTGGTGCCGTTTATTTGGCGGAAAACACTCGATTTCGCGACCATCGCCGATATTTATTCCATCAAGCGGCAAATGAATGTGCGCGCGGGGAAGGATGACTGGAAACTGCCGGGCCACAACGTTAAAACCGGCCTTGGCGGCATTCGCGAGATTGAGTTTTTTGTGGCAACCCAACAATTAGTGTGGGGCGGGCGCATCCCGGAATTACGGGTGCAGGGCACGCTTGCGGCGCTGGTGCAGCTCACCGAACATGAATTTGTAACAGCCGATGTGTGCGCCAAACTCACCCAGCATTACGATTATTTACGTACCGTCGAGCATCGCCTGCAAATGCGCAACGACGAGCAAACCCACAGCATGCCCGAAGATGCGCAGGCGCTGCACGAAGTGAGCATGTTCTGCGGCCACGATACCACACCCGCGTTTGCGAAGGAATGTTTGGGCACATTGCGCAGCGTGCATAAAATCTATACCGATTCCATGCGCGATTCCGAACCGCTGGCAGTCGATGGCAATCTGGTGTTCACCGGCGTCGAGGCCGATGCAGGCACGTTGCAAACCTTGTCGCGCATGGGCTACACCGAAGCTCAACGTATCTCCGACATTATTCAGGGCTGGCATCGCGGGCATCGTCGCTCCACGCGCAGTAAACGCTCGCGGCAAGTGCTTACCGAGCTGATTCCGTCGCTGCTGACGGCGCTGGGTAAAACGGCGAACCCCGACGCGGCATTTTTTCATTTCGACGATTTCCTTGAGCGCCTGCCCTCCGGCGCGCAGATTTTTTCGCTGTTCAATTCCCGCCCGGAAATGCTCACGTTACTCGCCGATATTTTGGGCTCGGCCCCAGCACTTGGCGACACACTCAGCAACGATCCCGCATTGTTCGACGCCGTGCTCGAGCCCGATTTTTTCCTCGGCCTGCCGGATAAAGAGGAGCTCGAGAATATCGTCACCGAGCGCCTGCGTTACGCGAGCAGTTACGAGCAGAAAATGGTCTATCTGCGCATTTTCAATAACGAAAAACGCTTTCAAGCAGGGGTGCATTTGCTGAAACGCCTCGCCAGCCCCAAACGCGTCGGCGCGTTTTTGTCCGACGTGGCGGAAGTGATTTTGCAATCCACCATGCAGGAAGTGTGGGCCGAATATGCGGCGGGCAATGCGGCGCTAGGCAACACCGCGTTTGCCGTACTCGCCATGGGCAAGCTGGGCGGGCGCGAAATGACTTTCGGCTCCGACCTCGACATTGTGTTCCTCTACGCCGATACCGACGCGGGCAGCGACGCGCGTCAGCACATCGCGCGCATCAGCCAGCGCCTCGTCAGCGCGCTCACGCTGCTCACCCGCGAGGGGCGGCTGTACGAAGTCGACACCCGCCTGCGTCCCGGCGGGGCCGACGGGCCACTCGCCGTCAGCCTCAGCGCGTTCGACGCTTATTTCACCAACACCGCATGGACCTACGAGCACATGGCCCTCACCCGCGCCCGCATCGTAGCCACCAACCACCCGGAATTCGCGGGCGACGTAGAAGCCGCCGTGCGCCGCCATGTGCTGAAGCCCCGCGACGAAACGGCATTATTAAAAGACGTGATCGACATGCGCGGACGCATCGCCACACAGTTCAAAACCGTGAATCCATGGGCGTTGAAACATATTCGCGGCGGCATGGTGGATCTCGATTTTATGGCGCAATATCTGGTGTTACGCCATGGCGCGGCCAATCCGTCCATTTGGCACCGGGGCGCGCGCGCGGTGTTCGAATCCGCGCAGAATGCGGGCTTGCTCGATGCGCAAACCGCCACGCCACTCATTGCCGCAAAGAAGTTCCTGAGCGACCTGATGAGCCTGCTGCGCCTCTCGGCCCCGGGCGGCGCGATTGCCGACGACGCGCCGGAAGGCCTGAAACGCCTGCTGGTGAAAGGCATGCGCGCCGACGATTTCGCCGCATTGAAAACCACCGTGTTACAGCATGAAGAAAATGTAACGCTGATTTATCAAAAAATGTTGGTAGAGGATTCATTGTAATACTGTCATCCTGGTTTTGCTCTTACAAACACTGAGATCTCCCTCAACGGGCAGTGCCCATTCTGAGGGAGATCCCGTGACAAGCCCGTGATGACTGCACAACCCAAAGGAGCTCCACATGCCCAGCACCGCTAAAAAACCCACTGCCCCCACCGCGCTCGAAGTGGGCGACACCGCACCCGGTTTCAGCATGAGCTCAACCGCCAGCACGCAAACGCTCGCGCAGTACAAAGGCAAAAAACACGTCGTGCTTTATTTCTACCCGAAGGACGACACACCCGGCTGCACCCTAGAGGCCAAGGATTTTCGCGACCTGTCGAAAGAGTTCGCGAAAGCGGATGCAGTGGTCATCGGCGTGTCGAAAGACGACATGAAAAGCCACGAAAAATTCTGCGCCAAGTTCGATTTGAATTTCGCTCTCGCCTCCGATGCCGATGGCACAGTGTGCGACGCTTACGGCACGTGGGTTGAAAAAAATATGTACGGCAAAAAATACATGGGCATCCAGCGCGCGACTTACCTCATCGACAAAACGGGTAAAATCGCCGCGATTTGGCCTAAAGTCTCGGTTACGGGCCATGCGGCTGAAGTGTTGAAGGCAGCAAAGAAATTGGCTGACTAAGGCTATTCACACCCTTATTATCCACTGTTATAACGCCGGTTTTTTCGCTAGAGACGGTGGCCATAGGAGAGCAAATCGATGAAAATCTGTGTACTAGGTGCAGGGGTTTTGGGTGTCACCACGGCCTACGAGCTGGCCCGCAGTGGGCACGAGGTCACCGTCATCGAGCGGCAGCCCGAAGCGGCGCGCGAATGCTCGTTCGCCAATGGCGGCCAGCTATCCTATTCGCACTCCGAGCCATGGGCTAACCCGCACGTGTTCCCCAAGCTGTTGAAATGGATGTGGCAGGAAGACGCGCCGCTGGTACTGCGCTTTTCGGCCGACCCGCACATGATTCGCTGGGGCTTAAAGTTCCTGCTCAACTGCCTGCCCACCCGCGCCCGTTGGCACAATGAGGTCATGCTGCGCCTTGGCCTCTACAGCCGCCGCAAAATGGCCGAGTTGGTGGACGATACCAACGTCGAATTCCACTACCGCCGCGACGGCATTTTACACGTGTTCGACGACATCGCCGAGCTGGATGCCGCCAAACACCACGCCGAAATCCAGCACAGCCTTGGCTGCGAAGAACGCATCCTCACCCCGGGCCAAATGGTGGCGATGGAGCCTGCGCTCGAACATTCGGCGCGCAAAATCGTCGGCGGCGTGCATGCCACGATGGACGAATCCGGCGACATTCACGTGTTCACCAAAAACCTCGCCGCGCTGATTGCGCAGAAATACAAGGTGCAGTTTCTCTATAACAAACCGCTCACCCGCATCCACAAATCGGGCGAGCGTGTGACGCATCTTGAATTTGCCAATGGCGAGTTCCTTTCGGGGTTCGATAGCTACGTCATGTGCATGGGGGCGGCCAGCGCCATTCACCTGCGGCAAGTGGGCCTTTATGTGCCAATTTACCCGATGAAGGGCTATTCCATCACTTTCCCCGCCAATGAATTTTCACCGACCGTCAGCATTACCGATGCCGCGCGCAAGCAAGTGTACACGCGCCTTGGCGACCGCGTCCGCCTCGCGGGCACAGCGGAATTCGCAGGCTATAACGACGCCGTGCGAAAAGTGCGGATCGACCCGCTGGTGCGCGGGGTGGAGGGGCTGTTCCCCAAAGCCAACCTTACCGGCATGACAGAGTGGGCATGCCTGCGCCCCTCGACCCCCGACGGCCCGCCAATCATCGGCACCACGCCTGTGTCAAACCTCTACGTCAATTCCGGCCACGGCACGCTGGGCTGGACGCAAGCCGCCGGTTCGTCGCGCCTTGTCGCCGACATCATCAACGGCATGCCGACAGAAATCCCCACCACGGGCCTCGACATTTCGCGCTGCCTGATTAAGTGGTAATGCACCAATACAAAATCACGTTACTTGCTCACAGGCAGCCACAACATAACCTCTCCTTGGGGAGAGGTCGAAAAATGCCCTTCGCATTTTTCGGGTGAGGGGAAAAGCATGGCATTCGGTATCAAAGACACTCGACTGACCCCGACGGCACGCCGCTTGCGCCATAACTCTACCGAGGCTGAGCGAAAATTCTGGCAGCATGTTCGTAATCGACAAATCGATGGATACAAAATCCGGAGGCAATTTCCTGTGCATGGTTACGTGCTCGATTTTGCTTGCGAAGAACTGCGCTTCGCTATCGAACTGGATGGCGGACAGCATAATCACCCCATACGGCAGTTTATCGATACTGCCCGCACCCAAAAACTTGAGTCAGCGGGTTGGCAGGTCGCTCGATTTTGGAACAACGAAGTACTGGAAAATATGGAGGGTGTTTTGACACAGATTGTGCAGCTGCTCCATGCACGCGACGCGTCACAAGGCCCCTCACCCGAAGCGCCAAGTGGCGCTTCGACCTCTCCCCAAGGAGAGGTTGTTTCGAGGCACGACACTGCAAATCATGAGGTTGCCTAGTATGTCCCCGCGCACCCACAATATTCCCCTGCCCAATGCCACGGGCGTTGGCACGCATACCATCCACGTGCGCGATTGGGGGAATGTCGACGCGGCGCGCACAGCGGTGTGCGTGCATGGCCTCACCCGCAACGCGCAGGACTTCAGCCTTCTAGCTGAGGCGCTTGCAGCTAACGGTTACCGCGTGCTGGCACCCAGCATGGCCGGGCGCGGCGATAGTGCGTGGCTGACCGACCCGATGGGCTACACTTACCCCGCCTATGTGACTGATTGCTTGGCCGTGATGGATAATTTCCATTTGCGGCAGGTCGATTGGGTGGGCACCAGCATGGGCGGAATTATCGGCATGATGCTGGAAGCGCAAACCGGCCGTATTCGCAAGCTGGTGCTGAACGATATTGGCATTCACCTGAGTGCAGCCGCCCTCAAGCGCATTTACGATTACGTGCTGGCCATGCCCGCCGCATTTGAAAACCGCGAGGCGGCGGAAACCTACCTGCGCGAAAATTTCGCGAGCTGGGGCATCGACGACCCAATGCATTGGGCCATGCTCGTCGAGCATTCGCTGGAACAGCACGACGGCAAATGGCGCTATGCCTGCGACCCGCGCATTCTCGAGCCGCTGCACGCGATCAGCGAGAATTTCACCAAAGTCAGCGACAGCGATTTAAGCCCGTTATGGGAGGAAATTAAAATCCCCACCTTCATCCTGCACGGCGCCGCGTCGGACATCCTCACCCCCCTCACCATCAACGCCATGCGCGCCACCAACCCGCGCCTGCGCGCCGTCACCTTCGAAGGCGTAGGCCATGCCCCGGCGCTGATGGCGACGAACCAAATCGACCCGATTGTCGATTGGCTGCTTGGCAAAAATACCGGCATGCTGGCTCTTGGCATCTGATTGTGCTATAAAGGCCCCATGGCCGAAAACATTAAACCCCGCAGCCCGTTCGAGCGCGCCGCCGCACAGGTGCAATCCAAGCGCGTCGCCACGCCTGAAATCATTATTCCCACCCAAGCCGCAGCGCCCAAACGCAGCACCGCCAAAGTACGCGCCCGCCTGAATGACGAGCCGGATGACGACACGCTGAATTCACTCATCGCGCAGGCATTATCAGCTCTATCACGCGGTGTGCGCTGGGCGCGTGGGTCGATTCTGAATTTGATTGTGTGAATCATTGTCACCCCGTCGCATGACGGGGTCTGCGCATTTATCGAACACCACACCTCGCGCGCAGATGCCGTCATTCGACGGCATGACAGATTTACTTAATGTCTTGCCAGTACCAACATGACAGTCTTTTTAGTTTCCTGAACACCCCATTCTGGACTAAACTTGAATCATGCTCAAATCCCTCGACATCCACGATCCCCTAGCACTTGACGGTTTACTCACCGACGAAGAACGCCTCGTGCGCGATTCGGCCCGCGCGTTCCTGCGCGACCGGCTATTTCCCGGCATTATCGAGGCCTATCGCCACGAAACATTCGACCGCCAAATTATGCGCGATTTGGGCGAACAGGGCCTTCTTGGCAGCACCATCCACGGCTATGGCTGTGCGGGCGTGAGCCATGTGGCTTACGGCCTCGTCGCCCACGAAATCGAGTGGGTCGATTCCGGCTACCGTTCGGCGCTGTCGGTGCAATCCTCGCTCGTCATGCACCCGATTTACACCTTCGGCTCCGACGCTATGAAGGAAAAATATCTGCCCAAGCTTGCCACCGGCGAACTGGTCGGATGCTTCGGCCTCACCGAGCCCGACCACGGCTCCGACCCCGGCGGCATGAAAACCCGCGCGGTGAAGGTCGATGGCGGCTACAAACTCAGCGGCAGCAAAACCTGGATCACCAATTCGCCGATTGCGGATGTGTTTATTATCTGGGCCAAGCTCGACGGCGAAATTCGCGGCTTCGTGGTCGAGCGCGGCGATAAGGGCAATCTCAGCACGCCCAAAATCGAAGGTAAACTCAGCCTTCGCGCCAGCACCACCGGCATGATCATGCTCGACGATGTGTTCGTGCCGGGCGACCGCATGCTCGATGTGAAGGGCTTGAAAGGCCCGTTTAGCTGCCTTAACAAAGCGCGTTACGGCATTGCGTGGGGCGCACTAGGCGCGGCGAGGCATTGCTTCGAAATCGCCCGCGACTACACCATGGAGCGCCAGCAATTCGGCCGCCCGCTGGCCGCCAACCAGCTCATCCAGAAAAAACTGACGGACATGATGGTGGATATCGCCATGGGCCTGCACGCCGCCCACCGTGTGGGGCAACTCATCGACGCCGACGCTTATGCGCCCGAAATGATTTCACTGGTGAAGCGCAACTCCACCGCTCGTGCGCTCGACATTGCCCGCACCGCCCGCGATATGCTGGGCGGCAACGGCATCGCCGACGAATACCACGTCATGCGCCACATGGTGAACCTCGAGGCGGTGAACACGTATGAGGGCACGTCCGATATCCACGCCCTGATTCTAGGCCGCGCGATTACGGGCATTCCCGCGTTCGGCGGTTAGCCGCAGCCAGACTCAGCCTGTCATCCCGGCCTTGTGCCGGGATCTACCTTCCTTGAGAAAGATGGATCCCGGCACAAGGCCGGGATGACAGCTGTGCTTGTGTTTACAATCGTGCCTCCATAGCATGGCCCTATGCAGTATTACGTCTACCTCCTTGCTTCCGCTTTTCATGGCACGCTTTATGTGGGCGTCACCCGTGACCTCATCCGCCGCGTATGGGAACATAAAGAAGGCATTGTACCCGGCTTCACGAAACGCTACGGCATAAAGCTTCTGGTATATTACGAAGTACATGAATCGATTGAAGCGGCTATCACGCGCGAGAAATCGATAAAACGTTGGGGCCGCGAAATGAAATATGAAGCGATTCAAAAAGAAAACCCCTTCTGGCACGATTTATACGAGTCACTCTTTTAGAAAGATGGACCCCGTTATCCGACGGGGTGACATAGTATGAACGAATTCCTCCCCTTCGCTCACCAGCTGGCCGACGCGGCGGGTGCCGTGATTCGCCCTTATTTCGGTGCGCATGGCGCGGTCGAGGAGAAGCGCGACGCAAGCCCCGTCACCATCGCCGACCGCGCGGCTGAACAGGCGATGCGCGCGTTAATCGCCGCACGTTTCCCCACCCACGGCATCTTCGGTGAAGAATTTGGCGTTACAAAAGAAGGTAGTCACGAGTGCGTAGCCGAAGGCGAGCCGCGAAGCGGCGGGGTCAGCACCGAAGGTGCGAAGGGGGGCAAGCCCCCTTCAACCAAAAACTACACTTGGGTACTCGACCCCATCGACGGCACACGCGCGTTTATCGCCGGGGAAAAGGAATGGGGCACGCTGATTGCCCTGTGCGAAAATGGCGTGCCGGTTTTGGGCATTCTCGACCAACCGGTCACAGGCGAGCGCTGGGTGGGGGTGCGGGGAAGCTCTTCACTTTACAGAAGTGCCGCACGCCCTCACCCGAAAAATGCCCAAGAGCACTTTTCGACCTCTCGAGCGATTTCGGGTGAGGGCGTTGTGACTTTGGCAACACGCCCCTGCGCTTCGCTGGCCCAAGCCAGTATTTCCAGCACGTCGAAAAACCACTTCACCCCACCACAAGCGGCGCAATTTGTGAAGCTGGCCGAGCAATGCGCCCACGTGATCGAGGACGGCGATTGCTATGCCTACGGTTTACTTGCCCGCGGCGCGCGCGATGTGGTGGTCGATGCCGGCCTCAAGCCGTATGACATTCTGGCGCTGGTGCCCATCGTTCAGGGCGCAGGTGGTTTCATCACGAACTGGCAGGGCGGTGCACTCACGCTTGCCCAGTGCGACATGGTGGTGGCGAGCGGTGACACGCATTGCCATGCCGCAGCGCTTGCATGCTTGGACGTGTAACACGCGGCACGTTCTAATGTGTCACTACGTTTCTGAATTGCCGCATCACAACGCCGTCGATGTTGGCCGTGAACGCCTCGAGCATCAGCGCCACCTGGTGTGAGCCCAGCGGTACATCGCCCGGCTCCTGCGCCAGCGCCTGCAGGTTCGCACTGATTGAAGTTTGCAGGCCGCGGTTTAAATCCCGCTCTTGCATCGTCAGCGGCACGAAATAGCTTTTTACCCGCAGTTCAGCGAGCGCGGCCACTTTGTCGACAAAGGGAAAAACAACCAGAATTTGTGAGGCCAGCGACTCATTCCCACCAAGCTCTTTCCTCGCGAAACGCTGCATCCGATGGATTTGCATGGCCTTTAACGTTTCTGCGTCCGACGCGTCGAAATCCGGAAGGTTCAGCCAGCGTTGCGCCAGCGCGACGATATCTTCTGAAAAAGCGTGCGCTTTATCCCATAGCGGCTGATTTTCACCCAGTTGGGCTTCCACATTGTCGGAACTTTCCTTAAGCTCGCCCACCATCAACGGCTGCATCAGCGCTACCAAATTGCGCCGTACTGCGTCCCGAGCTTTTTTGAATTCTGCTTGCATGACCATCAATTCATCGAGTACGCGCATGCATTAACAAATAATTGTGACAACATCATGACAGCACCCCTTCATATTATCGGCGCGGGCTTAGCAGGCAGTGAGGCGGCTTGGCAGGCGGCCGAACGCGGCGTGCAGGTTGTCGTCCACGAAATGCGCGGCGTGCGTAAAACGGAAGCCCACCACACCGATTTCTGTGCCGAGCTGGTGTGCAGCAACTCGTTCCGCTCCGACGATCACGAGCGCAACGCCGTGGGCCTGCTGCACGAAGAAATGCGCCGCTGCGACAGTATTATTCTGAAATGCGCCGACGCCAATAAAGTGCCCGCAGGCGGCGCACTTGCCATGGACCGCGATGCGTTCGCGGCCAGCGTGACTGCGGCGCTTGAGGCTCACCCAAACATTACCTTCGTGCGCGAGGAAATCTCAGAACTGCCGACCAACGGGCACTGGATCATCGCCACCGGCCCCCTCACCTCGCCCGCGCTCGGCGAAGCCATTTTGCGCCATACGGGCCAGGAATATTTGGCGTTTTTTGACGCGATCGCCCCCATCGTCACCCGTGAATCCATCGACATGAACACGGCGTGGTTCCAATCGCGCTACGACAAAGTCGGCCCGGGCGGCGACGGGAAAGATTACATCAACTGCCCGATGGATAAAGCGCAATACCTCGCGTTCATCGACGCGCTGAATGCGGGCGAAAAAACCGAATTCAAGGAATGGGAGAAAAACACCCCCTATTTCGAAGGTTGCCTGCCGATTGAAGTGATGGCCAGCCGTGGCCCGGAAACACTGCGTTTCGGCCCCATGAAACCGGTCGGCCTCACCAACCCGCACGCGAACAACTCCTCCACCCATCGGGGGGAGGATGGGCCTGCCGTCCGAAGCCTTGGCGAAGGATGGAGGGGGGCTGACACAAGCGCTGCGCTTCTGGGCAGCCCCCACCCTAACCCTCCCCCGATGGGGGAGGGAATGAGCCCGAAACCCTATGCGGTAGTTCAGCTGCGGCAGGACAACAAACTGGGCACGCTGTACAACATCGTGGGTTTCCAAACGAAGCTGAAATATGCCGAGCAGCAGCGCATTTTCCGCAGCATCCCAGGCCTTCAAAACGCTGAGTTTGCGCGGCTTGGCGGCATTCATCGCAACACGTTTATCAACTCGCCGGTGCTGCTCGATGCCACACTGCGCCTCAAATCCGCGCCCCACATTCGCTTCGCCGGTCAGGTGACGGGGGTTGAAGGGTATGTCGAATCCGCCGCGTGTGGGCTGCTCGCCGGGCGTTTTGCGGCGGAGGAACTTTTATCATTTGAAGGGGGCTTACCCCCCTTCGCGCCTACGGCGCTGACCCAGCCGCTTAGCGGCTCGGCTACGCCTACGCACGAGTCCCCAAACACTCGGCCTGTCACCCCGGGTTTATCCCGGGGTCCATCTTCGGATGCGCCATCGACCACGGAAGATGGCCCCCGGCACGAGGCCGGGGTGACAGGCTCTGGGATTTTTGCCTTACCGCCCCGCACCACGGCGCTCGGCGCATTACTCGCGCACATCACCGGCGAAGCGAACGCCGAAACCTTCCAGCCCATGAACGTGAATTTCGGCCTGTTCCCGCCACTGCCCGGGCGCACCCACAAAAAATCGCGCCCCGAAATGTATACGGCCCGCGCGAAAGCCGATTTGGCGGGATGGCTTGAAAGCACGAAAGCAGCGGCGTAAACCAACGCAGCACACCTACCGCATGCCGCTGAACAAATCCTCGATATCCATCTGCTGCGGCTCGGGCGTTTTGGTTTTGCGCGCTTGCTTGGTGGCGGGTTTGGCTTCGGGTTTGACCACCGCGTTGTCGCGCACGATGCGCACGGGCGCGCCGGTCAGGCGGTCGAGGTAGCTTTGGCAGTGCGCGGCGAGCGTGGCGCGCTCAATCGTCTGCGGGTTCAACATGAAATTCAGCCACAGGCCACGAATCAAGGCGTGCAATTGTGTCGCCGCGTTTTTGGCTTCCTCGAGCGAGCCGCCCAGCGTGTGCGCCAGCGCCGCGGTCAGCGCCGTTTCGATTTTGGCATCCGCCGCGTCGAGCTGGTGGCGATAAGCGGTTTGGGTGGCCGCGTGGCCCCAGAAAGCGCTCATGATATTGAGCCGCCGCGCCGCGCAAAGTTTTTTGCCGAAATGCACCGCAATCAGCGCGTTCAGGCGCGTGCGCCCGTCGTCGCCCGCTTTGGCCAGCGCCTCGCCCCATTCGGCTTCGTATTCGTCGATCAGGGTTTTCAGCGTTTCGCGCAGCATCGTCTCCTTCGAAGTGAAGTAGAAATTGATGATGCCGCGGCTCATGCCCGCGCCCTTGCTGATATGGGTAATGGTCGTTTCCAGCAAGCCGCGCTTACCGATCGAATCGAGCGCCGCCGCAATCAACTGCGCCTTGCGTTTGTCCTTTACATTGGCCCGCGACATGAGATTTCTCCGTGCTGGTTGGACGTATATTCAGCACAAGCGATAGCGGATCGCCCGTTGAATGCAAGTATAATTTCATTGGCCATACTGCTCATTTTCATAAAAGCTTCACAAAACACGCTGCCGATTAACGCTAGTCTGCGCGCATGGATCAGGACGAACTTCACGCAATCGAGCGCAGTGCAGAATTTATTCGGCAGTATTACCTCGCGCCGGGATTGCCTGCTGGCATAGCGCGCACAGCCACTCCGGGGGTGTTAGTGCTCGATACGGGGGTTGAAGGCCCAACCGTTGCGGTGAACGCCCTGACGCATTTAAGCGAACCTGCAGGGCTGGCGGCGCAACAACAGACCATCGAGCGTTGGCTGAAAGGCCCGCGGCCGAAAGCGGGAAAGATATATCTCACCCTCGGCCACCCGCCACAGGATGCACAGGATTATTTAGAAGACATCATCGACCGCGCGAAAAACAATGCGCCTATTTATTACGATGACGGCCACTACGAAAACATGGAGCATCTGGCGACGCTGGCACCATACTGGCGAGAGTCGCGAGGCAATATGCTGGATATCCATGGCTCGGTGGGCCTGCGCGACCAGCCGATGGTTATTCCCTACATGGCCGTGCCCTTCGGCACACGCTGGCAGTCAAGAGTCGACCCCCGCGAGCGCGCGGAGTGTATTTATCAGGACGGCATCGACTTAAAGGCAACCGCGCGCCGGGTCTCACCCCTCATCGCGCGCATGCCGGTGCGTCATGTGATACTGGATTATTACCGCTATTCCGCCGCCGACCCGCAACTGGATGCATGGTTCGGTGGCCTTGCGCATATGCCCGAATCGGCCATGCCGCTGGTGCTTGAATGCGGCCCCAGTTTTTCAACCGCCGGGCGCGACACCGCGCGGGTTTCGGCGCAGGCATGGCTGCAAAATACCCTTGGCTGGCAGGCCGAACGGCAATTACCGGAGGTCGAGCGCTATGCCTATAGTGGCGCGCATAACCTGCATCACCCGCAGGTTTACTGGAAGTCCTCCCCCAAAAAATTCCCAATGAGCCATAAGGAAGTGCACGACACCTATTACCCCCTCATTTCGCCGGAGCAAACCCATACCATCGAAAACCCGCACCACCGCGCAACGGTGGAACGCGCCTATCGTGATTGCGAAATTGACGACACGCACTTAGTAAACTTCGAAAAAATACCTGCGCGCACCCCTGTCGCCGTTGGCGGGAAGACCGGCCGATTAATCGAAGCGCTTGAAGCAGGATATCCACTTTTCACCGCAGGCAATGCCGTGCCTCCCGACAGCCGCCACCCCTCGTACCTAATGGCGTACGCAACCGAACGTCAGCGCATGCAGGATTTATTAGCCGTGAAAAAGCCGTCAATCCGGCCCGGGCGTTAATTTAATCCACCCAGCCCCAACTGCTCGGCGGTGAAACGCTGTTCGGTGTTGCAGAACTGGCAGTGCACCGTCGCCGCACCATCGACCACCATGTCGGCGCGGTCGGTGGTGGGCATGGAAAGTAGCATCTGCTCGATGCGTTCGCGCGAGCAGCGGCAGTGGGTGGTGAGGCCCTGCGCGTCGTACACCCACACGCCGCTTTCGTGGAACAGGCGGTAAAGCAGCGTCGGCGCATCGAGCAACGGGTCGAGCAATTCGGCATCGCTGACGGTCGCGGCAACCGCGCGAGCATAAGGCCAGCTATCGGACTCGGCCTTGGCTTGCGGCATGCGTTCAAGCAGGATGCCCGCCGCGCTCCAGTGTTTTGCGTGTGCGACGGCGAGGTGTAGGATGACTTCAATCTGCTGCGAGTCGCGAAAATAGCCGAGCAACGCCTCGGCGATAGTCGCCCCTTCAAGCGCCACCACGCCCTGGTAACGCTGCATGCCCGCACCAGGGTCGAAGGTGATGGCGAGGTAGGCACCGTCGCCGAATAAATCGCTGAGGCTGGTGTTTTCAGCGGCGTCGAGCGCGGTGCGATGTTCGGGGGCGACATCGGCATAGCCGCGCAGCGCGCCACCATGCGTGGCGTCGACCACCAGCAGCGGCACCGCGCCCTTGCCGCGAATTTGAATGGTGAGAATGCCTTCGGTTTTCAGGCTCGACGATAAAATAGCCGCCACCACCACCAACTCGCCCAGCGCCCGCGCCACCGGGGTGGGGTAGTCATAGCGGCCCAAAATCGTGTCGAGCGTGCTGCCAAGTCGCACGACGCGGCCGCGCACCTCGGCATTTTCGAGCATGAAGGGGGTGAGCACATTATCGAGCGGCAGGGTATCGGACATGCGCGACGGACTAGCGCAGCCCAGCGCCGATGTAAAGCCGCCCTGGCACGCTGCCCTTACGCAATCGTGGCAGCGTACAGGATGCTGACGACGAGAATCGCGCCCAACGCCAAATGCGAAGCGCGCGAATCGTCGCGTTTAAAGTCACTGAAAAAGCGGGAGAGACGATTATTTTTCATAGAATACCTGCCCATTGTTGACCGATGAAGTCAGCTATATTTTTATTGTATTTTTATTTTTTCGATGCAGTTCCGTAACAGATTTTTATGGCTTGGTCAAAAGTTCAAAACATTAGAATTAATTCATAACTTTCACACTCACCCCCGCTTTGCCACTTGTCAGCCCGCCGCGATTGCCCGACAATGCACGCCATGGGAACCGTGCATATCATCGGCGCTGGCGTCAGCGGCTTGGCTGCGGCAGCAATGCTGGCAGAAAAGCATGTACCGGTGCGCCTCTACGAAGCTTCAAGCGCTGCAGGCGGGCGGGCGCGCAGCAGCACCATTGGCGCACTCAGCGAATGTGACCATGGGTTGCACATCGTCGACGCCAACGCGCGGGAGTTGTTTTCGTACCTCGACCGGGTGGGTGCGCGTGACGCATTGCAGCCGATGACACATCCGCTGCCACTTCCGTTTGCACCCGTCGCCGATTATTTGGAGCTTGCGCGTTACGCATTACGACCCACCAGCACCCTCGATAGGGCGGTGTCGGCGGAGAGTCCGCTCGCGGGTGAATGGCTGGCCCCGTTCGCGCGCAACTGGCTGCACAGCGATGCGCATCAGTTACCCGCACCCCTTGCAGCGCAAGCACTGCGACGACTCGTACAGCCTGCGGCGTGGCGCATGTTTCACGTGCCCAAGCTTAGTCGCCAGCTCATTACGCCCGCGCTCGATTATCTCGAGCGTCACGGCGGCAGCCTTTATTTCAGCCACGCGCTGAAATCGCTTGTGCTGGAGCAGGGCGCGCCGCATGCGCTGCAATTCGCCCGCAAGAAAATCGCCCTCGGCGACTCCGACATCGTCATTTTCGCGACACCGCCTGCATTTGCCGCGAGCGTGATACCGGGCCTTGTCGTGCCCAGTGGCACGCACGCCGCCATCATCTGCCATTTCGCTGTGGCGCATGGTGTGAGCGAAAAACTGGTAGCCGCGCATGATAGCCCGGTCGATATGATTCACTACGCGCCCGGACGCATCAGCTGCAGCATTCGCGTCGCCGATAACCAATGGCACGAAGACGGCGAATTACTCGCCCGGCGGCTGTGGCGCTTTTTACAAAAACGTCACGATACTCTTCGCGAACAGGCCTTTCCGGATTACGCCCTCCACCGCGAAAAACGTGCGGGCCACGCGCTGCAGCCATTACCATTGCCTGAAGCCCATTTGCCGCCTCGCGTGCTGCTGGCGGGCGATTGGCTCGACCCTACCCGCCCCGCTACACTCAATGCCGCCGCAGGTTCCGGCCACCGAGCTGCACGCGCGGCGTTGGCGTTGCTTGGCGGCAATGCACAGCACGCGCAGCGCCCACCCGAACATTACGCCGCACCATAAATCACTACCGCTTCTTTACTTGAACTGCGGGCGTGCTGCGACTAGATTGCCCAATCATTAAGGAGCCGCATGGGCCTGACACGACGTAATTTCCTACACCTTGCCGCTGGTTCGCTGGCACTCGGTGCTCTGCCGCGTGGCTTATCTGCCTCCCCCGCCAACCCGCTTGCAAAGGATACTGCCATGACCTTCACCCTCCCCGCCCTGCCCTTCGATAAAGCCGCACTCGAGCCGATGATTTCGGCCAAGACGTTTGAATTCCACCACGGTAAGCACCATCAGGCTTACGTCACCAAACTGAACGAACTGGTGGCCGGCACGGAACATGAAAAGGCGTCGCTCGAAGACATCATCAAGGCGAGCGCCAAGGATTCGGCGAAAGCACCGCTGTTCAATAACGCCGCGCAACACTGGAACCACAGCTTCTTCTGGGAATGCCTGAAGCCTAACGGTGGCGGCAAAGCGACCGGCGAAGTAGCCAAAAAAATTGAGAGCGATCTCGGCGGTTACGACAAATTCGCGGCCGATTTTAAAGCCGCGGCCCTCGCGCAGTTCGGCTCGGGCTGGGCGTGGCTGGTGAAGGATGCTTCGGGCAAACTGAAAATCACTAAAACCGCCAACGCTGATTTACCACTCGCGCATGGTGAAACGGCGCTCCTCACCGTCGATGTATGGGAGCATGCCTACTACCTCGACTACCAAAACCGCCGCCCGGATTTCGTGCAGACGTTCCTCGACAAACTGGTGAACTGGGATTTCGTGAACCAGAATCTGGCCGGTCAGGAATTTAAAGTCGCGGCGTAATTCAACGCCGTACGCCCTCACCCAAAAAATGCCTGTTGCATTTTTTGACCTCTCCCAAGGGAGAGGTAACAGGGCGTCAGCTTTTATCATGGCGATGAAAAACCTCTCCCTTGGGAGAGGTCTGAATCCCCCCTCCTACCTCCCCCCGCTAG
>JBJXEM010000059.1:0-19555 GCA_046154225.1 Rickettsiales bacterium
GCACTCAGCCGCGACCACCCGATTGATGGAAAAATCGATACGCAAACACCTGCCTTGCTGCTGACCGATGCGGTGGAACAAGCCCAGCGCGAAGGCAAAACGCGGATGACCATCATGTTGCGTTTCCCCAATACACACAGCAACGGCCAGCGTTTCAACAGAATCCACGGGGTTAAAAATGTCGGCAATTGCGTTGAGATTCCGGTGGTGATCGATGTGACG
The DNA here is from genome assembly GCA_046154225.1 of Rickettsiales bacterium. Classification (GTDB taxonomy): domain Bacteria; phylum Pseudomonadota; class Alphaproteobacteria; order Rickettsiales; family UBA3002; genus QFOX01. The sequence goes on from JBJXEM010000059.1 coordinate 223, forward strand.
CCAGAGTCGATCGAAGTGTGGAAAGCTCATAAGTTGCGCACCCCGATCAACGGAAATGGTAACGGTAAGCACGTAGCTGCAGATGGCGCTGCTAACCCTCAAGAATATGGGTTTGCCGATGCGCGCGCCATGCAGAATTCGCGCCCACTGGCGTTGAATAATTACTGGTTGAATCTGAATGAATCGCGCCAGAAAAGTCAGGTTGCACTGATGGCTGAACGTCAGAAAGAGCGGGCGAATCTGTTGAAAGAAATCGCCAATGAGCGTAAAGGGATCAAGGAGTTGGAAGATAGCATTGCCAAGCCCTTCCCGAGTGAAGAAGAATTAGCAGAAACTCAGGAAAAAATAGCTGAAGCTGAGAGTGACATAGGACGATTATTTCAAAATAAATACTATAAGCTCGGGGAGAAAGCGCTGGTGGATGTGCTTTTTCCAGAAATCTCTAGCGATGCGGAACATCCTGAACACGAAGATTTACGACAGTTAAAAAGAGACATTCATACTGAAACGCTCAAATGCAATAGAAAGATTGGTCCGCTGCAGAAAAAGAGGATTGCTCTGCGAGAAAAAACTCTGGAAAAAATTGAAGCGCAAAAAGATAAATGGCGTATTGTCGTGGGCTACAAACAGCAGAAAATCGAGCGCCTCGAAACGCTCCTCGAGCAATGCGACACACAAATTGCCGAGCTCGGTAACGAGCCTCCCAAGCACGTCTATGCCGCCACCGACCGCAACCCTAACCTGATGAGCCTGACGGTAGTCGCGGCGAACCGGGATGCGGTGATTCATGAAATCAGCGAAGCAAGCGCACGCGGTGAGCCGATTGACGGGCGCGCTAAATCGGTGCAGCCTCTTTATAAAGCGCTGTACGACCGGGTGCTCGACGACTCGCCCAATGGCTGGCTGGCCGACGCACTTGATTCAAAGCGACCGGAAAACTATTATCTGCGCTCCACAAGGCGGTATTTCGACCATATGTATCAGGAAGCAAAAAAACACGGGGCAAAACATCAGAACTTTTCAGAGTTCTTGGCCGACCCCGAAAGCAGTCTTGGAGAGGCGATTAGCAAGCTGCGCGACCACGCCGTTTCTGCCGAGGCGCGCGTCGCTGATGGTAAATCGGCTCGAGCCCGGGCGTAGCGTGCCATGAATAAAAAAGCCGTATTGTTACTCTCCGGCGGGCTCGATTCCGCGACGACGCTGGCCATCGCTCGCGCGCAGGGGTTCGAGGTGTATGCCTTAAGTTTCCGCTACGGCCAGCGTCATGCGGTGGAGCTGGAATCGGCCAATAAAGTGGCCGCGGCACTCGGCGCACATGCCCATAAAATCGCCGATATTGATTTGCGGCTATTCGGCGGCTCGGCCCTCACAGCCGACATTGACGTGCCCAAAGACCGCAGCGCCGGCGAAATGGGCGAGGGGATTCCCATCACCTATGTGCCCGCGCGCAATACCATTTTTCTTAGTTTTGCGCTCGCTTGGGCGGAAGTGCTCGGGGCCTATGATATTTTCATCGGCGTGAACGCGCTCGATTACAGCGGCTACCCCGATTGCCGCCCAGAGTTTATCGCGGCGTTTGAGCGTATGGCCAACCTCGCCACTGCTTACGTTATCCCTCCATCCATCGGGGGGAGGGAAGGCGGGGGGCAGCCACGAAGCGCAGAGTGTGTGTCAGCCCCCCTCCCAACCCTCCCCCCGATGGGTGAAGGGCATATTAAAATCCACACCCCCATCATCGCCATGACGAAGGGTGAGATTATTCGCGAGGGGCTGCGCCTAGGTGTTAACTATTCACTCACCATTTCCTGCTACGATCCAGTCGATGGCAAAGCCTGCGGCCACTGCGACAGTTGCCAGCTTCGCGCCAAAGGTTTTGCTGAAAATGGCATGAACGATCCGGCCCTGAGTTAAAAAGATGATGGACAACAACATTTCTATCGCATCGCGTAATTTACTGCAGCAGCTAGCGAACCTGCCGTTACACCAACTGCTGATGGAGGAGTCGATTGCCCCCACCGGCAAAATGTTGGTTGAGGAATATCGTCGTAAATTGACTAACCAGCAGACGCTTCAGTTACCCGAGGGCGATGTGCTGCAACGCGTCTATCTCGATTACCTGGAACTGTCGGCACTCTATGATTTCAGCACGCAACTGGTAAACATACCCAAGGCGCGCGAAATGGCCATACTTGAAGTAGCGGGCGACACCTTAGGCGCCGGCAAAATGGATGAAAGCTTACTGCGTGACGAAACATTTTTCGATGGCCGAGGCGAAATATTGAATGAATTGGGAATGGCCATTCGCAGTTATTCGGGCGATTACAGGCAAAACCCGAGAGCCATTGCCCGTGAATTGCGCGAGAATTTAGAAGATATTTTCCCGGGCGATTTCGATGAAGGTATTGACCATTTGGCTCAGCGGAGCATGGAGCTGAGGAGCACCCTGCATGCGTCCGAAGATTGCAGGGCGATTGATGTATTGATTCAGCAATTTTTGATTCGCCAGGCAATTCCGCGCATGAATGAATTGATGATCAGCATGCGCCTAGCTATTGGCCGCCTGAGTCCTGGTGAACTGCACGAGATGAAACCCGGCGTCAAAGCTGCAGCGCCCGAAAAGCCAGGCTTTCCTATGAATGCGACGACAGTGAAGGGGGCAGCAGCCGACCCGAACAACCAAAATGTGGTCGACATGTTGGCGTGGCGGGAAAAAAGCCGGTGAGCGTTTACACTAGGATTGACGCGGGCCCGCGCCGCGCATAGAACGCTTTGCATGGAACAAAACCCCCTCAATCTCAGCCAGCTTGGTGCCACTACGGCACTGCCCGCCTCACCGGAAGTGGCTGTGCTTGAGCGCGTGGCCAATCCGCAGCCGACGGTCGATTATCTCATTCGCTTCACGGCGCCGGAATTTACGTCGCTTTGTCCTGTCACGGGCCAGCCGGATTTCGCGCATATGATGATCGATTATGTGCCGCGCAACTGGATTGTCGAGAGTAAATCGCTCAAGCTGTATTTACATTCATACCGCAACCATGGGGCATTTCACGAGGATTGCACGATCGGTATTGCCCGTCGCCTCGTTGAGTTGCTCGAACCGCAATGGCTGCGCATCGGCGGTTATTGGTATCCGCGCGGCGGCATGCCGATCGATGTGTTTTTCCAAACCAGCGAGGCGCCGAAACATGTCTGGATTCCGCCGCAGGACGTGCCGAATTACCGCGGTCGCGGCTAGCGTTTTACACTCATTGCCGCCAAATCCAAAAACGTGAAACGGTCGCGCGTCAGGTAGGCGTAAGTGACGGCTGACTGGTAACGGTCGGCATTCAGCCTGAGGTCGCTGGTAGCGGTGGGCAGGTTGAGCTGACGATAAAGCCGCTCAAGTACGCCCGACGGCTGCTGAATAGCCAAAATCGCTGCCTTGATTTCCTGCCACAAGCCGTCGAGCTTACGCTGCAATCCATCCACATCGTCGACCATGTTCGCTTTTTTGTGATACAAGGCAAACAAATCCGGCCCGGCGGCGCGCCCGAACTGGCGGATAAAATGATGCTCTTCGCGCGGCATGGCGCGTACCACAGGCTTACCTAACAGCATTTTTTCCTGTAGATTGGAGTGGGTGATGGTGGCCAGCGCCACCAGTTCGCCATGGGTATAGTTGCACAATTCCGCGCCATACATCAGCTCGGCCGTGTGCACGATCATGTGCTCGCCCTGACTTGCAATCGCGCTCGATCCACTTTTCGCCATCCACTCGCCGGTATCGAGCAATGCGTGCATCAGCAACTCGAAATATGCCGGATCGTTTTGTTTGAACCCGGTCGACTGCGTGACCAGCGTAGTTTCATACTGACGAAATTGCTCGAATGCTTCGCGCAGGTAAGGCGCGTCGAACAGATAATGGGCGAGCAGCGTATCGCTCTCGACACTTGTGCGGCAAAGCGTATCGCCCAGCCCGGCGCGCGAAAGGCGGCGAGGGGCCGCGATGATGACATCAAGATCGGCGATCACCAGACGCGGCGGGCGGGCTGGGTAGGAATGCTTGAAACCATGATGCTCAAGGCTTGCGGTCGCGCTGTTATAGCCGTTCATCGAGGCGGCGGTGGCGATGCTGATATAGGGTTTTCCAGCCACCGTGGCGGCGTATTTGGTGAGATCGTTAATGGTGCCGGAGCCCACAGCAATTAAGCCATCCATGGCGGCAGCTTGTGCCACGAGCTTTCCCGCATTTTCGGTGCTGGCCAGCGGCGCACGGCCAAACGAAAAAGGGGTGATGCCCACGTGCGTGAACAGCATTTGCCGCACGCGTTCGCCCGCGGCCAGCCACGTCGCGTCGTCGCAGACCAACAAGTAATTCGCGCCGGGCAGGTGCGTTTGTAGCGATTCACCAAGGCGCGAAACCACGCCGGCACCCACTAACCGCTCGCTCAGCGAAACTGCTTCTTCAGCTTTTTCCACACAGCAATATAAGCAGGTGCTTTGCTTGCGACGACGAAAAAGCGCAACCCTGTGTATAGCATGCCCATTCACCTTGCGGCGGGGGGGAGGGCCCGCCATAAATCCCATCCATTTTATTTTCGAATGAGGATATGTACTGCATGCGTTGGCGGGTTGTGATGATGGCCGGTTTGTTGCTGATGTTGGGTGTAATGCTCGGCACTGCCCGCGCCCAGTCGCCTGATTTCGCCCAGTGGCAGGAGACTTTCCGCACCCGCGCACTGGCCGAGGGCATTGAGCGCGCCACGCTGGATGCCGCGTTTGACGGCATCGAAATCGACGAGCAGGTGATTAAATTCGACCGCAAGCAGCCCGAAAATACCGTCACGCTCGAGAAATATCTGGCGAACACCATCAGCGAGCGCCGCATTCGTATCGGCCGTGAAATGATGGCGGCGCACCGCGAAACCCTGAAAAAAATCAGCGCACAGTATGGCGTGCAGCCGGAATATATTGTGGCGCTGTGGGGCATCGAGTCGGATTACGGCAACCACCCCGGCAATTTCTCGGTGGTGCAATCGCTCGCCACACTCGCCTATGAAGGCCGCCGCGCGGATTTTTTTGCGAAAGAGCTTATTTCGGCACTTAAAGTCATTCAGCAAGAGCAATTAGTACCCGCCGAACTCACTGGCTCGTGGGCCGGGGCCATGGGCGACTGCCAGTTTATTCCGAGCACCTACCTCGCGTTCGCGGTGGATGGCGACGGCGACGGCAAACGCGACATCTGGAACGACAAGGCGGATGTGTTCGCTTCCATCGCCAATTATCTGCATGGGTTGGGCTGGGACAAAACCACCGGAACGGTCTTGGGTGAGACCGGTGACGCCGGGCATTTCAAGCCAGCTGAAGCGAGCATTGAGAAGCCTCAGACCGGCGAATATTGGGGTAAACGCGGCATTCGCGTTACCCAGTTCGACCCCGAGCAGGATCGGGGTTTTGTCGTAACACCCGGCGGGTCGCAATTGCTGTACGCGATCTATCTCGATAAAGCCGCCGAGGCAGAAAATATACCCACCTTGGTGACTGGCAATTTCAAGGCACTGCTGCAATGGAATCGTTCGCGCTATTTCGCCACCGCCGTCGGCACGCTCGCCGGCCAGATTGCGGGGCGTTGATGCGGTTGAAGTCACTCGCACTGATTGCCTTGTTGTTCGCGCTTAGCGCATGTTCAAGCAGCCATCGCGTCACCTATTCTGGCCATGAAGAATCGACGGAAGGCGTGCCCGGTTTTGTGAATGGCAAGCGCGTAGCGCCAAACGTCAAACTCGGTCAGTCTTACTCCATCGATGGCGAAACCTACGTGCCGCGCTACCAGCCCGATTACGTGGAAAAAGGCCTGGCGTCGTGGTATGGCCCGGGCTTTCATGGTGGTAAAACCGCCAACGGCGAAACCTTCGACAAACACGAAATGACTGCCGCGCACCGCACGTTGCCGCTGCCCTCGATTGTTCGTGTAACGTTGGAATCCACCGGCAAATCGGCCATTGTGCGGGTGAATGATCGCGGGCCGTTTGCCAAAGGCCGCATTATCGATTTAAGCCGGGGTGCCGCCGAAAAAATTGGCCTGATTGGCGTGGGCGTTGGCAAAGTGAGGGTGGAATATCTACCCGCCGAATCGCAACGTTTCGCCGATTTACTGGCCGACGGGCGCGACCCAAAATCCATCGACGTGAATGATGAAGTGCTGGCTTACACACAAAATCATTCCACTCCAGCCCCCGCAAGCGTCCCCGCTAATCCGTTCGCACTCGCGGATGCCAGCCAAAATGCACCCGCGCCCGCAAAAGAAAGCAGCAGTTGGTTCGACCAGCTTTTCGTAAGCGAAGCACAGGCAGCCACACCGCCCGTGCCTACGCAACCCCTGCCCACCCGCGAGGCCATCGACAATTTTGCCAGCCGCGATAACACTGTGAGCAATGTCGATGCAGGGAATATCAGCAGCAACGATCTGCCACCATCCGCATTGCCTATGGGGAGTGGCGCGCAGCCTGTGATTCAGGCGTCGCCCGACACGCGCGCACCACCTTTGGCTAATCAGGGGCTGACGCCCGCCGGGGTCTCTGCGCCCATTGTGCTGCCGAAGGCGACTTCGCCACCTATGGCGGTGGCCAGTATCACGCCGAAATCGCCAGCAGGGGCACTTGCACCCTCGTTTATCCAGATCGGCGCGTTTGCCAACAAAGCCAATGCAGAGTTGCTGGTAGCAAAAGTGCGTGATCTCGGGCCCGCAAGCATTAGTGCCGGGCAGATTGCCAACGGCCAAACGATTTACCGCGTGCGTATGGGGCCGTATCGCAGCCCTGAAGTGCAGGCGATTACGGTGAATCGATTGAGCGAGCGTAACATCGTGGCTCAGTCGGTGCGCGACCCATAAAACCGATAAGATAACGCCCTAATACTGACTCAAGAAAGAAGGTACGTGATGTTGAAACGCTGGTCATGGTTTACAGTTGCACTCTTGTTGGTGACGAGTGCTTTTTCGGTCGGCGCACGGGCTGAGGAAGAAGGTGGTGGCGAAGCCGGACTCGATCTTAGCCTTCGTACCACTGCTGCCGCCATGCCACTGACCACTGCGGATGGCTCGACACTCGAAAGCCCCGCAAGCCATGTAGAACTGCTCGATTATACCACCGGCACCGTGCTTGCCAGCCGCGCGGCCGACGCAAAAATGTACCCGTCCTCCATGACAAAAATGATGACGCTCTACATCATTTTCGACAAGCTGAAACAAGGTACGCTAAGCCTCGACAGCCAATTCACCGTCAGCGAAAAAGCGTGGCGCATGCAGGGCAGCAAAATGTTTGTGCCACTCGGCAGCCAGATTCCGCTGTCGGATTTAATTCGTGGCATTGCCATCGCCTCGGGCAACGACGCCTGCATCGTGGTAGCTGAAGGCATTGCCGGGTCGGAAGAGGCTTTTGCCGGCCAAATGAACGAGACCGGGAAAAAACTGGGCATGACAGCCACGAACTTTACGGACGCTAGCGGCTGGCCGAATGCTGCGCACACCACCACACCGCACGATTTAGCCGTGCTGGCCGCCGCCATTATTCGCGACTTTCCGGATGATTACCATTACCTCAGCGAGCGCGAATTTACCTTCCACAACATCCGCCAGTTCAACCGCAACCTGCTGCTTGGTAACGCGGCGTTGCATGTCGACGGGCTTAAAACCGGACATACCGAAGCAGCTGGCTACGGCATCACTTTGTCCGCCGTCGATCCCGCCACCAACCGACGTTTAATCCTTGTGCTGAACGGGCTTGATTCCGCAGAGCTGCGCGCATCCGAAGGTGAGCGCATTTTGCAATGGGGCCTGCGTAATTTCGACAACCTCGTACTGTTCAAACCCGGCAAAGAAGTCACCAAAGCCGCCGTGTGGATGGGCACCACGCTCGACACCCCGCTCACCGTCGCCAATGACGTCGTGATGAGCATCCCCAAACTTGGCCGCGATAAAATCAAAATCACGGCGAGCCACAAAGGGCCGCTCATCGCCCCAGTAGCTGCTGGCACGCAAGTGGGCAGCCTCACCATCACCCTCGCCAACGGTAGCACGAAAGAAGTGCCGCTCGTGACCGCTCAGGCCGTCGAAAAACTTGGCTTCTTCGCACGCTTCACACGGCGGTTGGGGTTATAATGACCGTCATTCCCCGAATTTACGCAGTAAATTATAGGGGAATCCATTCGGCCTTGCTGCATGGATCACCCTATAGTTGCTTCGCAACTCGGGTGATGACGGAACACAAGTGAACCCGCGCTTCATCAGCTTCGAGGGCGGCGAGGGGGCGGGTAAATCGACGCAGCTGAAACTGCTGGCGCAGTCGTTTGCGAGCGCGGGCATCGCCCATATCACCACGCGTGAGCCCGGTGGTTCGCCAGGCGGTGAGGCCATACGCGGCCTTGTGGTCAGCGGTGCCGCCGATAAATGGCACCCCACCACCGAATCGCTATTGTTCATGGCCGCGCGCTACGACCACCTCGCCACCAAAATCGCCCCGGCGCTTGCCCGCGGCGAATGGGTATTGTGCGATCGGTTTTACGACTCGACCTATGTGTATCAGGGCATCGCGAAAGGCGTCGGCACTGCGTGGCTCGACCAGCTCTATGCGCTTCTGTTTGGCAATCAAGGGCCTGAACTCACATTGCTGCTCGACCTGCCGCCCAAAACCGGCCTCGCCCGCACCGTCGCACGCGGCAACGTCGCCGAATCGCGGTTCGAGCAGATGCATCTCGATTTTCACGAAACGCTGCGACAAGGGTTTCTGGCGCTCGCGACTGCGAATCCCGAGCGCATCCACACCATCGACGCAACGAAAGCCACGACGCAGGTGCACGCGGCGGTTATTGATGCCATCAACCAGCGATTTGGCTTGGCACTCTCAACATCGTCATTCCCCGAATTTGCTTAGCAAATTATAGGGGAATCCATTGGCAGGCAGTATGGATCGCCCTATAGTTGCTGTGCAACTCGGGCGATGACGGAACTATGCGCTACACGCAAATCGCAGTTTATATTTTGGCCAGTGGGCGTGCTGGAACCTTATATGTTGGCGTCACGTCGAATCTCACTAAACGCATTTATGAGCATCGAACTCACGCAGTGGATGGCTTTACAAAAAAATATCATGTGACGCAGTTGGTATATTTTGAAATGTGTGAAACAATGGATGCCGCAATAGTGCGAGAGAAAAGGCTCAAAAAATATCTGCGGCAGCAAAAAATCAAGCTGATTGAAGCAAAAAATCCGCAATGGAATGACTTATGGTCGGAGATAGTTAGTTAGCATGGCCCGCGAAAAAATCCCATCCGTCGAATTACCAGCTCCGCGCGCGAATCCGCATTTGTTTGGGCATGCGGGGGTTGAGCAGCGCTTCGTCGATGAATTCAGCCGGGGTACGACACACCACGCCTATCTCATCACTGGCCCGCGCGGCATTGGCAAGGCGACACTGGCCTACCGCATGGCACGGTTTGCCTTGGGGCAGGGGGTGGCCGCACCGGCTGAAGCGCCGAGCCTGTCGCTGTTTGGCAATGCGCCGGAAGTTCCATCACCCGCGGCAGCATCGTTGCAAATGGACCCTGAGTCGCAGCTTTTCAGACGCGTAGCCAGCGGCGCACACAGCGATTTACGCACACTCGAACCCGGTGATGAAACCAAGAAACCGATTATTTCCGTCGAGGCCGCGCGTAAAATTCCCGAATTTTTAAGCCTCACTCCCGCCGAAGGTGCATGGCGCGTGGTGGTCATCGACGCCGCCGACCAGTTGAACGCCAACGCCGCCAACGCCTTGCTGAAAACCATCGAGGAGCCGCCACCGCGTGCGCTGCTGCTGCTCGTCAGCCACGAGCCGGGAAAATTGTTGCCCACCATCCGCTCACGCTGTCGCCACTATCCCTTGCAGCCGCCCGACACCGATGCATTCGCCGCCACCTTGCAGCAACTCGCTCCCTCAATCGCGCCCAACGATTATGCACCGCTGTATGCGCTCAGCTACGGCTCGCCGGGTTACGCCATGACGTTACATCAGGCAAACGGCATCGACTGGTATCTGCGCTGGCTGGCCGCCATGCAACCCACCGCCACGCACGAAGCTCGCCAAAGCTTCGCCGACAGCGCCAGCGCCCAAAAATCCGTTGAGGGCTGGGACGCCGTGCTGCATGGCTGGCGCGTGGCCATGCACCGGCTGATGCTACACCCGCACCCGCAACTCGCTATTTCACCGCGCGAAGCGGCGCTCATCGCCGCCATCATGGCCACCACCACGCCACGCGCTGTCGCCGAGTGGCGCGACAAGGGCAATACGCTGCTACAACAAACCGACACGTTCAACCTCGACAAACGCCTTAGCATTCGTCTGCTCACCGACCCCAGCCAGCTTGACAGGCTGGCGGCTTAAAATGGTGAGTGGTGGGTAGTGCGTAGTGCGTAGTGTTTTTGTTGGATTACTTGTGCTGCTCAGGCTAGTTAATCCTGCACTTACGATCCACCACTCACCACTCACAACCCACCACTCACTATGAACAACTACTTCATCACCACTCCCATCTACTACGTCAACGACAAGCCGCATATCGGCAGCGCTTACCCGTCCGTCGCGTGCGACGCGATTGCGCGTTACATGCGCCTTGATGGAATGAACGTGAAGTTCCTCACCGGCACCGACGAACACGGACAAAAAGTTGAAAAATCTGCAGCCAAGGCCGGAATGCCACCGCAGGCGTTTGTCGACGAAGTGAGCGAGCATTTCCGTGACATGGGGCGCGACCTTAACCTCACGAACGACGATTTCATTCGCACCACCGAGCCGCGCCACATCAAGGCTGCGCAGGAAATGTGGAAACGACTCGAAGCCGCCGGCGACATTTACCTCGCCAATTATGGCGGCTGGTACGCCACCCGCGACGAAGCGTTTTATGCCGAATCGGAGCTCGTCGACGGCAAAGCGCCGACGGGGGCCGAAGTGGAGTGGGTGGAGGAGCCGAGCTATTTCTTCAAACTCAGCAAATACGAACAACCACTCCTCGATTATTATGCCGCGCACCCGGATTTTATTCTGCCCGAATCGCGCCGTAACGAAGTGATCAGTTTTGTGAAGGGGGGGCTTAAAGACCTCTCTATTTCGCGCACTACTTTTAATTGGGGCATCCCCGTGCCGGGCGATGAAGCGCACATCATGTATGTCTGGCTCGACGCGCTAACCAACTATTACACCGCCGCTGACGGCTTCTGGCCCGCCGATTTACATATGATCGGCAAAGACATTTTGCGCTTTCACGCCGTGTACTGGCCGGCATTTCTCATGAGCGCGAAACTCGAACTGCCCAAACGCATTTTCGCCCATGGCTGGTGGACGATTGAGGGCGAAAAAATGAGCAAGTCACTCGGCAACGTGGTGAGCCCGGCGCATCTCATCGAAAAATACGGCCTCGACCAGACGCGTTATTTCCTGCTGCGCGAAGTGCCGTTCGGCTCCGACGGCAATTTCAGTCGCAGCCAGATGTTCGACCGCATCAATGCCGACCTTGCCAATAATATCGGCAATTTAGCACAACGCACCCTCAGCATGATCGCTAAAAACGCGGGCGAGGCAGTGCCCGCCGTGAATGCCGCCGCCGTGCGCCCGCAGGACGCGGCGCTGATGGAAATGGTGCGCGTCACGAGCGACGCTACCCACAACAGCGCGCGCGAGCAAATGCAACGCTGCAAATTCGGCGAAGTGATTGGCAGTATTCTCGCCATGTCGAGCGCCGCCAACGAATATATCGACCGCGAAGCCCCGTGGACCCTCAAGAAAACCGACCCCGAGCGCATGCAGGCGGTGCTGTACTACCTTGCCGAATCCATCCGCTGCATTGCGCTTATGTTGCAACCTTTCACACCGGATGCAGCCGCTAAACTGCTCGATCAACTGGCCGTGCCTCAAGGTGAGCGCCTGTTCAAACACCTCACGCCCGAATTCGCACTGAAGCCCGGCACGCAGTTGCCAAAGCCGGAGGGTGTGTTTCCACGATTGATGGCGGATGCGGCATAATGCTCGTCGACTCACACTGCCACCTGAATTACCCGGATTTGGCCGATACGGCGGGGGTGATTGCGCGGGCGAAGGCGGCGGGGGTGGGGGTGATGCAGACCATTTCCACCAAGCGCAGCGACTTTGCGCAAGTGAAGCGGCTGGCCGAGGCACATCCCGAGATTTACTGCTCCATCGGTGTGCATCCGCATGACGCGGCTGAACATGAGGATATTTCGCAGGCCGAGCTGGAAGAGGCGGCGCGTCACCCGCGCGTCATCGGCATTGGCGAAACGGGGCTCGATTTCTATTATGAGCATTCGCCGCGCGAAATTCAGGCTGAACTTTTCCGTCGCCATATCCGCGTCGCCCGTCGGCTCGATTTGCCAGTCATCGTCCATAGCCGCGACGCCGACGAGGAAACGGTGGCTCTACTTAAGCAAGAACATGAAGTGACGGGGCCATTTCGATTCCTCATTCATTGCTTTAGCTCTACACAATATCTATCTGATGAATCAGTGAAACTTGGCGGATATATTTCTTGTTCCGGCATTATCACCTTCAAAAAGTCGCAGGCCCTGCGCGATGCGGTGGCCAGCGTACCGCTTGAGCGATTGCTGGTCGAAACCGACGCGCCGTACCTCGCGCCCGAGCCGCATCGCGGCAAACCTTGCGAACCGGCCTTCACAGCGCTCACGGCCGCCCGGTTAGCTGAGATAAAAGGGGTGACAGCAGAAGAGGTGGCTCGCGTCACAACCGATAATTTTTTCAGGCTTTTCAGCAAGGCCGCACGCCCATGAAAGTGACCGTACTGGGCTGCGGCCCGTCGGGCGGGGTGCCACTGATTGGTTGCCAATGTGCAGTTTGCCAGGGTTCAAACCTACGCAATAACCGCACCCGGGCATCTATCTTGATCGAGCTGGGCGATGCAAAACTGCTCGTGGACACATCGCCGGATTTACGGCAACAGGCGTTGCGGCAGGATTTGAGCCATCTCGATGCGGTGCTTTACACCCACGCCCATGCCGATCACACCCATGGGATCGACGATTTACGCAGCTTCAATTTTCACATGAAGCGGGCGATTCCGCTTTACGGATCAAAGGAAACACTGGATAGGCTCACGCAGCAGTTTAGCTATTGTTTTGCGCCGATTCGCCACGGCGATAACCCCGCCGTGCCAGCGCTTGAAGTCAATTTCATTGAAGAATATGATTATTTTCAGGTGGCTGGAGTAAACATCCAAAGTTTTCTTCAGTATCACGGCAAGGGGAAGAGCCTTGGCTATCGCATTGGAAATTTTGCCTATTCAACGGATGTGGATAAGTTACCCGAACAATCACTTCAACTTCTTGAATCACTTGATGTTTGGCTTGTGGATTGCTTGCAATACGAGCCGGCGCCGACCCATGCACATCTGGCGCGCACGCTTGAGTGGGTGGCGCGACTGAAACCCAAACGCGCCATCCTAACCCACATGACCCACGTGTTCGACTATGAGCGCTTATGCCGTGAACTTCCTGAGAATTGTGAACCTGCCTTCGATGGCATGGAAATCGATATCGCCTAGACTATCAGCTATCCTATAGCTTTCCCCTGACCTTATTTTCCATAATACATATTATGCGACTTTAGGATAACCTTTAAACTGAGGCTACCCGCTAAGTTTAGCTTCCCCTCTTAAAAGGTTGCAGCCAACTTAAGGGGCATGCCGAAGGCAGGACGCGCCGCCCAGCGCCAACAATGGCAAGAGGAATCCTGTAAAGCCGAGCACCACCAGCAGGTATGAAAGATCGCCCGCATGGCTAAAAGCACTACCAAAAATGATCACTGGCACTGCCAACGGCAAAACAAGTAACCCCAATATCGCCCCCGCACCCTGCCCGATGCCTGCCAATAGCGCTGCATTCAGGTTGGTAATGGCGCTGATAGCAGCGCTACCAACCAAAATGGCGCTTAACATTTGAATTTCGACAAAGAAATTTCTCCCCGAAAGTAATAGCACCAATGGCGTCATTAGCACCATAGGCATTGTAATCGCCAAGTAACTGGCCAGCCATTTGATCAAAACGACCGATTCCAGCGACTGTGGCAGCAAAGGATAATAATCGAGCCGGCCGCTCAACCGGTCGCGTTCATACAGTGTGGCACCCGCAAGGCTGTGGCTGGTAAGCATGGCGAGCCATAGCACGCTATCGGACAGGACTGAAAGCGACTTCAACTGATACTTTAAGCTAAACGGCAACAGAATAAAAAATGATAAGAATAATATTGATATTACAGTAAGTTCTTTTTTATTCTTAAAGTAATACATTAATTCATATCGTAACAATGCCATCATGAGGATATCTCCTCAATAAATTGATTTTCATTAGTAAGCGTTAAAGTTTGCACTTTCTCGCCGCCCCAGCTGGCGTGGCTGGTGAGCAATGCGATTCCCCCTTGTTCCAGCCGCGTTTGCAACAGGCTTTGCAACAAATTCGCACCGTCACGGTCGAGATTTGCGGCGGGCTCGTCAAGCAACCACAGATTCGCCGGGATGGTAATAAGCCGTGTGAGCGATACGCGTTGCTGCCACCCGGCCGATAATTCGCAAAGCGGCATATCCACATACGGGCCGAGGTCGAAATAATGCAGCGCCGTGGCAGCAAGTTCGGGCACACCATAACTGCGTGCCCAGAATGCGACGTTTTCCGCCACACTCACTTCGCCCAACATGCCATGGCGATGGCCGATATAGAGAAGCGCAGGCGCGTCGCAGTCGTGAACGTAGCTTCCCGCGATCGCAGGCAGCAGCCCGGCAAGGGTTTTAAGCAGGGTGGATTTCCCCGCCCCGTTTGCCCCCTGCACGACCAGCAGCGCTCCGGCCAAGAGTTCGAGGTCGATCGCGTCAGCGCAGGCCATGCCGTCGCGGCCGATTTGCAGTTGGGTGCATTTGAAACTGTTACTTTTCATCCACGTTCCGAAATGATAATGAATAGGCCAATGGTTTTTCCGCCGATTAGGCTGGCCAAGCCTCATGGCTGCTGGATAATCGAATCCGACGCAAACAACAATCATCTTCACGGGAGTCTCGAATGCAACTCGACAGCCTTAAAGCAAAAACAACACTCAGTGCCGGCAACAACCAATACACCGTGTTCTCCATTCCGGCGGCTGCCAAAGCGCTCGGGGTGAATTTTGCGACGCTGCCTTACTCGCTGAAGATATTGCTCGAGAATTTGTTACGCTATGAGGACGGCAAAACCGTCAGCCGTACCGATATTGAAGCCTTCGCCAAATGGCTCACCACCAAAAACGAACCGCGCGACATTGCCTATCGCCCGGCGCGCGTGCTGATGCAGGATTTCACCGGTGTGCCCGCGGTGGTCGATTTAGCCGCCATGCGCGATGCGGTGTCGATGATGGGCGGCGAAGCCAAAAAAATCAACCCCCTCTCCCCGGTCGATTTGGTGATCGACCACTCGGTGATGGTGGATAATTACGGCACCAGTAAATCGTTTGGCGAGAACGTGTCGCTCGAGATGGAGCGCAACATGGAGCGTTACCAATTCCTGCGCTGGGGCCAAAAGGCGTTCGATAACTTCCGCGTCGTGCCCCCCGGCACCGGCATTTGCCACCAGGTGAATCTTGAATACCTCGCCAAGGTGGTGTGGACGAAAACGGAGAATGGCGAAACGACTGCTTATCCCGACACATGCGTGGGCACCGATTCGCACACCACCATGGTCAATGGCCTCGGCGTGCTGGGTTGGGGCGTGGGCGGCATTGAAGCGGAAGCAGCCATGTTGGGCCAGCCCGTGTCGATGCTGATTCCGGAAGTGATCGGCTTCAAGCTCACCGGCAAAATGCGTGAGGGCATGACCGCGACCGACCTCGTGCTCACCGTGACGCAGATGCTACGCGCCAAGGGCGTGGTGGGTAAATTCGTCGAGTTTTACGGCGAAGGTGTCGCAACCCTGCCGCTGGCCGACCGCGCGACGATCGCCAACATGGCACCCGAATATGGCGCGACGTGCGGCATTTTCCCGATCGATGCGGAGACGATTAACTACCTGAACATTTCCGGCCGCGACGAAGACACGATTGCGCTGGTGGAGGCTTATGCAAAACATCAAGGCATGTGGCGCGACGAAAATTACGCCGACCCCGTGTTCACCGACACACTGAGCCTCGATATGGGCACGGTGGAGCCGTCGCTCGCTGGGCCGAAACGTCCGCAGGACCGCGTTAGCTTAAGCAAAGCCAAAGAAGGCTTCGCCGCCGAACTGCCGAAACTGAACACCGGCACGCTGGCTGCAGGAGCGGGTGTGAAAGTGGCTGGCGAAAAATACGAGCTGCACCACGGCGATGTCGTGATTGCCGCCATCACCAGCTGCACCAACACCAGCAACCCGTATGTCATGATGGGTGCGGGTTTGGTCGCAAAAAAAGCGTTCGACCTCGGCCTCACCACAAAACCGTGGGTAAAAACTTCACTCGCCCCCGGCTCGAAAGTGGTGACGGAATATCTTCGCGATGCGGGGCTGAACACCGCGCTCGATGCGATGGGGTTCAACCTTGTGGGTTATGGCTGCACCACATGCATCGGCAATTCCGGCCCGCTGAATGACAACATTGAAGCCGCCGTGAAGGACAATAACCTCGTGGTTGCTTCAGTGCTTTCCGGCAACCGCAACTTTGAGGGCCGGGTGCATCCGTTCGTGCGCGCCAATTACCTCGCAAGCCCGCCGTTGGTGGTGGCCTATGCGATTGCAGGCAGCATGAATATCGACATCACGAAAGACGCCATCGGCACCGGGCGCGATGGCAAGCCTGTGTTCCTCAAGGACATCTGGCCGACGACGAAAGAAGTGTCAGACGTTGTGAACCGCGTGGTGACGCGTAAAATGTTCCTCGCCAAATATGCCGACGTGTTCCGCGGCGAGAAAGAGTGGCAGGACATTTCCATCCGCGAAGGCATGACCTATGGCTGGAACAATAAGTCCACCTACGTGCAGAACCCGCCTTATTTCGTGGGCATGAAGCCCGCCGCCGACGAAGGCGCGATGAAAGACGTAAAAGGCGCACGCGTGCTGGCGATTCTGGGTGATTCCATCACGACCGACCATATTTCGCCCGCTGGTAACATCAGCAAAACCAGCCCCGCTGCGAAATATCTCGCCGCCAACAACGTGATCCCGGCGGATTTCAACTCTTACGGCGCACGTCGTGGCAACCACGAAGTCATGATGCGCGGCACTTTCGCCAACACCCGCATTAAAAATGAAATGCTGACGGGCGTCGAAGGCGGCTTCACCACCTACATCCCGAACGGCGAACAAATGGCAATCTACGACGCCGCCATGCGCTACCAGACCGACGGCACGCCGCTCGTGATTTTCGCGGGCAAGGAATACGGCACAGGTTCCAGCCGCGACTGGGCAGCGAAGGGCACGTTCCTGCTCGGCGTAAAAGCCGTGGTCGCCGAAAGCTTCGAGCGCATTCACCGCAGCAATTTGGTGGGCATGGGCGTACTGCCACTGGTCTTCACCGGCGGGCAAACGCGCCAAAGCCTGAAACTGACGGGCAACGAAGTGATCGATATTGCAGGTATCGCCGACGGCTTAAGCCCACGCAAAGAGCTCACCGCCACCATCACCCGCGCCGATGGCACAAAGGAAACCGTGAAGCTGCTGTGCCGCATCGATACGGCGGACGAGCTGGAATATTACCGCAATGGCGGCATCCTGCAGTACGTGATGCGCCAAATTATGGGAACTGCCAAAGCCAAAGCCGCATAGGAGCAATCGATGGCCGACGAGAACAAATACGATCCCGATAACCTCAGCCGCGTCATTATGCTGCTCTATGGGCAGATGGACCATGGCGGCCCGTTCTGGTGCTATGTGGCGGTAAAGCCGTCGCAGTTTGAGGCGTTCAAGGCCGCCGAAAAAGAAGGCTCGATTGATTTGTACAATTTTGAAGCTTACGGCGAAGTCATCGTGTCGGCTGAAGGCCAAACCCCGCCCGAGGAAGTCACCCTCAAAGTCGCCGAAATGTACGGCGCCGACGCCAGCACCTTCTTCCAACCCATCGACCCCATCGCCGAAATCGGCAAAAAGATTGATGAGTTAAAGGCGCAGGATGGCGAATAGTATTATGGCTTCACGCATGCATTACCCCCCCCCTGCTAAACTGGCGTTCAGCCTAGTTGAACTAAGTATCGTCCTTGTTATCCTTGGTCTTCTCACCGGCGGTATTCTCGCTGGACAGTCACTCATCCGCGCCGCGGAACTGCGCTCAGTAGTTGCTGATTTTCAACGTTACAAAGCAGCAGCGAATACGTTTCGCGAGAAGTATTTTGCATTGCCTGGGGATATGGCGAACGCGACCGACTTCTGGGGTACGGCTGCGAATTGCCCGGGAACCGCTGCACAAGGCAGTACCACTGCGGCCACTTGCAACGGCAACGGCAATGGCAATCTTGAGCCATGGAACGTGACTCCACTTGGCAATGAGCAGTTCCGATTCTGGCAACAGCTTGCTAATGCGGGATTGATTGAAGGCAGCTATAGTGGCGTGCAGGGTGTCGCTATGGCCATTACACCCGTACCCGGACAAAATTCGCCGCGACCAAGAATATCGAACATGGCATGGTTTAACTATTATTTGGGGAATTTTGCTGGCGATGGATGGTCGCTAAATCACGATTATGGAAATATCTTATCTATAGGCGATGTTGCGTCCAGTACCGGCTTTGCACCCGAAGAAGCCTGGAACGTTGATACTAAATTGGACGACGGTTTGCCCGCACAGGGGTTCGTGCTGGCCGGCAATCGCACGCAATGTACTACGTCCACCGGTGTCAATGATTACGCAGCAAGGTATCAGCTTAGCAGCACCAGCAAAGTCTGCCAGATTGTGTATGCGCGGTTTTTCTAATTTGAGCTTCTAACGTTACCCCGCCCACTCATCATACCGACTAACGCCGTCGTAATCGTCATTCGCACTGTCGCCGCCCGGTTTGGCCAAGAATGGCGTCGCGGGGTTCAGCATTTCGGCGAGGCCGCTGAGTAGCGCGTGCGTTACCCCCGCCTGCGCGATTTCTTCGACGGTAATCTGCAGAATTTCACCCGCTTGCCGCGCCTGCGGTAATTTCCAATATTCAAGCGCACTCGTCGGCTGGCCTTGAGTTTCGCACAATAAGGCATACACTAATAACTGCACCGCGCGGCCATCCAGAATCTCTTTTGCCGTCGGGATTTTGCCGGTTTTGTAATCGACGAGGCATGGGGCCGCCCCCTCTTCCACCCGGTCGATGCGGCCATATAAGATAAGTT
>JBJXEM010000060.1:0-16706 GCA_046154225.1 Rickettsiales bacterium
GGGCTGGTGGTGGATGAGCTGGTGGGCCAGCAGCAAGTGGTCATCAAAAGCCTGGAAGCCAACGCCGACCCGGTAGCGGGTGTCTCCGGCGCCACCATTTTAGGCGATGGGCGGGTGTCGCTCATTCTCGAAATCAACGACCTGGCGCGCCTGGGCACGCCTGAACCCACCGCGCCCATGGCGCAGGCCGCATAAGAAACGGAGGCATGGCATGAGCGATAACCTACAAATAGCGCACGACCCACGACACGGCGCGGCGGATGCGACTGGCACCGCGCAGCAATTTCTGACCTTCACCGTCGAGCGCGAAGAGTTCGGCGTCGACATCATGACGGTGCGCGAAATCAAGGGCTGGAGCGATGTGACCCGGCTACCCAACGCCCCTGAATACATGCGCGGCGTCATGAATCTGCGCGGCGCCATCATCCCGATTTTTGATTTGCGCGCCCGTTTTCGTCGCGGGCTTACGGATGCGACAGTAAAGCATGTGGTGATTATCCTCGCCGTCGGCACGCGCAATATCGGGCTGTTGGTCGACACCGTCTCCGACATTCTCGACGTGCGCGCCGACCAGATTAAACCCGCCCCCGCCGCTGAAAGCGACGCCGAACCGGAATATATCGGCGGCCTTATTTCGCTGGATGAGCGCATGGTGGTGCTGCTCGACGTGGCCTATCTCTTCGACCGCCGCGTCATCGAACACGCCATCGAGCAGGCGGCCTAGCATGTTTTATTTCCCCCCTCACCCTCCTGAATTTGCCACTTCCCTCGGAAAGGTCCTGCCATGTTACAGTTAAATGTTCGCACGAAATTAACCCTGCTGCTGGTAGTGTTTGGCTTGCTACCACTCGCTGCCGTCATGCCGGTGGTGTTCAATAAACTAAGTGACATGCAGCAAGGCACGCTCGATGATATGCAATCGACTGCGAGCCAGGTGGGTGAACTGATCGACCGCAATTTGTTTGAGCGCTACGGCGATGTGCAGGCGTTCGGTACCAATGCCGCGAGTAAAGACATTAAGGAGTGGTACAAAACCAATGCAACAACGCCGCTTATTTCGTCGATGAATGCCTACATGACGAATTACGGCCTGTATAAACTGATGATGCTGGTCGATCTCGATGGCAAAGTTGCTGCGGTCAATACGGTCGACAACAAAGGCAAACCGCTGGCGACTTCCGGCCTTTATGGCCAGTCCTTCAAGGACGCCAGCTGGTTCACCAAAGCCACACATAAAGAGTTCCTGAAAAGCGACTCGCTCGACGGCACGGTGGTCGAGCAACCGCGCTACGAATCTATCGTCGCCGGCATCTATAATGGAGAAGACGGATTCAGCATCCCCTTCGCCGCACCCGTCTATGATTTCAACGGCGCGATGATCGGCGTGTGGGTCAACTTTGCCGATTTTGGTCTGGTGGAGGGTATCGTCAAGGATGTCTACGACCAGAAAATAAATCATGGTTTCGCTTCCGCAGCTTTTGCGCTGGGCGATGAGCATGGCACGGCGCTGGTTAATTTCGACCCCGCCGAGCGCCTCACCACGCGCGACAGCACAAGCATCGGCCGAAAATCAATGGAGAGCCTGCAAATTCCTGCCGCAGCTGATTATACAAAAACCGCCGACGGCACTAACGTCGAACGCAACCAGAATAGCGGCGAGGAAGAAGCGGTCGGCTGGTACAAAAGCGACGGTGCGCTAGGATTTCCGAGCCTCGGCTGGACCGTGGTGATGCACGAACCGGCGCACGATGCTTTCGCGGGCGCGGTAGGCACGAAGCGTTTGCTCATAACCATCATGGGCGCAGCGCTGGTGTTGATTGCACTTGTCGGCGCCCTCATCGGCACACGTGCCAGTCGTCCGATTCGCGGCGCCTCCGGCGTCATCAAAAAACTTGCCGAGGGTGATTACACTGTGGTGGTAGAAGGAAAAAGCGGGCGCGATGAAATGGGCGTTATGGCTAATTCCCTCGACGAACTGCGGCGCAATCTTGATCGTAGCACCCGGGTAAAACAAGCGCTCGACAACGTGACCAGCAGCGTGATGATGGCGGATGAAAATTTCAACATCATCTACATGAATCAGGCCGTGATAGACATGCTGAAGGAGGCTGAAAAAGATGTACAAAAAGATTTGCCTGGCTTCAATGTTGCCACGCTTATCGGCAGCAATATCGATGTGTTCCATAAAAATCCGGCACATCAACGCAGCATGCTCGACAAGCTTTCCAAAACCTACAAAACCTCGATTCTCGTAGGCGGGCGCTCGTTTAATCTCGTCGCCACCCCTGTGTTCGGGCAAAGCAAAGAGCGTACCGGCACCATCGTGGAATGGCAAGACGGCGCGGCCACCGGCATTGTCGCCGCCATCACGAAATCACAGGCAGTCATCGAATTCGACATGCAGGGTAAAATCATTACGGCGAACGAAAATTTCCTGAAAGTGATGGGCTATACATTGCCTGAGGTAAAAGGTCAGCATCATAGTATGTTTGTTGAGCCGGAATATGGCACAAGTCCGGCATATAAAAATTTCTGGGAGATGCTGAATCGTGGCGAAGCACAGATCGCCGATTTTAAACGCATCGGCAAGGGCGGGCGTGAAATCTGGATTTCCGCGTCCTATAATCCGGTGCTTGACCTCACCGGCAGGCCGGTGCGCGTCGTAAAAACTGCTACCGATATTACCGGCGACATGGCCTTGCGTCGTGAAGCTGCCATGCTGTCGCTGGTGGCAAACGAAACCGACAACTCGGTTTTGATTACCGACCTGAACGAAGCGATTGAATATGTGAACCCCGGCTTTACGAAAATGACCGGCTATACCTTCGAGGAAGTACGCGGCAAAAAACCCGGTGATATTCTGCAGGGCAAGCTTACCGATTTGGCCACGAAGCGTATGATTCGCGAAGCGCTGAGGGCACAGAAACCACTCTACACCGAAATTCTTAACTACCATAAAAACGGCGATACCTATTGGGTATCGCTCGCCATCAACCCGGTACTTGGCAAAGACGGAAAGGTTGAGCGATATATTTCTATCCAGAGCAACGTCACGGCGACGAAAGAAAAAGCCCTGGACTTCTCGATGCAGCTGGAAGCCATCAGCCGCTCACAGGCAGTCATTGAATTTAAAATGGATGGCACAATCATCGATGCCAATAAAAATTTCCTCGATGCGTTGGGTTACTCGCTCGATGAAATTAAAGGAAAACATCACCGCATGTTCGTGGAACCGGCTTATGCCGCGTCCGCCGAATACCGCCAGTTCTGGGAATCACTGAACCGCGGCGAATATATCGCGCAGGAATTCAAACGCATCGCAAAAGGTGGACGCGAAATCTATATTCAGGCCTCGTACAATGCGATCAACGACCTGACAGGTAAACCGATAAAAGTCGTAAAATATGCCAGCGACGTGACCGCAACCGCTGTTGCCCGCATTGAGAATGAGCACGGCATGAACGAAGCCGTTCGGGTACTGAGCGGTATGGCGGCAGGTGACCTGACGCAACAAATGGCACGCGAATATCAAGGCACATTCGGTGATATTAAAAAAGCGGTGAACAGCACCGTCGAGCGCCTCTATGGCATGGTGCAAAAAATTATCGAAGCGGCACAGACAGTGAATTCTGCGGCAAGTGAAATCGCTGCCGGCAGTACCGATCTTTCACAGCGCACCGAGCAACAAGCGTCAAGCCTCGAGGAAACCGCCGCCAGCATGGAAGAGATCACCGGCACGGTGAAACAGAACTCGAGCAATGCAGCCACCGCCAACGAGCTGTCCGGCAAGGCCAACACCGTCGCCAGTGACGGCGGAAAAGTGGTCGAAGAAGCGGTGTCTGCCATGGGCAGCATCGAACGTTCGTCGCAGAAAATTTCCGACATTATCGGTGTGATTGACGAAATCGCCTTCCAGACCAACCTGCTGGCACTGAACGCGGCGGTAGAAGCGGCGCGCGCAGGCGATGCAGGCAAAGGCTTCGCCGTGGTGGCGAGCGAAGTACGTTCGCTGGCGGGCCGTTCCGCTTCGGCCTCGAAAGAGATCAAAGCATTGATCAACGAAAGTGCGGGCCAGGTAAAAACTGGCGCGCAACTGGTGAA
Organism: Rickettsiales bacterium; assembly: GCA_046154225.1. GTDB lineage: Bacteria > Pseudomonadota > Alphaproteobacteria > Rickettsiales > UBA3002 > QFOX01. Next base: position 4,102 of record JBJXEM010000060.1, read on the forward strand.
TCAGGCAGGCGAAACGCTGAAGGCCATTGTGGCGTCGGTGAAACAGGTGTCGGGCATCGTGCACGAGATCGCCAATGCCAGCAACGAGCAGGCAACGGGCATCGATGAAATCAACACCGCCATCACCCAGATGGACGAAGTGACGCAGCAAAACGCCGCACTGGTGGAGGAAAACACCGCCGCCGCCACGTCGATGGTGGAACAGGCGCGTGAGCTTGAGAAACTGATGCGCTTCTTTACCCTAAGTAACGAAGACGATGCGTCAGCCGAGGACCCGCATTCCAACATCGTATCGATGCCAAATGCGAGGCCCGCGGTTGGCACATCTCACAGCAGCAAACCCTCTGCAAAATCAGCAGTGAAGGGAAAACAACCTACAGCGAAGCCTGTGCGCAAAGCCACTAAGGCAGCGGCAAACGGAAGCTACGATACGGATTGGAAGGAATTCTAATTTAATTTTCACCCCTATCGAAAGCTTTATCCCATGGCATTGCGGGCAAGTAGCGGCGAGGATCGCGAATTCAGTTTCAGCGACATGGAATTTCGATTCCTCGCCGACACGGCGCGCGCGCAGACCGGCATTGTGCTCGCAGAGCATAAAAAAGACATGGTCTATTCGCGCATAGTACGGCGTTTGCGGGCGCTTAAGCTCAAAAGCTTTTCGCAATACTGCACGCTGCTGGAAGGCCCGGATGGCGAGACCGAAATGGTGCATTTGATCAATGCACTGACAACTAACCTTACCAGTTTTTTTCGTGAGCAGCATCATTTCGAGCATTTGCGTGACCATGTGCTGGCACCGCTTGCGACACAGCCTTCCGCGCGGCGCATCCGCCTGTGGTCGGCGGCCTGCTCGGCGGGGATGGAGCCCTATTCGATGGCGATGGTGATGCGCCATGCACTGCCCGATATTGATCGCCGCGACGCGCGTATTCTTGCTACCGACATCGACACCGCGATGCTGGCCACCGCTTCGCACGGCACCTACCCCATGGCGCAATACGATAATATCCCCGCCGAATATCGCCGCCATGTGCAAGTTGATACCACGCAGGACCGCATGGAGATGGCCGAAACATTAAAGAACATGATTGCCTTCAAGCCACTCAATCTACTTGAATCGTGGCCGATGGAGGGCCAATTCGACGCCGTGTTCTGCCGCAATGTCGTCATCTATTTCGATAAGCCGACGCAGGCCGAATTATTCAACCGCATGGCTGAACACATTGTACCGGGCGGCTGGCTGTATATCGGCCATTCGGAAAATTTATTCAATGTCTGCGACCGTTTTGAACTGTTGGGCCGCACCATTTATCGTCGGGTACGCTGATGGCCGTGCACGAAAAAACAGTAGGCGAACAACGTAGCAAGCAAGAATTGCCTGTCGCCGATTATTTCCACGGCAGCAAGCGTTTCTTCGACGCGAAGGAGCAGCATTACGTCGTGAAAATATTCTCGGGCGATTGGCATGTCTCGACCGAGCCGGGAGAAATGCTGGCCACTATTCTTGGCTCCTGCGTGTCGGCGTGTGTGCGCGATCCGTTCGCGGGCATTGGCGGCATGAATCATTTTCTGTTGCCGGGCGATGAGCGTGAAACGAAGGAAATGAGCGACGCCGCACGCTACGGCGTGTTTGCGATGGAAAGCTTAATCAACGGCATTTTGAATGCAGGCGGGCGCAAAGATCGGCTCGAATTTAAAGTATTCGGGGGTGGCAACGTCATCAATAACTCAGCCCGTATCGGCTCAAAGAACGCAACATTCATCCGTCAGTTTTTACGCAACGAAGGTTACCGCATTACCTCTGAAGATCTGGAAGGCGAACACCCGCGCCGCCTGCATTATTTCCCGAGCACCGGGCGCGTGATGATGCGCCTGCTGCGTCGCCGCGAGGACATGATCGTGCTCGACGAAGAAGCCCGCTACACGAAAAAAATCGCCGCCGCCCCAGTTGAGGGCGAGATTGAGCTGTTCTGATGAAAAAGCCCATCACCGTGCTCATCGTCGACGACTCCGCCCTCATCCGCGAAATGTTCAGCGAAATGCTCTCGTCGGCGCCTGACATTCAGGTGCTGGGCACCGCCGCCGACCCGTTCGAGGCACGTGAGAAGATAAAGCAGCTCAACCCCGACGTGCTGACCCTCGACATCGAAATGCCGAAAATGGATGGATTGTCGTTTCTGGAGAAAATCATGACCCTGCGGCCGATGCCGGTGGTCATGGTATCGTCGCTCACGCAAAAGGGAGCTGAGGCCACGATTCGCGCACTGGAGCTGGGCGCGTTCGATTATGTCAGCAAGCCCGTCACGAACCAGAACCGTGATACGATTGGGGTGCTGAAGCAGGAACTGATCAGCAAAGTACAGGCCGCCGCACTCGCTCACATCCGCGCGCAAATTAAAAGCAGTGCCACTGGCCATGCTGTCAAAATTTTGCCGTTTTCACCACCGCCTCACCCCAATCGTCGCCTGATTGCCATCGGCTCGTCGACCGGCGGTGTCGAGGCGCTGCGAGAAATATTTTTGCAGCTGCCGGCGAATGCGCCACCGATTGTGATCACGCAGCATATGCCTGCCACATTCACCACATCGTTTGCTGCACGGTTGAATATGTTGTCACAAGTGAATGTCGCAGAAGCACGCCATCATGAGAGGCTGAAGCCTGGCCACGCCTATCTCGCACCGGGTGGTGAGTCGCACCTCGCCATTACAAAAATTGCCGGCGATTACGTCTGTCGAATCGAGCCGGGCGAGACCGTTACGGGGCACCGCCCCTCGGTGGATGTATTGTTCCATTCAGTTGCCGAAGCGGCGGGTGCTCATGCCATTGGCGTGATTCTCACCGGCATGGGCCGTGATGGGGCGGCGGGCCTGAAAGCCATGCGCGAGCGCGGTGCTTACACGATTGGTCAGGATAAAGCGAGTTGCGTGGTGTACGGCATGCCACAAGCAGCCATGCATGCCGGGGCCAGTACCGTTGAGCTGCCACTCAGTAAAATTGCGCATATTGCGTTACATCTGTGCGAACAGTAGGAGCCAGACGATGACACCACAAACGGCACAGGTGCTATCCATTCATGGCGTTTCACCAGATGGCGATGTCACTGAATCCAAACCAGTTCACGATGCCACGGCGCTGACTAAAACCACCGAGGCTGCGATTCATTTGCTAATCGGGGTGCTGCCAGAGGCCGCCCGCGAAGTGGAGCGCGCAAGCCTCGATTTGTCGTCGCGCTTCAAGCAGCTGGCGCAGAATGCCAGTGCTCAAAGCGACATGATGCAGACGCTGATCGCCACGATTGGTGCCATCGAGGTGAATGGGCAAAAAGTGACGCTCGATGAATTTATCAACTTGTTTAACCGCACGCTCGACGACTCGATTGCCAAAATGCTTTTTGTCGCCAAGAAAGCCCTTTCCATGGTCTACAGCATGGATGATGCGATTAAAAACCTTCACGAAATCGAACGGTTTTCAAAAAAGATTCAGGCCATCACCCGCCAGTCGAGCCTGCTGGCGCTCAATGCCCAAATCGAAGCGGCCCGCGCGGGTGAGGCAGGGCGGGGCTTCAGTGTGGTGGCAACGGAAGTGAAGCAGTTATCGGGTGAGATCGCCGTTCTGTCGGACCAGATGCGCCAACGCACCGGTGTGATTATGCGCAGCGTCACAGAAGGATTCGATGTCCTGAAAGAAGTCGCGACGACGGACATGAACTCGAACATCGAAGCCAAGGAAACCCTTGAGTCCCTGATGCACGGCCTGATTCGCCAAAGCGACGAATCCAAGCGCGTGATGGAAAGTTCGGCAAGTAGCGCGGCGCATATTTCCCACGCGATTACGAGCATGATCGTGAATCTGCAATTTCAGGACCGCAACACGCAAATCACCGAAAACTCCGTCGATATCCTGAAACAATGTGCCGCAATGATTCAGGAGTGGCGCGTGAATCATACCCTGCCAGGCGACAGGAATGATCCAATGGAGCAAGCCAGCATAATGCAACTCAGCCAGCGCATTATGGCAGTTATAAAGCTTGGCGATATTCGCAAGCGTTACCAGCAATTGCTGCAAGGGAGTGAATTGGTCTCGCACGCGCAAATGTCCGGCCCTCTGCCCGACAGCGGCAATGACGATGTGGAATTATTTTAGGAGCCGCTATGAACATCACCGTACACACACATTCAGGCCATTACACCGTGACCCTCGGCGGACAGTTCACTTTCACTGACCATCCCGCATTTCGCGAGGTGCTGGACAGTATTGATCGGGCTGATGTCACTTGCGTGACGATGGATTTATCACGCGTCGAGTTTGTCGATTCGGCAGCGCTGGGCATGTTGCTGTTGGCAAACGATGCGGCTAAGAAAACGAGTAAGAAACTCGTGATTCGCGGCACACAGGGGCAAGTGAAAAAAATGTTCGACATGGCCAATTTTCATACCATGTTCACGCTCGAATAAGCGCCTCAGCCCACCGCCAATTTCATTTTGCGATAGAAGGTCGATTTGGCGATGCCAAGCGCTTCGGCGGCGCGTGTGATGTTTTGGTGGTAATGCGCGAGTGCCAACTGCATGGCTTCGGTTTCAATCGCGTCCATGGTTTTGAACATGCCGTTTGCCTGGCGCAGCGCGATGGCGGCATCGAGCGCCAGCGGTAATTTTCCTTCGGCGATATCGGCATCATGAATCTGCATCAGCAGCGCGCGGTCGATGGGTGCGTCGCCACTCAACACCAGCGCGCGATGCATCAGCCCCTCGAGCTCGCGCACATTGCCCGGCCAGCGATAATCGGTGAGGTAATGTTTGGCATCGGCGGTGAGGAGCTTCAGCGGCAACCCGTCGAGCGTACACAAGCGCTGCAGAAAATGATCAACGAGCACTAAAATATCCTGCGGCCGCTCGCGCAGGGCTGGCATGGCGATGCCAAGCACATGCAGGCGGAAATAAAGGTCTTCACGGAATGTGCCGGATTCAACCGCTTGTTTCAGGTCGATATGGGTCGCGGTAATGGTGCGCAGATTGACCTTCACGGGTTTGGCGGCACCAATCGGCTCCACCTCTTTGTCCTGCAAGACGCGCAGCAATTTCACCTGCGCATCCGGCGTCAGCAGGTGAATGTCGTCGAGAAACACGGTGCCGCGTTCGGCCTCGCGCAGCTTGCCAATGCTGCGCAACGCGGCATTGGCGCCCGCCCCTTTTTCGTAACCGAACAACACCTGTTCCAGCGCATGCTCTGGAATTGTGCTGCAATTGATGGCAATAAACGGTGCGCCCACGCGGCGGCTTTCGCCGTGAATGGCGCGTGCCATCAGTTCTTTGCCGGTGCTAATTTCGCCCTGAATCAACACCGCCACATCAGACGTGGCGGCTTTACGGCCGTAGCCCACGGCTTCGGCAAGGCCGGTATTGCAGCCGATTAAATCCTCGAACCCGAGCGCCCCTTCGCGGTCGCGTTTCAAGCGCGTCAGTTCGCGCGAAAGGGCCGACATGCGAATGGCGTTTTTAAGTGCGATGTCCAGATGCGACGGCTCCGGCGGCTTAATGATAAAATCGCTCGCGCCCGCTTTGATGCATTTAACGGCCACGCTGGTATCGTCATGTGCGGTGAGCATGATGACCGGAATATCGGGCCGCGTTTTGCGCAAACGCTGCAGTGCTTCATACCCGTCCATTGTCGGCATATTGATGTCGAGCAGCACCGCGCTGATATCACCCACGCTGCTGGCCTCAACAATGTCGAGCACTTCGCGGCCATCCTTCGCCTCGCGCACGCTGTAATCGAGTTTTTTGGTGAGCAGAAAGCTGATCATTTTGCGCTGAAGCGGGTCGTCTTCGCCGATCAGGATGGTGTGTGTCATGGCGCGCGTATCCACTAAAGCTGCAAGCGTTTCATAATGAGAATATGCGCGGTTTTATTCTCATTTTCAAACGTTATCTTTTTCGTAAAATTTATCCTAAATTGCTATTTTGCTGTTCTTTATCAATATTCTATTTCTCGGTTCAGAAGCCTGACTGAATTATCCTGATAATGAAGAAAGGACTTCAGACATGCTTATCATCGACGAACATGCAGAAACAGCTTTGGTCAACGCACTCGAAGCCGTACGCGCCCATGAGTCGCTGTCGGCGCGTTGCCTGTATTTTTCATTAGCGGGCCGCACCGAAACCACCGGTGAGCTGCACCGGGTTGTTATCGAAGCCGCCAGCCGCCATATCGCCGAAGCGCATCCGGAAATTTACATTTTAAGTGACGGCGATGTGTCGATTCTCACCCGCAACATTGCGACTCGCCATCTGCATTTGCTGATGCTCGATGTTGCCGGTTATCTCAACATTCCCGCCGACGATGCGCTTGCTACTGTCTACGATCTTGAGGTCAGCATCCATGCACTGTTGAGTGAATTAGAGCAGAAAGAAATACTGCGCCATGCCGCACTTGAGGAATTGAAAAAACGCTACGCACAGGAGCAACTGCGCCGTCGCCGTCAGGCGATTCTGGACAGCGACATGCAGCCCATTTTGCAAGACGTCAGTGCACGCCGCAAAACGCGCGGCACACCGGAATTGATGGTGATCGAGGACGATGTGTTTTCACGCCGTCTGGTTGAAAACGTGCTGAAGAAACAATATCCGCTTACGGCGCTGGCCACCGCCGAACTGGCGCTTGCGACCTACACCAACCTGGCCCCGGATGTGCTGTTTCTCGACATCAACCTGCCCGACGTGTCGGGCCACGAATTGTTGCGCAAAGTGCTCGCGATCGACCCCAACGCCTATGTGGTGATGCTGAGCGGCAATGCCGACCAGGCCAATATCATGCAAGCCATGAAGGCGGGCGCGAAAGGGTTTATTGCAAAACCCTTCACCCGCGAGAAACTTTTCCAATATATCGACCGCTGCCCCACTCTCGCCCAGCAACCCGCCGCTGTGCATTAACGTTACGGAGCCTACCATGCGCATTCACACCGACCATGCCCCACATTACATCGAGGCGCTCGCCGCATCCCTCGGGCGCGACCCGTTCAGCCTCGAAGCATGGAAGTGCCTGCACATCCAGTTGCCGCTGGGCGAGCAGGTGGATTTGCATGCGGTCGAAGTGCTGAAAGCCTCGAACAAAGACGCCGATTGCGACATCGTGGTCTGCCCCGACCACGATGTGCTGCTCATCAGCCGCGCCATGGGTTACGAGGCCATGCATACACTAGGCGCTGCATTGTGTGCTTCGCTTGAACACATTCCGGAGGCGGTTTTCTACGATTTATTTCGCGACTGGCAGGCCATACGAGTGGTGCTTGAAACCAAACAAACCTCGCACGAAACACCATCGCCTGTCGCACAAACCGCATACGATTTTGGCCAAATAGAGGCATTAAGCGAAGTCTTTCATGAGGCCAGCACACGCCGCGCCGCACGCAAACCGCTGCACATCATGATCGTCGAAGACGACGCCATGACGCGCCGCATTGTTGCCAACAGCTTCAAGCAGAATTACGCCCTCATCACGGCTGAAAATGGCGAGCAGGCGGTGGCCAATTATCTGCTGCACGCCCCGGATGTCGTGTTCCTCGATATCGGCCTGCCGGACGCCAGTGGATTCGAAGTGCTGCGGCAAATTTTAACCTGCGATCCCAGTGCCTATGTGGTTATGTTCAGCGGCAGCAGTTACCTCGATAACGTCACGCAAGCCCTCGTCGCTGGGGCTTCGGGTTTCGTGGCCAAACCTTTCCGGCCCGAAAAACTGCACCACTATATCCAGGCGAACCTGAATCGCTGCCCTGTCACCCACCATTAACGGACCGAGGAATTGATGCACACCCAGCCTCATCGCTTTCTGAATAAATGGAATGTCGGCTATGCGGCCATCGTGATGCTCAGCGGCTGTCTGATTATTGTCGTAGAGCTACTGAGCCTGCATACCGACGCGACTCCCCTGCCCTATGCTTCGCTGATGGCCAATCGACTCGAGATTCGCCACCTCGCTTATTTTGGCTATGGCTTTACCTTCCTGATGTCAGCGCTCACCATTCTGGCGTGGGCGTCGCAGCAGCGTAAATACAGCTTCGTGAAAAAAACCGCCGAGATGCTGGAAGCACGCGTCAGCGCACGCACTGCCGAGCTGGAGCAAACCATGCAGTTGCTTGAGCTACTGAAAACCGTCACCGGCGCCGCCAACGAAGCCGATTCCATCAATGAAGGGTTCCAAGCAGCAATTGACAGTATTTGCGCCTACACAGGTTGGGAAGTAGGCCACGCCTTCATGTTCTCTGAAGAGAAGCAAAAACTGCTGAGCCTTGATGTGTGGCATCTCTCGGACGCCGAACGTTACCGTGAATTCAAGCGCGTGACGCGCACTGCCGAATATGCATTGCATGAGGGATTTTTGGGCGACATTGTCGCCGACTCAACCCCGATGTGGATTCTCAACGTCGCCGATTCAAACGTCTATCTGCGCCGCGAAGTAGCGGTGGCAGCGGGCATCAAGGCCGCCTTCGGGTTTCCAGTATTTATCGGCCGCAAGGCCGTGGCCGTGCTCGAGTTTTATACCCCCCATGCCGCGATCCCCGAGGAAACATTGCTGCAAGGGATGGCCAATATCGGCAAGCAACTCGGCCAGACGATCGAGCGTGCCAATGCCGAAGCCGAGCGTCGCGTGGCGATGGAACGGCTAACGCACACCATGCTGCAGCTTAAAAGCACCAACCTGAAAACCGAAGCAGTCGCCCGCGACCTGCAAGACAGCCTCGCCAAAGCCGAAGCCGCGAACATCGCCAAAAGCGACTTTCTGGCGAACATGAGCCACGAGCTGCGCACTCCCATGAATGGTGTGCTCGGCATGGCGTACCTGCTGTCGGATACCGACCTGAACGACGAACAGCGCCGCCTTGTTTCTACCATCAACGGCTCGGCCGAAAGCCTGCTCATGCTGCTTAACGACATTCTCGATTTTTCGAAAATCGAGGCTGGGGCGCTTGAGCTTGAACATATTCCCTTCGCGCTGAAGGATGTGTTGTATAAAACCACTGATTTGCTGCGCGTGCAGGCCAGCAAAAAGCAATTGGCGCTGCTGGCCGAGTGCGACGCCGACGTACCCGATTCGATGTGGGGCGATGCAGGCCGCGTGCGACAAATCCTGACCAACCTCATCGGCAATGCCATCAAGTTCACACAAACCGGGCATGTCAGGGTTAGCATGCATCGGGCGACGCATTTTAACGGCGACCAGTTGCGTGTGGTCGTCGAAGATACCGGCATGGGCATCGCGCAGGAAAAACTGCACGAGATTTTTGAAAAATTTACCCAGGCCGATAGCTCCATCACCCGGAAATTTGGTGGCACGGGCCTCGGGCTTGCCATTACCAAACAGCTCGTCACGCTCATGGGTGGGGCGATTGGGGTCGAAAGCACGCCAGGGCTTGGTTCCAGCTTCTGGTTCACCATCCCCTGCCTGCCGGCCGAAAGTACTATGGTGACCAGCACCGCCGACGAACGCAGCATCATGTGCATGCTCCCGGGGGCACGCAAACCCATCGGCGTTGCACGCGCGCTGCTGGTCGAGGACTATCCCGTCAACCAGGTATTCGCCGAGAAAATCCTGCGCAAATTCGGCTTCACCCAGATTGACCTCGCCACCGACGGCATCGAGGCTATCCAGAAATATCGCGAAAATATGTATGATGTGATTTTCATGGATTGCCAGATGCCCCGCCTTGACGGCTACCTGACCACCGTCGAGCTGCGCCTCATTGAGGCAGGCACGGCCATTCACACGCCCATCATCGCCATGACCGCCAACGCCATGATCGGTGACCGCGAAAAATGCTTGGCCGCCGGGATGGACGATTATTTAAGCAAGCCGCTGCGCGCCGAACACCTCAAAAAACTGCTCGGCATGTGGTTCGAGCTCGATGCCGACAAGGCGTTGATTCAAGCCCCGGCCGCGATCCCTTCCCTACCACTTGATACACTCCCAGCGGTGGATCTGGCACAGCTGCGCCTGTTTACCGACGACGACCCCGCCGAGGAGAAAGCACTCGCGGAATTGTTTCTCGATCAGGCGCAAATGCTCATCACCTTATTGCAAGACAGCACCGATACGCATGCGCAGGATGCCTGGAAATCGGCCGCGCATCGTTTCAAAGGCTCGGCCGGGAATTTGGGCGCAACCGCACTCTACCAAATTTGCAAAACGGCTGAAACGCAGGCCGACGGTAGTGCGGCAGACAAACAGGAAATGCTGCTCGCCATCATGGACGAGACCGACCGGGTGCGTAAATTCTTTGCTGCGTAAGCGGCGCTCCTGTGCGGCGAGGGAATTGACGAACTGCGCATGAGCGCCTAGATTGCATGCGAACCCAACGCTGAGCACTCTTCATGGCAGGCCATTCACACGCAGCAAATATCGCACGTCGCAAAGGCGCGCAGGACATCAGGCGCGGCAAAGTTTTTACCAAGATTTCGCGCGAAATTATTGTCGCCGCCAAGGGCGGGGCGGACATTAACTTCAACGCTAAATTGTTTACTGTCGTCACCAAAGCCCGTAAAGCCGGTATGTCGAAAGACACGATTGACGCAGCGATCGCCAAAGGTTCCGGCACCGGCGCAAGCGAAGCGTACGAGGCGGTGCGTTACGAAGGGTATGGCCCCGGCGGCGCTGCCATCCTCATCGACGGGCTGACGGATAACCGTAACCGCACCGCCTCCGACCTGCGCAGCATTTTTACCAAAAATGGCGGTACGATGGGCGAAAGCGGCAGCGTTGGTTTCATGTTCGAGCGCGTGGGGCTGATCGAATATCCGGCTGAGAAAATTCTTGAAGAGGCGATGCTCGAAGCCGCTATCGAAGCCGGTGCCGATAATTGCGAGCTGCAGGGTGATACGCACCAAATTACCACCAGCATGGAAAATCTGAATGCCGTGCGCGAACAGCTCGCAAAAAAATTTGGCGAGCCGCCTGTCGCTAAGCTTACCTTTCTCGCCAAAATCACCACCGCCAGCAGCGGCGACAACGCTTCAGCGCTGATGGATCTGGTCGAGGCGCTGGAAGATAACGACGACGTGCAGGAAGTCTTTACCAACGCCGAATTCGACGCGGCGACACTCGAGAAATTGAGTGCTTAGCCACAGAGATTCAGCGTGCGAACCTCTCCCTTGGGAGAGGTCTAAAAACGTCTTTCACGTTTTTAGGGTGAGGGCGTCCAGCATCTCAGTACGCCCTCACCCTGAATTTTCTGAAGAAAAAATTCAGACCTCTCCCAAGGGAGAGGTAACGCTGCGGAGCCGCTCGTATGCTTTTCCTGTTGCAGCTAGGGCATGACCCTTACCCGCATCATCGGCATCGATCCCGGCCTCGTCTCCACCGGCTGGGGCATTGTCGAGAAACAAGGCTCGAATTTACGCTTCGTGGCATGCGGCACCATCGCGCCCAAAACCACGTTGGCACTGTCGGAACGGCTGGTGTTTTTGCACCGCGAGCTTACCGCACTTATAGCGATTCACCAGCCCCATGGCGCCGCAATTGAGGAAACCTTCGTCACCGCGAACGGCGCTTCCACCCTAAAGCTGGGTCAGGCACGCGGCGCCTTGATTGTGACGCTCGCCGCCGCCAATTTATCCGTTGCTGAATACGCCACGCGAAAAGTAAAAAAAGCCATCGTCGGCACCGGCACGGCCGATAAAAACCAGATGGCGCAGATGGTCGGGGTGCTGCTGCCAGCATCACGCCCCGCCCTCGCCGCCTGTAAGCATGACGCAGCGGACGCGCTGGCGATTGCGATCTGTCATGCGAATCATGGGGCAGGGATATGACTCTGAATATTCGACTCGCCACCGTAGAGGATGCCGATGCCATCGGCGATATTCACGTAACAAGTTGGCAAATGACCTATCGCGGCATCGTACCGCAGGCATATCTGGATGCTATGGATATAAAGGCGCGGCAAGCCACATGGCGCCAGCGATTAGAGGAGGGCAGCATTCTTCATGTGGCCGAGAATGCGGCGGGCATCGTAGGTTTTGCTGCGGGCGGCCCCTATCGGGGCGAACACCTCCGATTGCGCGGTGAGCTTTATGTTATGTATGTGCGCGCATTATTTCATCGATGCGGTATTGGGGCCAGCTTGTTCGCTACCGTGGCGGCTTCGCTTACCCAGCCATTTGGGCTTTGGGTAATCGCTGCAAACCCTGCTTGTCGTTTTTATGAAGCCATGGGTGGCCGATTAATTGGCAAAAAAACCGAAGATATTGGCGGCGCCAAAATAGAAGAATATTTATACCTGTACGAATGATGCGAGGTTCTTGTGAAAGTTAACAAAATCAGATAGTCGAAAACTATGATCGGCAAACTCACCGGACGAATTGACAGTGTCGCCGAGGATCATCTGATTCTCGATGTCGGCGGCGTTGGCTATTATGTCTACGCCAGTGCGAAAACCCTCGCCGCACTCGGGCCTGCTGGCACACTCGCGTCGCTGCTGACTGAAACGCATGTGCGCGAGGACCATATTCACCTCTACGGTTTTGCGAATGCGGCAGAGCAAACCTGGTTCAAAACCCTGACCACGGTGCAAGGCGTGGGCGTGAAAATGGCGATGGCGATTTTAAGCACCCTCA
>JBJXEM010000061.1:0-21688 GCA_046154225.1 Rickettsiales bacterium
TCTGTCGCTAAATAGGGGGATTCCAGCTTTCGCTGGAATGACGAGGGGAGGAGGGTAGCTTACACCCGCAAAAACCCCACGCGCTGCATAGTTTCCGCCAGAATAGGTGCTGCAATGGTGCGGGCGCGTTCGGCGCCAGTTTTCAGGAGTGCATCAAGCATGGCGGTATCAGCCATCAGCTCGCGCATGCGGGCGGTGATGGGGGCAAGTTTGGCGACGGCTAGCTCGGCGAGTTGCGCTTTGAACTGGCCGGTTTTGAGGCTCGAAAACTTTTCGGCGACCTGTTGCGGCGTGCTGCCCTCCAGCGCGGCGTAAATGGTCAGCAAATTGGCGACGGAGGGGCGGTTCGCTTCATCGAACGACAGCGACGGCTCGGAATCTGTTTGGGCTTTTTTGATTTTATTGGCGATGGCGTCAGCATCGTCGGTCAGCGTAATGCGTGAATAGTCCGATGGTTCGGATTTGCTCATTTTCTTGGTGCCGTCCGTCAGGCTCATGATCCGGGCAGCGGTGGGCAGAATGATCGGCTGGGGCAGGGGGAAAAACTCCTCGCCATAGGCACGGTTGAACGCCCCCGCAATGTCGCGCGCGAGTTCGAGATGCTGCTTTTGGTCGGCCCCGACTGGTACATGTGTGGCGTGGTAGCCCAGAATATCGGCCGCCATGAGCACGGGGTAGGCGTAGAGGCCGAGAAGCGCGTTGTCTTTTTGGGTGCCTGATTTCTCCTTAAACTGCGTCATACGATTCAACCACCCCAGCGGCGTATGGCAGTTCAAAATCCACGCGAGTTCGGCGTGCATGCTCACGGCGGATTGCGGGAAAATGACGCTGCGCGCCGGGTCGATGCCGCAGGCGATGTAAGCGGCGGCGGTTTCGCGGGTGTTGCGGGTTAAATCGGCCGGGTTTTGCGGCACGGTGATGGCGTGCAAATCGGCCAGCATGAACAGGCATTCGTGGCTGTCTTGCAGCCCCACCCAGTTGCGAATCGCCCCAAGGTAATTGCCAAGATGCAGGTTCCCCGTAGGCTGAACGCCCGATAAAATGCGCGGTTTGGTCATGCTTTCCCCATACTGTCATCCGGGCCTTGTGCCGGGATCTCCTTAAGTCAAGGGCTCTGCCCGTTTCGGGAGATCCCGGTGTTGCTAAAGCAAACCGGGATGACAGCCATAGCTGCTTACGCTGCGTCATTCCAGCGAAAGCTGGAATCGATTTGTACTGGGAAAATGGATTCCAGCTTTCGCTGAAATGACGGCTTTGTGAGTGTAATGGTTATATTGCAACGCACAAAAAGCCAGTAAATTCATCGAACTGTCACATTTCTGGCAGCCGAGATGTGCTAGATTGAAACTGGATAAAACCATGAACGAAGCACAACTACAGAGCGATTTGACTGAGAATGCCGACGACGCGTCGCGCGAGCCTATCCGCGCGCCCGAGGCGTCGCACGCAAGCCATGGCGCGCCGAACACTGCGCATGTCGTTTCTACTGGGCGCGGCGTGGCGCGTCCTGAGGTTAACGACGCACCAGCAACAGCAAAGCCCATGTCGAGCTTTGGGGAATTTCTTTATCGCCACCGGGCCGCCACAAAGAATCCGGTTATTCACCTGGGCTACCAGATATTTCGCAACGTTGCCGCCGCCGTGCCTTATGGCATTGCGACCGCCGCTGTGTGGGAGGGGTTTGAGCGTGTCGCACGCGCCACGGCCAAGGCTGAAGCGGGAAGCATGGGCAACACCATCAATCGTTTTGCGCGTTCTCCCATACGCGACATCACCATGATTGCCGCTGGCTTTACCCTTTATCGTGGCACGTTAAAATATGTTCGCTACATGAAAGAGCATTTGTTCAATCCCGACTACTCGCCGGAGCAAGCCGATTATGCGGCGCGCCATGTGGGCAGCACCGCGCTGTCGACGCTCAAGGAAATTGCACCGGCGGAGATAAACTCGACACCTTATGGAGCCATTGCGCTGGGGTTGGGCCGACGCTACCTCGACGGCATCAAGGATTATCAGGCACGGCTTCCTGCTGATAAAATCGCTGCTACGACGCTGGGCGGCACGGGGGCTCAGCCGCGCATGCTGCGCTTTACTAAAGATGGAAAATTCTGGCCTCATTTAAGCAATGTCGGAGAATTTTTTCACAAAATAGGGGGCAAAGGTTCGCGTGTCTGGACGGAGGCTGGGGTATTCATTCTCTCGTTCCTGACGTTCTTTGAGGTCTCAGACCGACTGTATAAAGACGTGCAGGTGCGCCGTGGTGTGTGGAATGGCGAGCAAAATTCGCTTGCTCGGCTGACGCCTGAGAAAAATGCCATCATCGAAGCGCAACGCACCGAGGATTCGCCCGAGCGCCAGCATGCCGGGCAGCATACCGAAACTTTTGGTAAATCCGATCCTAACCTGCTGCGGCTCGGGTTTACCCGCATCCTGCCAACAATTTTGGGTATCAGTGCTTACGCCTTCACCAAGCGCGCTTCCTACCTGGCAATGGGGCATTTCACCGGCAAAGATACCTTCTGGAAACGCGCGTTTGTCGAGGGAGCGGCGACTTCGACCTTTTTTGTGATGACCACCGCGAACGACGTCTTCGAAGGCGTGTGGAAAAAAATGTTCGAGCCTCAAGCGCCAGCCGTTGAACTGAGCCAACATCAGCAACAGAAATATGAGGCGCTTCTGGACCGCGTGAACGAAAAAGAAATGGGCGCAGGCCGCGCGGCTTAATGCCTCGTCCTCCTGAACTTGGTTCAGGATCCATCTGAATAAACAATCTCAGTTATTCTTTGTCGCCGACGCGCCTTGGATGGATGCTGAACCAAGTTCAGCATGACAATGGCTTCCATTCGCGCTAACCAGCGCGCATGCGCCAGACACCGCTAGATTTACCCATTCGCCCGCGACGCTTGCGGCAAGCGCCGTGGGTTCGGGCGTTGGTGGCCGAGCATCAACTGCGCGCCGAAGATTTGATCTGGCCGTTGTTTGTGCAAGAGGGGGCTGGGCTCGCCACGCCGATTCATGGTTTGCCGGGCGTGGAGCGCCTGAGCATTGACCGTGCGGTGGAGGCTGCGCGCGAGGCAGTGGGGCTCGGCATTCCGGCCATTGCGCTGTTTCCGGTAACGCCTGCGGAACTTAAAACCGACGACGGGCGCGAGGCGTTGAACCCTGAGAATTTGCTGTGCCGCGCGATTCGTGCGGTAAAGGCGGCGGTGCCGGAAATCGGCATCATCGCCGATGTCGCGCTCGACCCCTACACCACGCACGGGCATGACGGGTTATTGGGCGAGAGCGGCGATGTCGAGAACGATGCGACGGTGGCAATATTGTGCCAGCAGGCCTGCGTGTTGGCGCTAGCTGGCGCCAACATGGTGGCGCCGAGCGACATGATGGACGGGCGGGTGGGCGAAATTCGTGCCGCGCTGGATACGACGGGGCATTCACACACAGTGATTTTAAGCTACGCGGTAAAGTACGCGTCGGCGTTTTATGGGCCGTTTCGCGCGGCTGTGGGCTCCGACAAAAACCTCGGCAAGGCCGACAAGCGCACCTACCAAATGAACCCCGCCAACACGCGCGAGGCGTTGCGCGAAGCGATGCTCGACGTAGCCGAAGGCGCCGACATGTTAATGGTGAAGCCTGCGGGCCTCTATCTCGACATCATCGCCCGGGTGCGGGAAGTCAGCGATGTGCCGCTATTTGCCTATCAGGTGAGCGGCGAATACGCGATGCTGAAAGCGGCAGCGGCCGCAGGCATGCTGGACGAACAAGCTGCGATTATGGAATCGTTGCTTGCCATCAAGCGCGCCGGGGCCGACGCGATTTTCACCTACGCCGCGCGTGACGTGGCACAGTGGCTGGCCGCTACTCGTCGTGCGTCGTGACGCTGACGGAATGGCCGCCGGGAAGTTCCAGCGTTGAGGTGTGGGTGTGCTGGTAATAATACACGGCACCTGCCGCAACGAGTACGATAATAAGCACAACGGGTATGGTTGAATTTTTCATAAGAATCTCCCTCTGCATTTAATAAAAAATCAGATATAGCATTTGTATCCTTACCACGACATGTCATCCCGGCCTTGTGCCGTGATCCAGTCGTGCCTCAGGCGCGCGGCGTGTGGTGGGACTGGATCCCGGGATAAACCCGGGATGACATACTGTAATTGCATACCCGATATGGCTCATTGTCTATGCGGACAGGTATAAAGAGGCGATGGGGAGCGCGCCGCACACCATAAGCGAATGATAAATTTATTTCGCCTGATAGGTGTCGACAATAATGATGCCGTTGATGATGCGCTCTTTTGCGTTAGCCACCTGGTCGATGAGTTTTTCGGAAATCAGGCCCTGATTATATTGGTCGACAGCGTAGTCGAGCGCGCCCTCCTTGATGCCGAGATATTTAATACCGGGGCTCCATTCACCGTTACGGGCGCTTTTGAGGGCGTCGTAAATCACGAGGTCGACACGCTTGACCATCGAGGTGAGTACGCGGCCGGGGTACAGCCCGTTTTGGTTGCTGTCGACGCCGATGGCGAGCTTTCCGGCATCGTTCGCGGCACGCAATACGCCTACACTCGAGCCGCCAGCCGGGGCAAACACTACTTCCACGCCGTTGGCAAATTGCGCGAGTGCCAGCTCGTGGGCGCGCGTCGGGTTGCTCCATGCGTCTGCGGTGTCGCCGATCATGACGCTGTCGATCACGGCTTTGGGGTTGGCGTAGCGCACGCCTTGAATATAGCCTTTGGCGAAGTTGCGAATCAGCGGCACATCCATGCCGCCGATGAACCCAACATGGCCGCTGCGTGAGGTTTTTCCGGCAATCATGCCAACCAGGAACGCGCCTTCATGGTCTTTGAATAAAATCGACTGCACGTTGGGATAAAGCGGCGGCACCAGCCCATCGATGACGGTGAAGCGGGTGCGCGGGTAACGCTCGGCGAGGTTCAATACCGGCACCACGTTTTGGTAGCCCAGCGCAATCACGGGGTTTGCTCCGGCATCCGCCGCGCGTTTGATGAGGGCGGGGATTTCGTCGGCCGTGGTGGCACGGTATTCGGTGATGTGCGCGTGGAAATCGTTTTCGGCTTTGGCCAGGCCCATGCGGCCGGAATCGACAAAGGTGCCGTCGCGGTCGCTGGCGGAGAGGTAGATGATGGCGGGGTTGAATTTTTGTTCTTCAGCGACGCTGAGTGGTGCGTAGGCCAGCACCGCGCACAGGCAACACCAGAACACAGGAAAACGGAACATGCACTAAGCTTCCCTATCATGAATGAACTGCGCCTTGTGCGGCGTCTTCGATTGTGGGAGAGTACCACAAAATCCATAGGTTGCAATCATTCGCATGCTTCATTCCACCGAATCTACCACCGCGCTCGACGCGCTTGAAACCGCCATAAAAGCCGTAGGCCTTGCCCATTACGTGGTGCCCATGGCCGACGAATTTCAGAGCGAATACGTGCCGCCTTATGCCGCGCGCCTCGCGCATGTCACGGGCTTTGGCGGCTCGGCAGGCATGGGAGTATTCGGTTCTGGCATGCATACGCTCTTTGTCGACGGGCGCTATGTGCTGCAAGCCCCGCAGCAGATCGACACCACGCGCGTGAGCGTCGTGAATAGTGGCGAGGTGGGGTTTGCCGACTGGCTGAAACAGCAAAACGCCACCGGCAAAATCGGTTTCGATGCGTGGCTGGTGACGGTGCAACAGCTGGAACGCTGGAAAAAAGCCACCGCGTCGTTGCCGCTGGAATGGGTGGCGACGGATAATTTGGTGGACGGCATGTGGCCCGAGCGCCCTACCTTGCCCAATGCGCCCGCAACACTTCAGCCCATGCAGTTTGCCGGTGTGAGCTATGCCGATAAACGCGCTTCATTGCTTGAAACCATGACGCAAATGAAAGCCGATGCGCTGCTGCTCACGGCGGGCGATAGCATTAACTGGCTGCTCAATATGCGTGGGCACGACGTGGAATTTAATCCGCTGCTGCTCGGTTATTACCTGTTGCGCGCCGATGGCAGCGCGACGCTGTACAGCTTCCCACGCGAATGGAGCGCCGAGGTAAAAAGTTATCTTGATGCAGAAAATGTCGCGATCGCAGACATTGCCGAAATTTTTGCGGGCAAAGCGCCGACGCTCCCTAAAGGCACGCGGCTGATGGCCGACCCCGCGCAAACGCCGCAAGGCTGGGCCGCTTTGGCCGACGCCAAAGGATGGGAATTGCTACCGGAAACGGACCCGACGCAATTGCCCAAAGCCCTGAAAAACGCCACTGAGCTTGCCGCGATTCGTGACGCGCACCGGCGCGATGGGCTGGCACTCACGCGGTTTTTGGCGTGGCTTGACGCGCAAATCGCGGCCGGTCGCGCGGTGGATGAATACGCGGTGGATGCGAAGCTGCAAGAATTCCGCGCGATGGACGCTGATTATCGCGGGCCTAGTTTTGCCACCATCGCAGGCGCTGGCCCAAACGGGGCGATTGTGCATTACCGCGCCGACCAAAAAACAGCGCGCACATTGCGTCGCGGCGAGTTGTTGCTGCTCGATTCCGGCGGCCAATATCCCGGCGGCACGACGGACGTGACCCGCACGATTTACCTGCCCATTTCGGCGAAAGAAGGCGTCGATGGCCTCGCCAACGCGACGCCTGAGCATTTGAGCGTGAAAGACCGCTTCACCCGCGTGCTGAAAGGCCACATCGCCATCGCCACCGCGAAGTTTCCGGCAGGCACCAGTGGCACGCAGCTCGACGTGCTGGCGCGCCAGTTTTTGTGGGAAGCGGGGCTCGATTACGACCACGGCACGGGTCATGGGGTGGGCGCCTATTTGTGCGTGCATGAAGGGCCGCAACGCATCAGCAAACGCAGCAGCGACGTGGCACTGAAACCCGGCATGATTCTCAGTAACGAGCCGGGCTATTATGAGGCGGGTGCGTATGGCATTCGTATTGAAAGTCTGGTGGAAGTGGTGACGCGCGAAACGCCGCAGGTGGGGCGTGCGTATTTGGGATTTGAAACCCTCACACTGGCGCCGATCGACACGCGCCTTGTGGATATCAAACTGCTGACGATGGCCGAACGCAACTGGCTGAATGCCTATCACCGCCGGGTGTTTGAAGCCCACGCGGCGCAACTCGATACGCCCGTGCGCGCATGGTTATTACAGGCAACGCGGGCGATTTAAGCGCAATCCATTATCTCCACATCATCGCTCGAATCGCATTTATCATCCCATGATGTCATCCCGGGTTTTATCCCGGGATCCAGTCCCACCACGTGCTGTGTGCTAGTGGCTTGGCTGGATCCCGGCACTAGGCCGGGATGACATCGTGGGGCTTCGGTAGGTGGGCGAATGAGAACAAAACTGTGGAACCTCTGCAAAAGCTCCGAAGCCTTGCCCCACACTCCGTCATCCTGCCCCTTGAGGGCAGGATCTCAGGCCACATACCAAGGCATTCCCATGTGGCCTGAGATCCTGCGGTCGAGCCGCAGGATGACGACGCTGGAGGTGTGATGACTTTTGCAGAGGTTTCCTGTATCGACTAAATGCTACGCCACCGCGCGCGAGTCACGCCTTAGCCACAGGCTACGGCGGCTGGCGGTGGTGGATTGGACGACGCTGACCGGTGTTTCGTAATGGAAGCGGCTGGCGAGCAAATCCATCTCGCGCAGAATGTCGTTCATCACATCGTCGCCGATGGCAAAATCGCGGCGCAACTGCACCAAACTCTGCCGCTCGTGGCGCAAGGCTTCATCCCAAATGCGGTTTTCGGCCTGCAGCAGCGGGTGACTCATCAGCACCGGCGTCTGGCGGGGATCAAGCGGGGTGTGCGGCCCGTCGCCGAGTGACTCCAGCCGTTCGCGATAATGCGCACGAATGCGCTCGAGTGCGGGTAAATGCACGGTGTCGTCTTTCGCGAGTGCTTCAATGCGCTCGAGCGCGTGGCGCGTTCCCGTCACCCGCGCCAGCCATTCCTCGCGCGTGCGCTCGTGGTCGAAGGTGAGGGTGAGCAGCCGCGTTAGAACCGGCAGGGTGAGGCCTTGCAACAGTAACGTAAAAATGATGACGGAAATACTCAGGAAAATAATTTCGTCGCGCATTGGGAAAGGGCTGCCGTCGGCGAGGGTCTCCGGCAACGCGAGGGCGAGGGCGAGAGTGACCACCCCGCGCATGCCGGTCCACGCGACCAGAAACACATTTTGCCAACTCGGTTTGTCGGCCCTGCGCCAACGGGCGGGGCTGAAGCGCGGCAGTACGAACACGATGGTGTAAATCCACACGAAGCGGATGATGACGGTGGCCAAGCAAATGGCTGCACCTACCAGCAACAGGCGCGGGTGATGATACAGATCCAGCCGCTCGGTGAGCATTGGCAACTGTAATCCGATCAATAGAAAGGCGAGGCCGTTTAAGAAGAACACGGTCATTTTCCAGATGGCTTCAGCGGGAATGCGCATTTTTGGGGCGAACAGACGCGGCGCGTGCCAGCCAATCAGCATGGCGGAGGCGACCACGGCCAGCACGCCTGATGCATGCACGGATTCCGCCAGCAAATACGCCGCATAGGGCGGAATGAAGGTGGCGAGAATTTCGACGGATTGCTCGCGCAAATAAGGGTACATGCGGTTGAACACATGACCGCAGGCGAGGCCGATGACCACGCCGCCAATGGCTTTCCACAGGAAGTCCACGCCCGCGTCGGTGAATGAAAAACTGCCTGCCACCACGGCGGCGACGGCGAATTTGTAGAGGACGATGCCGGTGGCGTCGTTTACCAGGCTTTCACCTTCCAAAATGGTGGTGACGCGTTTGGGAATGGCGATGCCCTTCAGCGCGCTGGTGGCGGCCGCCGCATCCGGCGGTGAAATAATGGCACCCAGCACGAAGCCCAGCGCCCAGCTCACTCCGGGCATCAGCCCCATCATGGTGCCAGCGACGCCGACGCTGGTGGCGGTGACAAGCCCGATGGCGAGCTGCAAAATGGGCCTCAGGCTGGCGCGAAAATCGCGAATGGAGGTGAAGAATGCGGCCTCGGTTAAAATGGGCGGCAGGAAAATTACCAGCATGTATTCGGGGTCGATGCTCACATGCGGCATGCCGGGCACCAGCGCGAGTGCCAGCCCGCCGAGCAAAAACACAATCGGCGGCGAAAGCTTCAGGCGATGGGCAAACAACGCACAGGCGCAAATCGCCGTGAGAATGACTAATAACTGAAACGGCTGAACTGATTCCACGCGGCACACTCCCTAAGCCTGCGATGTAGCAAATTTAGGGCACGACTTCCACATATTCAGCGAGGATTTTTTTGATACCGGCGTGTTTGAAGGCGATCTCCAAGTGGTCGCCTTCGAGGTTGAGGATGACCCCGTTGCCGAATTTTTGGTGGAAAACGCGGGCGCCTTTGGTGAGCCCGTCGGCACGCGCGGGTTTGCTGGCGATCGCGGTGTGGGCGACGCGGGTGCCTAAAATCGCATCGACTTCGCGCTGGAACATGGCGGGGCCTGAGGCGCGGCGGCTTCCGCTGGGGCCGCCATCGAGGAATTCCACGCAATCGGTGGGGATTTCACCGAGGAACCGCGACGGCAACTGGCTTTGCCATTGGTTGTAAATCCGCCGGTTGGCGGCGTGGCTGATGGTGAGGTGTTTGCGCGCGCGTGTGATGCCGACATAGGCGAGGCGGCGTTCCTCCTCGAGCCCGGCGGTGCCCAGTTCGTCGAGCGTGCGTTGGCTGGGGAACAGCCCTTCCTCCCAGCCTGCCAGAAACACGGCGGAAAATTCGAGGCCTTTGGCGGCATGCAGGCTCATGATGCTGATCATGTCGCCCTGCGATTGCTCGGCCGCGTCGGTGACGAGGCCGACATGTTCGAGGAATTCGGCGAGGCTTGGAAAGTCGTTCAGCGCCCGCACCAGTTCGCGCAGGTTTTCAAGGCGGCCTGCGGCTTCGGGCGACGTGTCGGCCTGCCACATCGGGCGATAGCCGGATTCTTCAAGCATGAGGTCGGTGAGGTCGGCAAGGGGGAGAGATTTCTGGCCATCAGTATAGGTTGGCGGTGCGGTTTGCGCGCTCCCCCCTTGCGGGGGAGCCAAAATTTCCACTTTGAAATTTTGGTGGGGGGATGGTGACTCGACATTTGGAACGGTTGCTATTGTTTGGCTTCCCAGTCCCCCCACCAAATCGCCAGAGCGATTTGGCTCCCCCGCAAGGGGGGAGCGAGGTAAGGATGTGTCCGCAAGGCTGCGCCAGCGCGCCAGCTGTTCCATCAGCCGTTGCAACGTGGCCGCGGTTTTGCCTTTCAGCGCGCCGGTTTCCAGTAAGTGGGTGATGGAATCGCCCAGCGAACAATTACGGGCGCGCGCCGTGGTGTGCAGTTGTTCGAGCGTGGCTTTGCCGATGCCGCGTTTGGGGGTGTTGATGATGCGCTCGAACGCCAGATCGTCGTGCGGCTGGGCGATGATGCGCAGGTACGCAATCGCGTCGCGCACTTCCATGCGTTCGTAAAACCGCAAGCCGCCTACCACTTTGTAAGCAAGGCCGAGGGTCATGAAGCGCTCCTCGAAGCTTCGGGTTTGGTAGCCGGCGCGCACTAACACGGCCATGTCGCGCAGTAAAATTTTGTCGCGCTGGAAGGCTTCGATTTCCTCGCCCACGAATCGCGCTTCTTCGTTGTCGTCCCAGACCGATTTGATGCGCACTTGCGTGGCGTCGGGGTCGGACTGGTCGGTGAACAGCGTTTTTCCCAGGCGGCTTTCGTTGTTGGCGATGAGGCCTGAGGCGGCTTTCAGGATTTTCTGCGTTGAGCGGTAGTTACGTTCGAGCCGGATGAGTTGCGCGCCGGGGTAATCGACTTCGAACTTTAAAATATTGCCCACTTCCGCCCCGCGCCAGCCGTAGATGGACTGGTCGTCGTCGCCCACGCAGCACAGGTTTTTATGGAATGCCGCGAGCAGACGCAGCCATAAATATTGGCCCACGTTGGTGTCCTGATACTCGTCGACCAAAATATATTTGAACTTTTCGGCGTACATGCGCAGCACGTCCGGGTGCGACTGAAAGATGACGAGGTTATGCAGCAGCAAATCGCCGAAATCGGTGCAGTTCAGGTTTTTTAGGCGCTGCTGATACAGCGGGTAAAGTTTGGCGGCCACTTGCGCCAGTGTATAAACTCCCGGCGCTTCGGGGATTTTGTCGGGCGTGAGGCCACGGTCTTTCCAGCCCTGAATGACATTTTGCACGGCACGGGTAGGGAATTTACTGTGGTCGATGTTGTTATCGGCGAGCAGCGCTTTGATGAGGCGCTGCTGGTCGTCGTCGTCAAGTATCGTGAATTGCGGCGTGAGGCCTACCAATTCGGCATGGCGGCGCAATATTTTCGCGCCCGTGGAATGGAACGTGCCGAGCCATAAACTCGCCGATTCTTGCGCTTCGCTCGCCAGCAAATCCGCCACGCGGTGGCGCATTTCGGCGGCGGCTTTGTTGGTAAAAGTGACCGCGAGAATTTGGCTGGGATACGCTTTGCGGGTAGTGATGAGGTGCGCAATGCGGGTGGTGAGCACGCGGGTTTTGCCCGTGCCCGCACCGGCCAGCACCAGCACTGGGCCATCGGTTGCCTCGACGGCTTCGCGCTGCTCGGGGTTCAACGCGTCGAGGTAGTGGGTATGCGGATGGGTGATGGTTTGCGGTTGCATGGTTCTCACAATTTAATTCGTCATTCCCCGAATTTGCATCGCAAATTATAGGGGAATCCACCTTAAGCTGGATCGCCCTAGAATCGCGGTGCGATTCGGGCGATGACGAAACAGGCTTGTCTTCGGGTATGGTTGACGAATAGTGTCGGCTTATTGATAGCAGCGCAAGGAGAGACGTTTGCCCATCCCCGTGATTCGTACCGCAACGGCCAAGGATTGTGACGCAATTGCCGCGTTGCTCGAAGAGCTCAGCCGCGACGAAGGCAAGCCTTGCCGCGTGACGCCCGAACACGTGCGCCTGTCGCTGTTCACCCCGCGTGCGGTGGAATTGCGCGCGCAGGTGGCGGAAATTTCCGGCGAGGTAATTGGCGCGACGCTGTATTATTCGGGCTACGACACACTCAGCGCGGGCGAGGGGTATCACCTCGCGGAAATCGTCGTCACCGCCGCTCATCGCCGCTGTGGTGTTGCGCGCGCGTTGCTCGCGGCGCTGTCGGCGCAATGCCTGCGCGAAGGCGGAAAATGGCTGTCACTCACCGTGCTGCGCGACAACGCCCCCGCGCGCGGATTTTACGAAGCACTCGGCATGACGCACGTGGCCGTCGACTTTTATGCCATGGGCCCCAACGCGTTGATGAAAATTTCGGGATGAAAAGAGAAAGGGCCCGCTTGCGCGAGCCCCATCCCCAGTGATTCCGCCGCAGCAGTCAGCCAATAAATAGCCGAATTGGTGTTGGAGGAACGGCTTTGTTGCCCTCATCCACGATCAGCAGCTCGGCATTTTTGACTTGGCCCAATACATCCACCTCCAGCTCTTGGCTTTCGATGGTATAGTATCTATCTTTCACCTCGACTCTCGTTTTAAAAGTGCCGGGAATTTCCATTCCCTTCACCTTTTCAGCGAAAGCCGCGAGGACTGCGGCGATTGTATGCAATTGCACTTCTCTCACTTTCCTGTCCTTTCTTGACAGAGGCTACCTCATGCTGCGGGAGTGCGGCATGGAAGATTTGACCATCGAAATTTTCAACGGGCAAACAGGTAACATGCCACTCATAGCATGCGTGTGTGACAATTTAATGCCGGATTCAGGTTCTAAATTACAAAGCTACCCGTCGCCTTTTATGCCATGGGCCCAAACGCGCTGATGAAAATCTCGGGATAGATCCAACAAAATCTTGGCACTCGCGTTTGCCGTGTTACAACCGGCATATCCAACAACGACTCGAGGTTCACATCGTGCGCGTGCTGCGGCTGATGCTGCTGATATTCTGTGCGGTAACGCTGGTGTTGCCAAACGTGGCCGATGCCGCACGCAAGAAGCATGGGCGCAAAGCGGGCAAAACGGTGTCGGCTGCCAGTGGTGTCGCCGACCCGCGCTACGCCGATATCGTGATGGACCCGGTGACGGGCGAAGTGTTTCATTCCGTCGACGCCGATGCGCGGCGCTACCCGGCGTCGCTCACCAAAATGATGACGCTGTATTTGCTGTTTGAAGCGCTGGCCAACAATAAAACCGACATGGATGCGCGGCTGGATATTTCGGAGCGTGCGTCGACCATGCCGCAGACTAATTTAGCGCTGAACGCGGGCGACAGCATTCCGGTCGACATCGCCATCAAAGCGTTGATTGTCCGTTCAGCCAACGATGTGGCGTGGGTGGTGGGTGAGGCACTGGGCGGCAATATCGAGCATTTTGGCGAGATGATGACTGCCAAAGCACGCCAGCTTGGCATGCGCAGCACGGTGTTTAAAAACCCCAACGGCCTGCCGAACGATGCGCAATACACCACCGCGCGCGACATGGCGAAACTGGGCATCGCCCTGAAGCGTGATTTTCCGCAATATTACCCGCTGTTCCAAACCCGTCAGTTCAGCTACGAGGGGGTGACCTATTACACCCATAACCGCGTGATGCTGCGCTATACCGGCACCGACGGGATTAAAACCGGGTTTATCGGCAAATCGGGGTTCAACCTTGTCACCTCGGTGGTGCGCGGCGGGCGGCCATTGGTGGCCACGGTGATGGGCGGCGCCAGCGGCGGCTGGCGCGACAATCGAATGATTCAGTTGCTCGATTCGAGCTATGGCATCATCGCCGAGCGTGGTGGTAAACGCGGCAAAATTTTTGCTTCCAACCTGCCGCTCAACAAGGCAGGCAAACCCGCAGGGCTGGGTGGCGTAGTTGCGGTGGCAGCCCCGGCTGAGGTGGCAACGGCCGCCCTGCCGGATGGTGGGCCTGAGGATGGCGCGCCCGCGAATGCACCTGCGGGTGACGAAGCGCCAGTGCCCGCACCCGTTGCGGCCGCGGTGCTTGTGCCCTCCGCAAGCACCACCGCCGCTTCGGTGTTCGCCCCGGCAGTGAAGGATGCGGCACCGGCGGCTCCAAAAGAATTGCCTCCGGCGGCAGTGGTGCACCAAACCCCGTCGGGGCCGGTGATGATTGTACCGAAACCGACGGAATCCACTGCGCCGAAAGTGGTACGGGTTGAAGCGCCCGCGAAAAAAACAACCTCGGCGCCGGTGTCGCTCGCAAGCGCCGTGCCGCCTGCGGCCAAGGGCGATTTGGTGTGGGGCATTCAGGTCGGCGCGTTCTCGACGGGGGCGCTGGCCGAAGCGGCGGCGCGTCAGGCCGTGCAGATTGCGGCCACCCCTCTCAAAAGCGCCAAAATCGCCGTGGTGGGGCCGCAACCCACAGGGGCAGCCGTGCACCGCGCGCGGCTGGAAAACCTGTCGCAACTCGACGCCCGCAAAGCCTGTGAGGCGCTGATTTCCAAGAATTCCCCGTGCTTTATTTATCATCTGGGGCGCGATGGGCTTTAGGGTGGGGCTACAAGCGTGGTTTAGTGCCAGCCTCCATCCACTCCCGATTGTCATAAAACTGTAACAATTCATTTTAACCAAATCGTAACGATTGGTGGTATAGTATGGGGGAATAGGAGATTTTATGGCATTAGGCTTAGGTTCTTTATTGAGCATGGGAAAGTCGTCTGCTCCCGAGAGGCAGCCATTAATGGATTTAACAAGACCCATGTTACCTGGTGGAATTGGTAATATTTTGTTAGAATCTCTATCGGCGGTGGGAGATAAAGTTGGGAATCTTATAGGATCTGGGTTTGACAGCGCTGGGGCTGGCCTGGGAATGTTAGGCGATACAATCTCCACCACACTTGGTTCTATTAGCGCTCATGGAAGTGCCGCAACTGAAATTGTACCACCGAAACATGGTATCGGGCGCTCAGCTGAGGCCCTCTCATTGCAAGCGACAATGCCAGAGAATGATTTTCATACCACAGTAATTGCGCCGGTTACACCTATACAAAAATTCGCTCAAGTTGGTGCCAGTGTAATGATGGGCTAACTTGGCCTTGCCAAATAAAAAGGCGCGGTTCATCCCGCGCCTTTTTTGTATTTGGGGCTGTGTGGCCCGCAAAGGGTACACATTAAAAATTGCAGGTGCTTAGGCGGAGCCGAGCCGCCTAGCGGCAGGGGTTACTAAGTGTAGCGAACGAACGAGGGGCAAGCCCTCCTTCAGAAATAACTCCCTAGAACGGGCTGATCGCCTCGATCACCTGCTGGCCCCAGCGTGGCTGGCTGGCGGTGCTCAGCTGGCCGCGGCCGCTATAGACGATGCGGGCCTGGGCGATTTGGCTGGAATCGACGGTGTTGTTCGACGTGATGTCCTCGGGGCGGATGACGCCTTTTACCGACACTTCACGGACTTCGTAATTTACCAGAATTTCCTGGCTGCCCTCGATCACCAAATTGCCGTTGGGTAATACCTGTGTCACGAGCGCGGCGACTTGCGTGTTGACGGTTTCGCGACGGTCGATTCGCCCGGTGCTGGAGAGGTTGAGGTTGCCACTGGTGCCAATAAGTGCGGTTGGGTCGGTGCCGCCGGTGAATGGGGTTAGTTTGCCCAGTTGGCGCTCGTAACCAAACAGTGCCGAAGCACTGGAAGTATCGCTGGTGGTGCGCGACGTGTTGTTGTTATTGTCGATGCGCGCCTGATCGGCGACGACTACGTTGATGCGCAGAATATCGCCAACACGTGCCGCGCGCTGGTCACGGAAAAAGCCTCGGCTGCCGGGCTGCCACAATGAATTGGACGTGTGCTGGGCGTTGCCTTCGGGGTCGGGCAGGGGCCATGACAGCGGCTTATAATCCGGACGCACTTGCGGATTTTCAACCTTGGTGAGCGGTGGCTTCTCGCCGATGCTGTTTAGTTTATTGAGTGTGCTGCCGCAACCGGAGAGGGTTAGGCTCAACGCGCTGGCGGTCAGCAAAAGGGTAAGGTGACGCATAGATGCTCCCGTTACAGCGAAGGGTTGACTTCGACGCGACCAGCCGCAACGACGCGACCCGACACGGCTTTTTCGGATTTTTCGTTCTTGATGCGAATCGAATCGCCGACCGAGCCGTTTTCAAGTGCGATGCCGGTGGTTTTGATGCTCATGTATTTCGTGCTGTAGCTCAGCTCCACCGCGTCGCCTTTTTTGATGACCAGCGGCATGGCAATTTCGGCTTCGCGGATGGGGCGTTGCGCGGAAATAAGCGTGCGCGGCGATTTGCCGATGAGGAGTTCGGTGTTGGTCACGGTGTCCTTGCGCAACTGGCGTTCGGCCATGGGTTTCATGCTGAGGTCGGACTCGGCGATGACATCGGTGCGCCCCAGTTGGCGGGTGAGCACCGGCACATTCACCAGCGCGTCGTACGTGCCCGCAACGGGCTGCACGGTTTCGGTTTTGCCCGCAGCCATCACGTAAGCCTGTGCCTGCCAGCGTTTGGTGGTGGGGTCGATTTGCAGGGCATGGATTACCACCTGCAGCGGGTGGTCGGCGGTGTAAAGCACTTGCGGCGAACCGGCCGTGAGGGTGGCTTGCGCGAGGGGCGCCACCGCTTGCAGGCGCAATTGTTCGGCGACAGCTTTGCCTACGTCCTCGGCGCTGATGCGGTAAAACGGCTCGCGCACGGTGGTGGTAATGCCGGGGGCCGGGGGTGTCGCTTGCGCGAACTGGTCGGTGGGCTGGCCGGGGGTTTGCCATACCGCAAATGCCGGTGCAGCAAGCAGCAGCAACGTAGCGCCAACAAGTGCAGCGGTGAAGTGTTTGTTCAGCCAGTGTGCCATGATTCTCCTCACGCATTCTGGTTCAGTGATTGCAGCATTTCATCGGCGGCCTTCAGCACTTTGGTGTTCATCTCGTAAGCGCGCTGGGCCACGATGAGGTCGGTAATGGCCGTAACCGGGTTGACGTTCGATGACTCGAGATAGCCTTGCAGCAACACGCCGGTGCTGTCGTCGCCCGGATTGTTGATGAGCGGGTTGCCCGAAGCCGGAGTTTCGGAAAAGAGATTGTCGCCGTTGGCTTGCAGTCCTGCCGGGTTGACGAAGGTGGCGAGCTGAATCTGGCCCAGATTGGAAAGAGTGGTCTGGCCTTGCAGCGACACTTCCACCTGACCCGAAGCATTGATGCTGACATCCACCGCGTTGTTCGGCACCGTGATTGAGGGCTGCAGCGGAAAGCCGTTGCGGGTGACGATAATGCCGTCGGGCGAGAGTTTCAGTGAACCGTCGCGGGTGTAGGCGATGGTGCCGTCGGGCAGGGTGATTTGCAGGAAGCCTTTGCCGTTAATGGCGATGTCGAGCGGGTTCTCGGTCGATTTTACCGTGCCTTGCCCGGTGTCGCGGGCGATGGCGCCGGTGCGCACACCCAAACCGATTTGCAGGCCGACGGGCAGAATGGTGCCCTGATCGGTAGAGTTGGTGCCGGCACGGCGTAAATCCTGGTACAGCAAATCCTGGAACTCGGGGCGTTCGGCTTTGTAGGCCGTGGTCGTCATGTTCGCGAGGTTGTGCGAAATGGTGTCGACGTTGGTTTGCTGAGCGGAAAGGCCGGAAGCTGCAATGTCTAATGCGCGCATGGGTTAGATCTCCTATGAATTTTGTGGGCGGGTGAACACGTCACTCGCTTTGCGTTCGAGTTCGTAAACGGTGTCGGTCAGTTTCGCGGAATTGGTGACGGAGCGCGACAGTTGCAACAGGCGCACGGTTTCGGAAATGGCCGAGACATTCGAGGATTCTAAGGAACCTTGCAGTACGCGCGAGGTGTTGGTGAGGGTCGCGGGTTCCGTCGCGCTGTACAGGTTGTTGCCTTGACGCCGCATAAGCTGCGGGTTCACGAATTCAAACACGCCAACCTGCCCGCCATCGACACCATCGATGCGGATTAGGCCTGCGCCGTTTACTTCAATATTGCGGGCGTTGCTCGGGATGAGAATCTGGCTGTTATCGCCACCCAGCACGGCGTAACCATCCTGATTCACCAGCACGCCTTGGTCGTTCACCTGAAAGTTCCCGGCGCGTGTATAGCGCGAGCCGAGCGGGGTTTGGATTTGGAAATAGCCGGTGCCCGAAATGGCGAAGTCGAACGTGTTGCCGGTGGTTTTGATCGAGCCGCTGGTGGTGTCGCGATAGCTGGTTGGCGTGTTGGCGTAGGCGTCGCGGCGGTTGTCGCTGGTTTTTTGCAGGTACTGGCTGAATAGTAGTTTCTGAGCATTATAAGCGGGCGTGTTCACGTTCGCGATATTGTTCGACGTGAACTCAAGGTCCTGAAAAAGCCCGATCTGCCGCGAGAGGCTGATATAGACGCTGTTATCCATCGGAAATGCTCCAAACGATGTGACTCGCAAGTACAGAAGCAAGGGTTGTGCCAAGTGGGGGCGGTCTCGGTAATTGGCTTGCCTATCCACGGTCATTGCGAGCGCGCAGCTAAGCAATCCATCTTGGCCACTCAGCGGAAAAGATGGATTGCTTCGGCTTTTGAACACCGCGTTCGTGGGCCAGTTCTGCTGCCTCGCAATGACGAATGGGAGAGTTCGACGCCTTATCACTTGCTTTGTACCAACCATTGGTATAAGCTGAATCAAAGGAGATTTTTTATGGCACATAACACGTCGATTTCGCTCGGTGAGCATTTTATGGGGTTTATCACCGCGCAAGTGGAAACCGGGCGCTATGGCTCGGCGAGCGATGTGGTGCGCGCTGGGTTGCGGCTACTGGAAGAACATGAAGCGAAAGCGCAAGCTTTGCGCGCCGCGTTGGAAGAGGGTGAGCGCTCGGGTGAGTTTCATACCGTCGCGGATGATGCGGCCTATGTGCGGGCGATAAAGGCCAAGCATGTTCAATAAGCAGTGGCAGGATTACCGCCTATCACCTCAAGCGGATACAGATATCGACGGCATCTGGCACTACACGCGCGAGCATTGGGGTGAAGCGCAGGCCGATGCTTACGTGCACGAAATTCTGCGCGCTCTGCGTGGGTTGGTATCCGGCGAAAAGTTAGCTATTCCCTGCGATAGTGTCGTGGGCTATCAGAAACTCATCGTTGGTGCACACATGGCGTTTTTTCGTTTCGACCCTCCTTACATCGAAGTCGTCCGCATCTTGCATCAGCAGATGGACAGCCCAAAACAGTTGCGGAATGATTGACTTGGCTGCGTGCACGGCTAAAACCATGGTTTCATAGACAGAGGACCCCATGGCCAAGAAAAAAGAAGCCGAACCTGAAATGGAAGCCGAAGCTGGTGCCGCCAAGCCCGAGGGCGAAGAGGGCGGCGAAGGCGAAATGGCGCCTAAAAAAGGCAAGCGTAAGCTGCTGATGATTGTGGGTGCCGTGGTTGTGTTGCTGCTTATTGGTGGCGGCCTGTTTGCCTCGGGCATACTGGGTGGCGGCGGCAAGCACGAGGAGAAAAAGAGCGAGGAAGAAGTAGCCGCCGAAGCGGCTGCTGCCGTTGAAGCCTCGAAGCCAGTTTATTACGAGTTGCCACAATTTTTGGTGAACCTGAATTCGCCCACAGGCCGCGTTAGTTTCCTTAAAATGTCGGTCACGCTGCAACTCAAGGATCAGGCGGCGGTGGCGGCCATGGACGCCAATAAGCCGCGCGTGCTCGATGCCTTTAACACGTACCTGCGCGAACTGCGCCCGTCGGATGTGCAGGGATCGGCGGGCATTTACCGCCTGCGCGACGAGTTGATGACCCGCCTGAACAGCACGGTTGAGGAAGGTTTAGTCAAAGATATACTTTTCAGCGAAATTATCGTACAATAGTCCCCAAGGCATGGGGTTAACCTATGCCAAAAGCCCAAGAATGCGGCTACGCATCAAGCGGGTGAGTGTGCTCTGGCAAGGTAATTGCTAAACGGTAAAGTGCCGCGCGAAAGCGTGGTTCTTGGCGAATACGGGGCATTATGGCAGACCAACAAACCGAAGAAGAAGCCGCGGCCGAATGGGAGCGCATGGCGCTTGCCGAAGCCGCAGGCGGCGGTGCGGCCGACGCCGAAGTGGCCAGCACCACCGACGGCGAACCTGCGCGCGTGCTGAACCAGGACGAAATCGATTTGCTGCTGGGCTTCGACGGCGGCAGCACCGGGCCAGACCGTAGCAGCGGCATTTACGCGATTCTCGACCGCTCGATGATGGCCTATGAAAAACTGCCGATGCTCGAGGTGGTGTTCGACCGGCTGGTGCGCATGCTCTCGGCCAGTTTGCGCAATTTTACTTCCGACAACGTCGATGTATCCATCGAGTCGATGGTGTCGATGCGGTTCGACGATTACCTGAACTCTATTCCGCTGCCCGCACTGCTGGTGGTATTCCGCGCGGTGGAGTGG
This sequence comes from Rickettsiales bacterium, assembly GCA_046154225.1. Lineage (GTDB taxonomy): Bacteria > Pseudomonadota > Alphaproteobacteria > Rickettsiales > UBA3002 > QFOX01. Next base: position 20,347 of record JBJXEM010000061.1, read on the forward strand.
GAGAATTTTGGTATTATCACGATTGATTCCGCGCAGATTTACTCGACGGTGGATATTCTCCTCGGTGGCCGCCGCGCGCCTAAAACCATGCGTGTCGAGGGGCGGCCCTACACCACGATCGAGCAAGATATCGTCAAGAAAATGGCGGATATTATCCTGAGCGACATGAGTAGCTCGTTCGACCCGCTGAGCCCGGTTTCGTTCCAGTACGACCGTATCGAGAGCAACCCGCGTTTCGCGCAAATTACCCGCCCCAATTCGGCGGTGCTGCTGGTGCGCCTGCGTGTGGATATGGAAGAGCGCGGCGGTATGATTGAACTGTTGCTGCCGCACGCGACACTCGAACCCATCCGCGATTTGCTGGTGCAAATTTTCATGGGCGAAAAATTCGGCCAGGACTCGGTGTGGGAGCGCCATTTAGGCCGCGAAGTAGGCCAGACATTTGTCGAGATTGAAGCGATTCTCGACGAGCGAAAAATCTCGCTGGGCGAAGTGGTCGACCTTAAAATCGGCTCGACGATTCTGCTCGATATTTCGCCCGACGATCCGGTGAAAATCAAATGCGGCGGCGTACCGCTCACCACGGCACAAGTGGGCCGCGTGGGCGATAAAATGGCGATTGCCATCAACGAAGACATCCGCCAATTCCGTGAATATCTGCGCGAACAGGGAGCGATTTAATGCAAAATATGGTGTTGAGCCTGATTATCAACTTCATGATGGCCGGGCTGCTGCTCGCCACCATCATTTATTGCCTAAAGCTGAATAACCGCATTCGCATTTTGCAGGATTCGAAATCCGACCTCGCGCGCATCATCCGCGAGTTCGACGAATCCACCCAGCGTGCCACCCAAAGCATCGCCGAAATCCATCAGGCCACCGCGCGCCTGAGCGATAATATTCAGCATAAAATCGACAAAGCAAATTTCCTGATGACCGACCTCGATTACCTCATCGACCGGGGTGCGAAAATCACCGGCAAAACCGAAATGGTATCGCCACGCCCGAGTTCTGTCACCCCGTTACGGCCCGATTCAGCGCCGCCTGCGCGGCCCAACGCTGGAGCCAATGCTGCCCCACGCGCCGTGATGGAAGACGTGCCCGCCGCCGAAGCCGCCGCTCGCAAGCCGTTGCGCATGCGCAGCCGCGCCGAGCAGGAATTGTTAAGCGCCCTCGGCGGCACCAAACCGACTGACAGGACGTAACCGCCCATGGCAAAAAAAACAAAAACCCCCAAGCCGCGCCGCTTCCGCCTGATTCCGCTGACGGTGACCATGCTCAGCCTGTTGCTGGTGATTAAGGTGAACGACCTTTATTTGAACAGCCGCGAGCTGCGCGAATT
>JBJXEM010000062.1:0-11511 GCA_046154225.1 Rickettsiales bacterium
GGCGATTTCGACGATTTTTTCAACGCCGCCAGCCCCGATGATGCAGGGCACGCCGACATAAATATCCTTCTGGCCGTATTCGCCATTGAGATACGCCGCGCAGGGCAGCAACTGTTTTTCGTCACGCAAATAGCTCGTCGCCATTTTAATCGCCGAAGCGGCGGGTGCATAGAACGCCGAACCGGTTTTGAGCAGGCCCACGATTTCGGCCCCGCCGTCGCGCGTACGCTGAACCATTTTGTCCAATGCAGGCTGTTCGATCCATTTCATTTTCACCAGGTCCGGCAGCGGAATGCCTGCGACGGTGGAATAGCTCACCATCGGCACCATGGTGTCGCCATGACCGCCGAGCACGAAAGTAGTGATGTCTTTCTGGCTGGTTTTGAAGGTTTCGGCGAGGAAGTAGCTGAAGCGCGCCGAATCCAGAACTCCGGCCATACCCACTACTTTATTGGGTGAAAACCCCGTTTTCTGCTGCATCACCCACACCATGGCATCCAGCGGGTTGGTGATGACGATGACAAACGCATTCGGGCAGTATTGTTTCAGCCCTTCGGCTACTTTGCTGACGATGCCGGTGTTGGTGGCAACCAGATCGTCGCGGCTCATGCCCGGTTTGCGGGCGATACCGGCGGTGACGATCACCACGTCGCAGCCTTTCAAATCGGCGTAATCGTTCGTGCCTTTGATGGCGGCATCGACGCCTTCAACGGCGCAGGCTTGTGCGATGTCGAGCGCTTTACCTTGCGGCAGGCCTTCGACCACGTCGAACAGCACCACGTCGCCCAGCTCTTTATTGGCCGCGAGGTGGGCCAGCGTGCCCCCAATATTTCCGGCCCCGACAAGGCCAATTTTCTTGCGTGCGTTCATGGGAGTCTCCGTAAGCGTTAGAGGAATGAATGGCCGTGGTTTAACCACAGCCGCGCCGCGCTGGCAACCGTGGATTGCACACAGCCATACGTCATACGCCCCGCGTGGCGCACAAAACTCGAATCTTCATACAAATGTCACACCCACAGCCACTCAACTGCGGTTATTATTAGAGCCTATGAAAATAGTAACCCATCACCCAGCAGCGGACTGTACGGTGCATTTGCCGGCGGCAACCGCTGCAGAATCTTACCCCGAAACCAAACAAAAAGCGCTGCTGGACACAATACGGCATATGCCTTGGTATCGGGAAATTATGCTCGCACTGGAAGCTGATCAAGCCCACGGTAGTCAGTCGATCTTTGCGAATGGGCACGACGCTTACATCAAACATCTCGACAGTTATCTGTTTCGGTTTGCCCAGGCGGAAAAGCGTGACGCGCCTCAAGCTTGGAACGATGTATATACTATCACCGATCAATTTTACGAAGCGATGCCTAACGTCGCGCGCCCTACCCTTGAGCAGTTCATGTCGCAATTGCCGGAACTGCTGGAAGAGCGGGCCGTGATTGCCCGCACCGCGAGGCATATTGCCTTGCATCACGTCGATATTGTCCGACGGGGCGACCAATCTTCAGAACCCGTTTCGGACGAGGCACGCGAATTCCGTATAAACGCCGCTTATCAGGCCATTTTACACATCCAATTTTCTTCGAATTCAGATAGTTGGCACAGCACCGCACTGGCCGCAATAAATCAGCGCACGCAGGAGGCTGAAACACAGTCGGACGAAGCCACGCTTGAAGCGCTAGATCGCGCACAAACTGAGCTGAAAATTGCGGTGCGCTCTTTGGCGCAGGCCGTTGCAAGTCAATATGAAACGTCGAATCCGAAAGCATTGGCAACGGCCAAACATAAGCTAGGCGAGGCTTTACAGACCCTTCGCGGCGTCGCACCAGAAGCTGCCGAGGGGTTGCCCGGTATCGAAGCTTTTTTCATCCGGTCGGCCGCCGCCGCCTATGACGAAGTACAAAAAATTCTGCCGAAACGAGAGCGACACTAAGCGGCCAGCAATTGTTGCCCAATACCCACAAATCCACCCAGCAGCAAAATACTGGCCGGGGTGATGGTGAGGACAAAACCGAGTACGCGGGTTTTGGGATCGCGGGTGTAGGCGCGCACATACAATACGCGGCCGATAATCCACACCGCGCCTAATGCCGCCGCAAGTTTCGGCATGTCGAGATAGATGGTAAACAACCACAGGCTGGGCAGGAAAAATACCAATTGCTCCAGCGTATTCATCTGAATGCGCAGCGCGCGGTCGAACATTTCATGGCCGGAAGTGGCGGGCGCCTTCACGCCATATTTGCCGCGGGCCTGGCCGACCTGAAAGCCGAGCACCATATAAAGCGCAAGCGAAATGGCGGTGACGAGGGCGGGTAATGCGTACATGAGGGTCTCCGTTTTTAACTGTCACCCCGTCTTTACGACGGGGTCCCGCTTTTGACAAGTTGGAGATGTGTTATGGTGTTACTGCGCAAACTGAGATGATTTTTGGCGGAGGCTTAACCGCGCATTTGCCCAATCTCGGGCATAACCAGGGGCTGGCCAGTCCAAGCTGCGCGGTTGGTCACGTCCAGCAAATTTCCAAGATAGCCGCTGGCAACGCTGCGCAATCGCTCTGCATCGGCCGCCGACCCGCTGCGGACCATTTCATTGGCGTGGACATGCGCGGCCGTCATGGTGCTCGTGAACAATGCCAGTAATTGGTCCGGAGTGCGCACTTGATCCAAATGGTCGAGGAAAAGGGCTTCTTCTCCGTCCACTGAAATTTTCAGGCCATGCAGCATGCCCACCAATGTTGAAGCATGCTCAGCATAGCTCCCGCCTACGGCATGTTCCTTGATGATAGCCATGTTTAACTTTGCCATCGCCGGAATACCTATTTATTCATCAACGCAAAGAATTCGTCGTTGGATTTTGTGTCTTTAATCTTGTCCAGGAGGAATTCCATCGCGTCCATCGGGCCCATGGGGTTGAGGATTTTGCGCAGCATCCACACTTTGGCTAAATCGCCTTTGCTGTAGAGCAAATCTTCTTTCCGCGTGCCGGATTTGGTGATGTCCATCGCCGGGTAAATGCGTTTGTCCGACAATTTGCGGTCGAGCACGATCTCGGAGTTGCCGGTGCCTTTGAATTCCTCAAAAATCACTTCGTCCATGCGGCTGCCGGTTTCGATCAGCGCGGTGGAAATAATGGTGAGCGAGCCGCCGAACTCGATGTTGCGCGCCGCACCGAAGAAGCGTTTGGGGCGTTGCAAGGCGTTGGCATCGACACCTCCAGTGAGCACTTTTCCGGATGATGGGACGACGGTGTTGTAGGCGCGCGCGAGGCGCGTGATCGAGTCGAGCAGGATGATCACGTCCTTCTTGTGTTCGACCAAGCGTTTGGCTTTTTCGATCACCATTTCGGCGAGCTGCACGTGGCGTGTGGCCGGTTCGTCGAAGGTGGAGCTGACTACTTCGCCCTTCACGCTGCGGGTCATGTCGGTCACTTCCTCGGGCCGCTCGTCGACCAGCAGCACGATGAGGAAACATTCTGGGTGGTTCTTTTCAATCGAGTGCGCAATGTTTTGCAGCATCACGGTTTTACCGGTGCGCGGCGGCGCGACGATAAGCGTGCGCTGGCCCTTGCCTTGGGGCACAATGAGGTCGATCACGCGTTTGGACAAATCTTCTTTTTTCTTGTCCGGGTCGTACCACTCCATTTTGAAGCGTTCTTCGGGGTAGAGCGGCGTCAGGTTTTCAAACGCGAGGCGGTGGCGGAGATTTTCAACCGGCTCGAAATTCACCAGCTTCGCTTCGTTCAGCGCAAAATAACGCTCCTCGCCTTTGGGCGCGCGAATCGGGCCTTCGACGGTGTCGCCGGTGCGTAAATTCAGTTTTTTCACAATCGCGGGGGGGACATAAATATCGTCGGGCCCGGCGAGGTAATTGGCTTCGGCGTAGCGCAGGAACCCAAACCCGTCCTGCAGCACTTCGATGGTGCCGGTGCCGTTAATTTCCACCCCCGCTTCGGCGCGTTTTTTCAGGATGGCAAACACCATGTCCTGCTTCAACAGCGAGCTCGCATTCTCGACCCCCGCCTCCTCCGCCATGGTCAGCAATTCGCCGGGTTTCAGTCGTTTCAAATCTTGGATTTTCATAAGGCTCGTTATGCTTTAGGGTGATGCGTTAAGCGTTTTAGGGGAAAGTGCGGCGGCCAGAGAAAGCGCATTCGCGCGGGCTGCGTATCCAGAACAGGATTAGTGCTGCTTAGCGTATTTCACCATTTTGTAAAGAAAAGAAATGGGTGGGGGAAGGTTTTGACACCTCCTCCACACCCATTTGAGTAGCACACTATGTCTGCGTTGACACTACGGGGTGAGTTTTAAGCTTGGCCCCCCATTTATATAGGCGACGCAAACATCAAAACCACTCCCAACCCAACCGAAAGCCAAGCATAGAACGGCTTCCGGGTGTTTTGACTGTAAGTGAGCCCCACAAAACCGAAACAAAGCAGCGCTAGCCCCAAAGCAACCGCCGAGAGTCTATCCCACGGATATCCTCTCTGGATCCAGCCGACGACAAGTACCGTTGTCGCGAAGAACGCCCAGATAAGCAGCGTAAAGCTACGGTCAGATAGCTGGGCACTCGCTGTTTTCTTCGTAGACATGAAAAAAATCCTTTCCTGTCAAACACCTTCGACCCACAACCTTATGGATCTTAATCAGACTCGGTAGAAATTCAAAATGAGTCTGGAAGGGAACCTGTAATCTAACAGGAAATCATGACGGTTTGATGACGGGCCTGCCGATTTTTGTTTTCCCCAATAAGTGGCGTGAACAGGGGAATCCCCCCATTCACGCACACTCAACAGGCCCATTACAAACTAGCGCTTAATGAACCAGCGGTTGTGCTACACACCAAACCGCCAAACACGATCCACAAACCCGTGTAAATATAGCGTAAAGCCGTATCGTATGCTTTTACACGATCTTGCTTCACCCGATCAATCACCGCTGCAATGTACAGTCCCATCCAAAGATGGGGGGATAACGCTGAAGCGTATAGAATGATAAATTGATCTACAGATGCAGCATCCGACAATATTTTGCCGGCAACAACTCCTGCACCGATTACCAGTAGGGTTTTGGCAAAGAACTTGATGATTTTAGACACATCCTCGCGGATGATATCACCCAATTCTGTAGACATGAACACAATCCTTTCCTGTCAAACACCTTCGACCCACAACCTTGTGGATCTTAAATCAGACTCGGTAGAAATTCAAAATGAGTCTGGAAGGGAACCTGTAATCTAACAGGAAATCATGACGGTTTGATGACGGCTGGCGATTTTCGTCATTCCCCGAATTGCACAGCAATTTTAGGGGAATCCATACGGAATCGCGGCTGGATCGCCCTAGAATTGCTGCACAATTCGGGCGATGACGTGGGGTATCTTTAAAAAGGCTTCAACACCACCAGCAACACGATGCCGACAAAAATGACCGTCACCAACTCATTGATAATTTTGTAGAATTTTGGCGAGTGCGGGCGCTGGTCGTTGGCGAATTTGCGGGCACTGGAAGCAAAAAATCCGTGCAGGCCCGACATCCACAGCACTAGCCCTAGCTTGGCCACCAGCCAGTTCGCCGGGTTGTCGGGGCTGCCATAGCCCGTGACCACAATGAGCGCGATGCCAAACCCCCAGGTGAAAAGCATGGCGGGCAGCATGATGGCTTTCAGCAGCCGCCGCTCCATGATTTTGAATTGCTCGGATTCGCCCGAACCCAACGCCGCGCCCGCATGGTAGGCGAGCAATCGCGGCAGATAAAACATCCCCGCCATCCACGCGGTGAAGCTGATGATGTGCAGAGCTTTGAGGAGTAAATAATGTTCGGTCATGGGCTTGCTATACCTCTGCCCGCGGGAGAGGTCAAAATTTGTCTTACAAATTTTGGGTGAGGGCGTGCGGCGGCTTTGGCTCGCCCTCACCCAACATCCGCTTCGCGCATGTTGACCTCTCCCGCAGGGAGAGGTTTTAGGTGCAGACGCACTTGCCCCATTTTTTGTCGCATAGGCGCTTACCTTCGTGCGAAGTGACGGGCGTGCGGCCCGTCAGCTTTAGGCAAATATCGGCCAGCGCCGCGATGAAATGCGGCTGGGTCGATAAGGTGGGCACGCGGTAATAGCGGTCGACTCCGTGCTTATGCGCCAGTTCGGCATATTCGATGTCGAGTTCGACGAGGGTTTCGGAATGCTCGCTCACAAACGCAATCGGCACCAACACAATGGGCACGCCGTCGCGCGCGGCGCGGGTGATTTCCTCGGGCGTCGACGGTCCAATCCATTTTAGTGGCCCCACGCGGCTTTGGTAGCAATTCACCGCGTCCACCCCCGGCATGGCCAGTTCGGCCAGAATGGCTTGGGTCGATTGCTCGATCTGCCATTGGTAAGGGTCGCCGGCGGCGATGTTTTTCTCGGGCAGGCCATGGGCGGAGAATAAAATACGCGGCGTGCCGAATTGCGCGGCTTCGGCGTAGTAGGTGCGAATCAGTTGCGCGTGGGCGCGAATGAATTCCGGGTGGGTGAAGTAGCAGCCGACTGCATGGGTGGGCACATTCAGGTTTTCCGCGCGCGCCGCTTCGTGCCATTCCTTCAGCGACGAGCCGGTGGTCGTCGCCGAAAATTGTGGGTAGAGCGGCAGCAGAATAATTTCATCGGGCGCGAAGGCTTTTACCTCGCGCACCGTTTCGGCGGCACGCGGGTGCCAGTAGCGCATGGCGATGAATGTTTTTACTTTTCCGTGAGCACCAAGGCTCGTTTCGAGCGCTTGTGCTTGTGCCTGCGTGTTTTCGAGTATTGGCGATTTACCACCCATTTCGTCGTAAATTTTTTGCGCGGTGGGGGCGCGCTTTTTGGAAATCAGCCGTGCCAATAAATAGCGAAAGGGGCGCGGCAGCGCAATGATGGCTGCATCGTTAAACAGGTTGAACAAAAACGGTCGCACCGCCTCGGGATTGTCCGGCCCGCCGAGATTAAACAACACAATCGCCGTTTTTTTATTGGGGCCGATGAGGTTCATGCGCGCCGCCAGTTTTTGACTAACTCGCTTACCGCCGCCACATTTTCGATCGGTGTTTGCGGAATAAACCCGTGGCCAACATTGAACACTGCAGGTGCATTACCGAAGCTACGCAAAATCGCTTCTGTTTCGCGCAGTGCGCCCTCGCGGTCGAACGCCATCAGCAGCGGGTCGAGGTTGCCCTGCACCGTCTGCATGCCGTCGCGGCAGGCGAGTGCAAATTCCATCGGCGTATGCTGGTCGACGCCGATACAATCGACGTTTGTTTCATGCGCGTAGGCTTCCAGATTCAAGGCCGCGCCCTTGGCAAAACCGATGAACGGAATATGCGGGTGCGACTGTTTCAACGCCGCTGCAATTTTTTTGGCGGGCGGTATCACCCAGCGGTGGAATTGCTCGGGCGTTAGCAGCCCCGCCCAGCTATCGAACAGTTGTAACACCTCAGCGCCCGCATCGACCTGCATGCGTAAATAGTCGATGGTCGCCACCGTTAGCCGCTCGATGAGGCGCGCCATCAGCTCGGGCTGGGCGATGGCGAATTGGCGCGCGAGGGCAAATTCCTTGCCGGATTTTCCCTGCAGCATGTAGCACGCCACCGTCCATGGCGCGCCGGCAAAACCAATGAGCGTTGCCTCGCGCGGCAAATCGGCACGCACGCGGCGGATGGTATCGGCGATGGGCGATAACTTGCTGCGCACATCGTGCATGCGAAACGCTTCAATGCGTTCACTGGTGTCGGTGATTTCAACAATCGGGCCCTCGCCTTCGGCGAAGCGAACATCGACCCCGAGCGCATAGGGGATGACCAGAATATCCGAAAATAAAATCGCCGCATCCATCCCGAAGCGACGCAGCGGTTGCAACGTCACCTCCGCCGCTTTTTCTGAGTTGAAGCAGAGATCTAAAAAACTACCCGCATCGGCTCGTAGCCGACGATATTCCGGCAAATAGCGTCCCGCCTGACGCATGAACCAGAACGGAACACGTGGCGTTGTTTCGCCTTTCAATGCGTCGATAAGTAGTTTGTTCGCCATGCCTTCTACTTCACTATAGATTTAATATAATTATAGGTAAGAGTAGTGGTATCATCACATAACGGGGATTCACGCAAACATTCCCTGTTGTGCTCAGGGATAGTGAGTGGTGAGTGGTGCGTAGTGAATGGTAGGTGTAACCGCTGGGATGATTTTTTTAAGTATTCGAAAATACACAGATTATCTGAGCGGGCGCATAGCAAAAGTAAGCCACTAGCGGTGCTATTTATTCACATGGATGCGAAACTACCGATGCAATTGTGGATGAAGGACCGTTTCAAAAATGAGCGAGTGCTAGCAATTTTGTCTTTTCGACGTTAGGTGTGGGTAATGATGTTTTTACCCACCGTTTATCCCAAGCCTCCTAAAAAAAGGCTGCAAGCCCTGCTTGCTGCATGAAGCAGTTTCATTTGCATTTAGTTTCGGACTCAACCGGCGAAACCGTTGCATCGGTCGCGCGCGCAAGCCTTGCGCAATTCGACCACGCACAAGCGGTTGAGCATGTGTGGTCGCTGGTGCGCACCCGGGGCCAGCTTGAGAAAATTATCGCCAACCTCGACAGCAACCCGGGCGTGGTGATGTTCACGTTGGTTGATACCGAAATGCGCGAAGCGCTGCGTCAGGCTTGTGGTAAACGCGGGCTGCCGTGCATTCCCATTCTGGGGCATGTCATTCGCGAGCTTTCTAATTATCTGCATCAGGAAGCGACTGGCACGGTGGGCCAGCAATATGAGTTGAGCGATGATTATTTCGCCCGCATCGACGCCATCAATTTCGCGCTCGATCATGATGACGGGCAGGCGACGTGGGAGCTGGAGCAAGCCGATATTGTGATTGTCGGTGTCTCGCGCACCAGTAAATCGCCGACTTGCGTGTATCTCGCCTATCGCGGCTATAAAGCGGCGAACGTGCCGTTTGTGCCGGGCATTGCATTGCCGGAAAACATTGCGGGGCTGAAGCAACCGCTGGTCGTCGGCCTCACCATCGCACAAGATCGCCTCATCGATATTCGCACGACGCGCCTTGCCGCCATGAACCAGGACGTGCGCACCGATTATGTGAACGATGAAAAAGTGCAGGACGAAATCGAAGAAGCGAAAAAATACTTCCGCCAGCAGGGATGGCCGGTGATTGATGTGACGCGACGCTCGGTCGAGGAAACGGCGACGCTGATGATTCAGTACCGCCAGCGGCAGGTGGAAAAACGTCGGGTGGCGGAGAAAACGGAAACGCCTAAATGAGCACCATCCGCACGGGGTTAATCGGCTGGCCGGTGGAGCATTCGCTCAGCCCCAAAATACATGCATATTGGATTAAACAATACGGGCTCGATACCACGTATGAACTGTTCCCGACGCCGCCGGAATTATTGGGCCAGACCATCGCCGATTTACGCCGCGAAGGGGTGACGGGATTCAATATTACCGTCCCGCATAAGCAAACATCGATGGAATTTTTCGATGCGGTTGACGCAACCGCCCAGCGTATCGGTGCCGCCAACACCGTAAGCCTGCGCGCGGGCATATTACATTGCAGCAACACAGATGCTTATGGTTTTAGAAAAAATCTAGAATCCAGCCAAAATTGGACCGATTCTGCCCTTGAAAACGCGCTAATTTTAGGGGCTGGGGGTGCTGCACGCGCGGCCATTGTGGCACTGATGGAAATGGGTTGTAAAAAGATTGTCATTTGCAATCGAACAGACGAAAAAGCGGAAAGCCTTGCGCAAGAATTCCATGCAGAAAATATTCTATGGAACGATAAAAATGACGGTTTGGCCAATGTCACGCTACTGGTGAACGCCACGAGCCTCGGCATGACCGGCAAATCGCCGTTAGAAATTGATTTATCTAAGTTATACAGTCATGCATTGGTGCATGACATCGTGTATGTCCCGCTCGTCACCCCATTGCTCGCTCAAGCGGCTTCGCGGGGCAATCCGACCGTCGATGGGCTCGGCATGTTGCTCTATCAGGCGCAGGCGGCCTTCGCGCAATGGCATGGCATCACGCCCGAAGTGACAGCGAAGTTGCGGGCGCATGTGTTGGCGTAAGAAATGCCCAGGCCGCCGTGTCATGCTGAATTTATTTCAGCATCCATCAAAGCGCCGTCTGGCGCGGATAGAAATTTTTGCTAAGAGAGATGGGTCCTGAAACAAGTTCAGGATGACGGTGTTTATTGCAGGGGCTGGAGAGAGTGACCATTATCATCGGCATCACGGGCGGCATGGCGAGCGGCAAGACGACGCTGGCGCGCATGTTCGTGGGCCCGGGCGTGATACATGTGGATGCCGATACACTTGTGCACCAGCTGATGCAGCATGACCGCACAACCATTGCCGCGGTGGCGGCGGCGTTTCCGGGAGCGATGGGTGCCCCTCCCCCCTTAGGGGGGAGGTCGGGAGGGGGCCAATGTTTGGTGCAGCCTCTGCCCATCAAGGCCCCATCCCAACCCTCCCCCTATGGGGGAGGGAGCATTGACCGCGCCACTCTCGCCGCGCATATCGCCAAACACCCGGGCGAATTGGCGAAGCTCGAAGCCATCCTGCACCCGCGCGTGCGGGCGCTGGAGGAGAAGGCGATTTTGGATGCGCAACGCCAACGGCTGCGCGCTGTGATTCTCGACGTGCCGCTGCTGTTCGAAACCGACGCCGACCAGCTATGCGACGTGGTGATCGTCGCCCACGCACCGCTGAAACTCCGCCGTCAGCGTGCCTTCCGGCGATTGGGGATGAGCGAAGCCAAATGGCAACGCCTCATTTCGCGACAGCTGCCGGATGCTGCGCGCCACCACCGGGCGGATGTAATCGTCTCCACCGCCCACAGCCGCGCGGCCACGCAGCGGGTAGTACGGCGGTTGAAAAAAGAGTGGGGATTGAAGTGAGGTTGTAGGTTACAGGTTCTCACGGGTAACTTAAAAAACCTGTCACCTGTCACCTGTCACCTGTCACCTGAGGCCCCCTATGCGCGAAATCTGCCTCGACACCGAAACCACCGGGCTTGACCCATTCTCGGGCCACCGGATTGTTGAGATTGGTGCGGTCGAGATGATTAATCAGGTGCGCACGGGCAATCATTTCCACGTCTACCTGAACCCCGAACGCGACATGCCGCGCGAGGCTGAGAATATTCATGGCCTGTCGATTTCATTTTTGTCCGATAAGCCGAAATTCCGTGAGGTGGCGCGTTCGTTCCTCGAGTTCATCGGCGACGACAAGCTGGTGATTCATAACGCCGCGTTCGATTTGAAATTTTTAAATGCCGAGCTCGACGTAGCGCGCCTGCCGACCATCGACGCCGCGCGCGCGACCGATACGGTGCTCATCGCCCGTAAAAAATTCCCGGGCTCCCCCGCCAACCTCGACGCGCTGTGCAAGCGCTTCAGTATCGACACCAGCGCGCGCACCAAGCACGGCGCGCTGCTTGACGCTGAATTGCTGGCCGAAGTGTATCTGGAACTGCGCGGCGGCCGCCAAA
>JBJXEM010000063.1:0-50003 GCA_046154225.1 Rickettsiales bacterium
AACGCGTAGCCGAAGGCGAGCCGCTTGCGGCAGGGGTTTGGGGACACTTGGAGCGAAGCGGAAAGGGCGAGCTTGCGAGCCAACGTCCCCATCCAGCGCGTAGCGCCAAAAAACACTAAATCACGTAAAACCAATCATACAGCGCATCCGCCAGGAAATGCAGCAACAGGAACAGGATGAGTGGCGACAAATCCAGCCCGCCCATGTCGGGGAGGTATTGGTTGCAGAGGCGGCGAATGGGGCGCAGCATCGGCTCGAGCGCCCGGCCCAGCGTGGCATAGATGCGCTGGATGAGGGGGTTGTAGCGGTTCACGACGTCGAAATGGATCAGCAGCCCGAGGATCACCCACACCAAAAGGGCGAAGTCGATGACGGAAATAATATTACCAATCAGCCGGATAAACGGGTTCACGTGGAGGCCTCACATTTCGCAGTTGAAATCTTTGCAGATTTTGCTATACTCTAAGGCGTAGGAGTGGGGCAAGCTTGATTATGCTTCGCCTGCCGGCGCCCGCAGAGGCGTTGTGTAATATCACCGTTTCAAATGTATTGGGACGACGGAGCATAGGGCCATGACGGTATCAACGATTGCATCGCTTGCAGCGGGCATTAGCACAGCACTAGGGAAAAGTGACCCAAAGCTTGCGTCGCGCATTACGAGCCTATTCAACAGTTCGAGCACGAACGACAAGGCCGACCCGTTTTCGGTCACCACGTCGGTGCAGTCGGAGTTGGCATCCCTGAGAATTGCCACGCGCAACGTGGCGCAGGCCAGCACACAAATTGCCATCGCGCAGCGCGGCGCAGGCGAAGTGAGCGACACACTGAACCAACTACAGCAACTGGCGACGCAAGCGAGCGACCCAGCCCTTAGCGACAGCGACCGCGCGCAGCTCGATAATCAGTTCCAGCAGTTGCGCCAGCAAATTACCACCACGGTGAACCGCACCAGCTTCGGCGGGCAGACATTGCTCGACGCTAAAAGCAGCCCACTCGCCAGCGCGGCGGACGGCAGCGGCGGATTTGCAGGCCTGACCGACCGCGCGCTTTTTGGCAAAACCGACCTTAATCTGCGCACCGCCAGCGCGGCGCAGGCTGCCACCACTTCGCTTACTCAAGCACAAACCTATGTGTCGGCCCAGCAAGCCGCACTTTCCAGCGTGGCGCAAGGTGTCGACGTGGCGAGTGCCACCGTGCTGACGGCCTTGCAAAACCAAGACGCCGCACGTTCCAGTGTGAGCGCCGAAGATTTCACCACCGAGCTGCTCACGGGCAGTGCCATCAATCCAAAGCCGGATTTGTTGGCGAGCTACAGCCAGCAATCGTTGCGCGCGCAAAGCAACCGCCTGCCGCCGAGTTTGGTGACGCTGCTAGGCGAGTAGTCGCCGCAGTTTTTCCGGTTTAATTTTCCATTCCATCCGCCGCGCAGTAACGCAGCTTAGGAATACGCACGATAAATTTTGTCATCCTGGGCGTAGCCGAAGGATCTCCTTCGACCGCTCAATGCGAATCAGGCTCAACCAAGCGTCGTGGGATCCCGGTGTTTGCTATGCAAAACCGGGATGAGGGGAGCCTAGCGCCAAAGGCGCTAAGGCTCCCCTCACTTGCGCTTATTCACGGCCACGAATTTGCGCGGCTCGGGTCCCACGAAAAGCTGACGCGGACGGCCGATTTTCATGGTCGGGTCCTCGATCATTTCTTTCCATTGCGCCACCCAGCCGGCGGTGCGCGCAACCGCGAACAGTACGGTGAACAGGGCCGTCGGGATGCCAAGCGCGCGGTAGATGATGCCCGAATAGAAATCGACGTTCGGGTAAAGTTTGCGTGACACGAAATATTCGTCGCTCAGGGCAATGCGCTCCAGTTCCATCGCGATTTTCAGCAGCGGTTCGTCTTCTTGGCCCAGCTCGACCAGAACGTCGTGGCAGGCCTTACGCAGCACCGCCGCACGTGGGTCGTAGTTTTTGTATACGCGGTGGCCGAAGCCCATCAGGCGGAAACCGTCGGTTTTGTCTTTCACGCGTTTGATGAAATGCGGGATGTTTTTCACATCACCGATTTCCTGCAATTGCTGAATTACCGCTTCGTTCGCGCCGCCATGGGCCGGGCCCCACAGACTGGCGATACCCGCACCAATGCAGGCAAACGGGTTGGCGCCCGAGCTACCCGACAGGCGCACGGTTGAAGTCGATGCGTTCTGTTCGTGATCGGCATGAAGGATGAAAATTTTCTCCATCGCATTCGCAATCACCGGGTTTACTGTGTAGGGCTCGCACGGGGTGGCGAACATCATGTGCAGGAAATTCTCGCAGAAACCCAGATCGTTTTGCGGATACATGAACGGTTGGCCGACCGAGTATTTGTAGCACATGGCGGCCAGTGTGGGCATTTTGGCGATCATGCGCAGCATGGCGGTTTCGCGCTCAGCAGGGTTTTGAATGTCGAGCGAGTCATGGTAGAACGCGCTGAGCGATGCGACCGCCCCCACCATGATGGCCATCGGGTGCGAGCGGCGCGGGAAGCCGCGATAGAGGAACTGTAACTGCTCGTGCACCATGGTGTGGTGATTGATGGAATGTTCGAACCACTGCTTCTGCTGGGGGTTCGGCAAATCGCCGTAATTCAGCAAATAGGCGGTCTCGAGGAAGTTCGCTTTGCTGGCCAGATCGGCGATGTCGTAGCCGCGATAGCGCAAAATGCCTTTGTCGCCGTCGATGAAGGTGATTTCCGAATCGCACGAAGCGGTCGATAAAAATCCGGGGTCGAACGTGAAATGGCCGGTGGAGGCATAGAGCTTGCTGATGTCGATGACGTTCGGGCCCTCGATGCCTTTATACACCGGAAACTCCACCGGGGCTTTGCCGCCCACGGTGAGGTGTGCCGAACCCACGCGCTTGAAGCGGGCGTTGATGTCTTTGCGCGCAGCCTGCAATTTGGTGGGGCGCTGCGGCGTAGCGGGGCTGCGCAGTTTTTGTTTCTTTTTCGCGGGTTTGCTTTTGGCTTTCATTTTGGTGGCGGCTTTGGCCATGGAACTCTCCCTGTCTGGCGTTGATGGCAGACACTAGGCGCGCAATATCCGTCCCGTCAACCGGGGATTGCGCAACTTAGGATTTTAGCCCGGCGTTTTTGCTGCTGTGGTATTTTTCAACCAGCGCTAAAACTTTGCGGTCGAGGCCCGAGAGCGGCAACGCGGCAATTTGTGGCGGCAGGAACCAGCCTTCGCCACGTTTAGCAGCGCCAAGGCGGCGATACATCACCCGGCCCATGAGTGTAAAGTGGCTGTAGACGTGTTTCACTTCGCCCAAATTTTCGGCATTCGTACTGCCGCGCGGAAGTTGGGCAAAGCCATACAGCCCGCCGAGTAGTTTTTCGGCGCGGCGCTCGAGGTAAAGCCGCCCGCCCGCGTCGGCCAGTACTTCAATATCCACCTCGCGCAGCGGCGTTTTTTTGCGGGCCTTGGGGGCAGGGTAGCGCGTGGGTTCGGCTTTGCCTTTGCACAGATTATATAGCGGGCATTGCGTACAGCGCGGGTTTTTCGGGGTGCAAATCAGCGACCCCACATCCATCATCGCCTGATTGTAATCGAATGGCTCGGCGCGATTCAACAATGCTGCGGCCCCGGCCCAAAGCTGTGCATCGTTGGGCTTTTCCCACGCAAACGCCCGCGCCACAATGCGCTTCACGTTCGCCTCTAAAATCGCGACGGGCTGGTGATAGCCAAACGCCAAAATCGCATGCGCCGTGTTGCGGCCAATGCCGGGCAGGCTGATGAGTCGTGAGTAGTGAGTAGTGAGTGGTAGCTTTTTTTTACCACCCACTACCCACCACCCACCACTCACGATTTGTTTAGATGCTGCATGCAAATTCCGCGCCCTTGAATAATACCCAAGCCCTTCCCACGCCTTCATCACGGCCTGCTCGGGCGCGTTTGCAAGCGCTTCAACAGTCGGGAAACTAGCGAGGAATGGATGATAAAACCGCGCCAACACCGTAGCCACCTGCGTTTGCTGCAGCATCACTTCACTCACCCAGATGTGATACGGGTCATTGGTCGTGCGCCATGGTAAATTGTGGCGGCCGTTTGCTTTATACCACTTTGCCAACGCGCGATGAAATGTGCGTAACTGCGCCGGTTTTATTTGCGGCTTGGGTGGGGGGGTGCTAGAAATTCGGCTCATTTTATTGTCTTACGCGCAAACCTACCATCTTGTCATCCCCGCGCAGGCGGGGATCTCACGATATGATGGGCACTAGTCCCACGAGAGATTCCCGCCTGCGCGGGAATGACGCCACAACAGAGGAACTGATATGGCTACCACAGCTGCAAAAAAAACCACCACCGCCACCCCTGAAGTCATTAACGTGACGACCGGCGCACTCACCGGCTCGGCGAAAATTTTCGCGCAAGGCAGCGCGCGTTTGCAGGGCGTGAACGTGGCCATGCGGGCCATTAATCTCAACCCTAAATCGGGCGAGAAGCCGATTGTGGTGTATGACACCTCCGGCCCCTATACCGACGCGAACGAGACCATCGACATCGCCCGTGGCCTCACGCCGCTTCGCGCCCAATGGGTTGAAAGCCGCGGCGATGTGGAGCGCTACGATGGACGCACGGTACGCCCCGAGGATAATGGTTATCAAGCGCACCAGCCCATCGAAGTGATGCAGTTCCCGCATGTAGTAGCCCGCCCGCTGCGCGCCAAAGCGGGCATGAACGTGACGCAGATGCATTATGCCAAACAAGGCATCGTCACGCCGGAAATGGAATACATCGCCATCCGCGAGAATGATGGGCGCGAAGCGGCGATGGAAGCGGCCAGCGGCGGTGAGAGCTTTGGTGCCAGCGTGCCGCAGCTCATCACGCCGGAATTCGTGCGCGACGAAGTGGCCCGTGGCCGCGCGATTATTCCTGCCAACATCAACCACCCGGAAATCGAGCCGATGATTATCGGCCGTAACTTCAAAGTGAAAATCAACGGCAATATCGGTAACTCGGCCATCAGCTCGGGCATCGCCGAAGAAGTCGAGAAAATGGTGTGGGCCACGCGCTGGGGTGCCGACACGATCATGGACCTCTCGACCGGAAAAAACATCCACGCCACGCGCGAATGGATTATTCGCAACTCGGCCGTGCCGATTGGTACCGTGCCCATCTATCAGGCGCTCGAAAAAGTCGGTGGCGTCGCTGAAGACCTCACCTGGGAAATTTTTCGCGACACGCTCATCGAGCAAGCGGAACAGGGGGTCGATTACTTCACCATCCACGCCGGGGTGCGCTTGCCCTTCGTGCCCCTCACCGAAAAACGCGTGACGGGCATTGTGTCGCGCGGCGGTTCCATTCACGCCAAATGGTGCATCGCGCATCACAAGGAAAATTTCACCTACACGCATTTCGAAGAAATCTGCGACATCATGAAAGCGTATGACGTGAGCTTCTCGCTCGGCGACGGATTGCGCCCCGGCTCCATTGCCGATGCGAACGACGCCGCGCAATTCGCCGAACTGAAAACACTCGGCGAGCTGACGCAAATCGCGTGGAAACATGACTGCCAGGTGATGATCGAAGGCCCCGGCCACGTGCCCATGCACAAGATTAAAGAGAACATGGAAAAGCAGCTGGAAGCCTGCCACGAAGCGCCGTTCTACACGCTCGGGCCGCTGACGACCGACATCGCGCCGGGCTACGACCACATCACCAGCGCCATCGGCGCGGCGATGATCGGCTGGTTCGGCACGGCCATGCTGTGCTACGTCACGCCGAAGGAGCATTTGGGTTTGCCCGATCGCGACGACGTAAAAGAAGGCGTGATCGCCTACCGCATCGCCGCCCACGCGGCCGATTTGGCGAAGGGGCACCCGAGCGCCCAATTACGTGACGACGCCCTCAGCCGCGCCCGGTTCGAGTTCCGCTGGGAAGACCAATTTAACCTGAGTTTGGACCCCGACACGGCGCGTGAATACCACGACGAAACCTTGCCCGCCGATGGCGCCAAAGTCGCCCATTTCTGCAGCATGTGCGGCCCCAAATTCTGCAGCATGAAAATCAGCCAAGAAGTCCGCGAATTCGCGCGTACCGAACGCGCCCTCGCCAACATTCCCGACGCCGCACACCTGTCCGCCGAAGCCTTGGCGCAGGCGGAAAAAGGCATGGACGACATGGGCGCGAAATTCAAGGCAGAGGGCAGTGAGATTTATAAGAAGGTGGGTTAACACTTGGCATATTCCACGCACAGCATTGCCACATCAAACCTCTCCCTTGGGAGAGGTCTAAAATCGCTAGCGATTTTAGGGTGAGGGCGTTGTGAACCGCAGTGAAACGCCACGCCGCGAATTTGCCGAACCGACCGACATCGCGCTAGCCCGCAAACTCCGCACCCATAGTACGGAAGTTGAAAAGAAACTCTGGTGGCGAATCCGCAACCGCGAATTGGATGGCTATAAATTCCGCCGCCAATTCCCGGTGGCTGGCTACATCCTCGACTTTGCCTGCGAAGCTGAAAAGCTGGCGATTGAGCTTGATGGCGGACAGCATAATATGCCTGAAAATATCGCCCGCGATACTGCCCGCACTGCAGAGCTTACTAAATCCGGCTGGCGCGTATTACGTTTCTGGAATAACGAAGTGAACGAAAATATCGAGGGAGTGCTCACGGAAATTCGGCACGCCCTCACCCGAACGCTCTCCAAGTGAGCGTTCGACCTCTCCCAAGGGAGAGGTAAAAGGAGAGAGATTTACTGATGTCTTATTAGGGGGAATTATGGAAGTGCTGTTTGGATAATTTCTCGGTGGCTTATTTATAACACTAATCATAAGTCATTTTTATAAGTGGTTTTGGAAGAAAACTAAAAAGAATAATTTATGGCCGGATAAAGTTGTTTTTGCTCACCTTCTTTCTTTGGCGACATGCTCAATTCTATATGGCTTTGGTGCTGCAAATGGCGATGAATATAAAGGCGAAGAAGGATTTTTTATCTATGTGCTTCCGCAAATTATTTGGCTCATCAAAGATCTTATAAAAGAAAAAAAAGTTGCAGATATTCGGCAGCCTTTAGATGCAAATACTGTAAGCAAACGTGCTCTAAACGTTTTATCTTGGGTTGGAATTGCATTCATTTCAATTACGCTAATTATTGCTGTGTTTGCAGATAGTGGCAGCGTTGTTGCTTTAACTTTATTTGTAGGGTTTATTTTTTGGCTTCTTGCGAGGGGCTTTAAATATATATTCTTGGGTAGATAAATTTAGTGCCCTTCCTCTACCGTACACCCTGCACCCCCTGCCTTAAAAGATGCGGGCAAAGAATAAACTTAGAAAGCCTGAACCATGCCCTCCCTCCAACACACCACCCGCACCATCGCCCTAGTCGGGGCGAGTAATAAGCCGGAGCGGGCGAGCTATGGGGTGATGGCGTTTTTGCTGTCGAAGGGCTACGTGGTGTATCCCGTCAATCCCGTCCTCGCGGGGCAGGAAATTCAGGGGCAGAAGGTGTATGCGTCGCTGGAGGATTGCCCGGCGCCCATCGACATGGTGGATATATTCCGCAACAATGAGGACGCGGCCAAACTGATTGATGAGGCGATTGCGCTCAAGGAAAAGCTTCAGCTCAAAACCATCTGGTGCCAGTTGGGGGTGACGCCTGTGGATGCCGCGAAACGTGCGCAGGAGGCGGGCCTAGCCGTGGTGATGGATCGTTGCCTCGCGATTGAATGGCGTTAAGCGCGCAGGGTTTTTATGCTCCGCTACGTATCAGTGGTACCACGTAACCAAACAGGAGCTGTTATGAAATCAGCCACCACCAAATCCCTGCTGCTCTCGGTAGTCGTTTTAGCCGCCAGTGCCGGGGGGGCGCAGGCACGTACCAACTTGAACATCGACCTTGGATTTTTCTCGCCGGGCCCGGTTTATTACCAGTCTGCGCCAATCTATTACCCGCCAGCGCCCGTATACTACCAGGCACCGCCGACCTATTATTACCCACCTGCGCCTGTGTATTACCAACGCGCCAATTACTACGCGCCGTCGTACGGGTCGATTTATTACAGCAGTGGTGGCT
Organism: Rickettsiales bacterium; assembly: GCA_046154225.1. GTDB lineage: Bacteria > Pseudomonadota > Alphaproteobacteria > Rickettsiales > UBA3002 > QFOX01. The sequence goes on from JBJXEM010000063.1 coordinate 8,053, forward strand.
ATCGCGGTCACCGTGGCGGATACGGCCGTCGCGATTGGGATAACGATGGCTATCGTGGCCATGGACGCCGCGACTGGGATGGCGATCGTGGCGGCGACCGCTGGCGCCGCTAATCCGGTGCTACTTGCTAGCACGGCGGCATTTCTCGCTGCAGTAACGCACCTGTTCCCAGCAGCTTGCCCATTTTTTGCGCCACGCAAACGGTTTGTTGCAGTGCGCGCAGGGTTTGCTGGGCAGCGTGGGCTTGTGGTGCGCCAAGTTCGTTAGCGCTGCTTCAGGCTATCGCGGATTTCGCGTAGCAGCAGGATGTCTTCGGGCGTGGCCGGTGCGGCGGCTTTTTCCTCGCGGATGAGGCGGCCCTTTAGCTTGTTCACCTGCTTCACCAGCAAAAACACGACGAATGCCACGATCAGGAAATTCACGACCGCATTGATGAACAGGCCGATTTTAATCACCGGCGCACCTGCTTTCACCGCTTCGGCCAGCGTGTCGTAATGCGTGGTGGCGCTGAGGTTAATGTAATAGGCCGAGAAATCGAGCCCGCCGGTGACGATGCCGATGATAGGGTTAATCACGTCGGCTACCAGCGAGCTGACGATGGCGGTAAACGCCGCGCCGATAATGATCCCGACGGCCAGATCCACGACATTGCCGCGTGCGATAAAGGTTTTGAATTCGTTGAGCATTGGGGCCTCCCTAGGTTTCCTCGCATATGAGGTGCGCGGGCACAGGGTGTCAACCAAAACCCGCCGTTGCGCGGGCGGCGTAATCTGCTACAAGGCCTGCCTCGCGCGGGTGTAGTTCAATGGGTGAACGGCAGCCGCCCTCGCTGCATACGAGGGTTCGACAAAACGCCAGGAGGCGTTTTGGATTCGGTGCGCAGCACCGAACCCGCAGGGTGGAGGCCAGTAGGCCGACATCAATCCCTTCGCCCGCTTGTTGCGTTAGCAACAATTTCTGTTAGAACGCCCTCGCGCGGGCGTAGTTCAATGGTAGAACGGCAGCTTCCCAAGCTGCATACGAGGGTTCGATTCCCTTCGCCCGCTCCATCTTCATGCAATTGTCATATTTCTTATAAGCAGTTTATGCTAAAGCCGGGATAATTGGAGATTAATATGACCGAAGATATGGAACCACTTACGCCACTGAACCCTGAATTGGCCAAAAAGATTATGCATAAAATCAGGGAGAGCAACGGTGGCCAGCTGCCTGGCTCACTTGAAGAAAGGCATATCGATGCATTGCTTGATGATGGAATTAATCTCAAGAAGCTCGCGGATGTTGGCATTCTTTTGGTGCATAAATCTGGAATAATAAAGCCAGATGAAATACGAGGATTGGCTTATGAAGACTCAATGCTAAACCAAGAACCCATGGAAGACATGCCGGATGGTTGGTATGGGCAAGGCGGTGTAGAAGTGCATAAACAAGATAATGATATGCTTCGTGCTAAGAGACACAATGCAGTCAATCCGGATCTTAAAGTCAGTGTACGTATACGCGGCGTTACCAATGAAGAACAAGGTTTGAAAACGTTCAACGAACTGATTCGTTACAATCAAATTAGACCAGATTATGAGCGGCTTGAGCTGGCCATTGACAAATTTCGCGTTAGCCTAAGAAGTGTATGAACCCTACACTCTACCTCGCCATCATCCACGCGCTCACGTTCGTGCTGTACTGGCACGACAAGCGCATGGCGCGGCGCCATGGGGCCGCGCGGGTGCCGGAATTTGTGCTGCTGCTTTCGGGCTTTGCGGGCGGCACGCTCGCCGCCATTAGCGCTCAACAAATGCTGCGCCACAAAACCCGCAAGCAAAGTTTCCAGTTCAAATTCTGGGCGCTGACGGTGGTGCAGATTGCGCTGCTGCTGTTCCCGCCCGCGGCGCTGAAAGCCATTTTCGCGCGGTTTTTGGCGTAGGTCTCGCCCGTTCCTCAGTCGTAATCTTCATCAAACCGTCATACTTCATGGCGCGAACCCATGCTATATTCTAGCTGAAAATAACCAGTCACCGCACTCGTGAGGCATCCCGATGTTTGAATTTGTAACACGCTTATTTGGTTCAAAAACCAACACTCCGGCACCTGCCGACGCGCAGCCTCTGCCAGCCCCCATGCCCCCCGCCGCGGCGAATGAGAATGACGGAGCTACCTCAGCAAGCGAATGGCTTGGCGACCGCGTAAGCAGCGTGCTTCGAGGCACGTTTGGAAGCGTCGATGTGGTGCGTTACGATGGCAATGGCGCGCCATTAACAGAAAAATTCATAGTAAAAAATGCCAGAATAGAAAGTCAGGGCGAGCGTAGTTCGCATGGTTTTTCTGGTCGCGCGATTAGTATCAACGGCGAAAACGACAATATTCAGCATGGCACCCGCGTAAGCCTTCATCTCGGTTTGAACCACCCGGCGGAAGATTATGAGAAAATCAGCCGTTATAAAGCCTTCATCCAGGTGATGCAGCGTATCCCGGGGGTCGGTGAACATTTGGTAACCAAGCCAGCCAGTGCAGAAAATCCCCCCACTTTGGGAGACATTTGGGCTCATCTGGAGCCCTTGCTGTTGAAGTTGCAGGCTGAAAAGAAGTTGAGCGCACATGAATTCGGCATGATCAAAGAATATTATGCCGCGCACAAAGGCAAGCCCGATGCAGCGGAATATTGGCCAGCGATTGAAGCCCACCACTATGGTGAGAGGTTAACGGTCAGTGTCAATTGCCAGAAATTACCGGGTGATGAAACCGCCACCGAGGAGCCTGATGTAAAGATCAATGAGTGGTTGGCCAAACACCATGATCACATTCTGGCGAAAGTGAAAGAAAAAGCGCTGGCGAGCGGAGCCGTAAAACCAGGCGAGCTCGATCAGCTGGCAATGATCGCATCGGCAAATGGCTGGAACATCGGTGTCCACTTCGGAACGCCGCCCGCGGTGACCACAGATCAGCAGACCGGCAAGCCATTGACGCCAGAGCAACTGGTGGAAAAAATGACCAAAACGCCACTGGCGAATGTAAACAAAGATAAACTCGCCAAAATTTTCGAAGAAGTATTGCTGGAGCCGGGTGAAGGCATGGAAATGCCGCCTTTCCTGCCACGCATCCTTAGCGGCAGCATCTTGAAGGATATCCTGCATCACCGCGCGCCCAACGATCCGGCCATTGATGCGGTCCTGAAGCCGTTTGAAATGTTCAAATCCGTGCAAGACACAAAGGCGGAAGAGCAAAGCAATGCGAGTCAGCATAAAATCGTGATCGAAGCGCCGCGTGTGGAGAAAGCACATGATGGCACGCCGGAGTTAGTGATGGATTTTGAGCTTCCGCCGGAGATGAGTGTGCACCAGTTGATGACGAACATCGCCAACGGCAAGCACGTGATCCAAACCGGTGCACGGCCGCAGGCTGGCAGTCATGCTGCTGGGGTGAAGGTGGCTAACGACTTGGGTGCTTCTACAGGAGCTGGCATTGCTGCCTAAAAGCACAAGGCTTTAGCGCCCGCGTAAATCTGCCACATTCGAAAAATCAATCGCGAAGTTTGCTGCGGGTGCGTGGCAACCCCTTTTTTTGCGCGGGGATTTCTGCCATAGTGAGGTGAGAAATAGTACGGGGCGTCATGCTGAATTTATTTCAGCATCCATCACAGCGCCGTCTGGCGCGGTAAAACTACAGCTTACCCGAGGGCAAAGCAGTAGTGATTCCGCCGCAGACGCGGCGTGATGGATCCTGACCTGTTCAGGATGACGGCGCTTGAAGCCCGTGCCGCAACTCGGCGAATATGCCGAAAAAGGAGCTTGAATGTCGCACGCTGTCATCGTCGGTTACCTCCGTTCCCCTTTCACCCTCGCGACAAAAGGCAAGCTCGCTTCGGTTCGCCCCGACGATCTGGCGGCGGAAGTGATTAAGGCGCTGGTCGCAAAAACCGGCGTAAAACCTGCCGACATTGAGGATGTGATTTTGGGCTGCGCCTTCCCCGAGGGCGAGCAGGGCTTTAACATGGGCCGCATGGTGGCGTTGCTGGCGGGGCTGCCGAAAACGGTCGCGGGCGTCACGGTGAATCGCTGGTGCGGTTCAAGCATGGAGGCGATTCACATCGCCGCCGGGAACATTGCGACGGGTAAGGGCGAAGTGTTCATCGCCGCCGGGGTCGAGTCGATGAGCCGCATTCCCATGGGCGGCTATAACCCGCTGCCGAACCCCGCGCTCTATAAAACCCTGCCCGAGGCGTATATCGCCATGGGGCTGACGGCGGAAAACGTCGCTAAACAATTCAAAATCAGTCGCGAGCAACAGGAAGAATTCGCGCTCGCCAGCCACAAAAAAGCGGCCGCCGCCGATTTAAGCGGCGAGATTGTGCCCATCATGACCAAAGGCGGCATGGTCGATACCGACGGGGTGATTCGCCCGAACTCGACGCCCGAAGATTTGGCCAAACTCAACCCCGCGTTCGACGTGTATGGCACCGTGACGGCCGGCACTTCCAGCCCGCTGACGGATGGTGCAGCGGCGGTGCTGGTGACGAGTGAAGACTACGCAAAAAAACACAATCTGCCGATTTTGGCGCGCATTAAATCGATGGCGGTGGCGGGGCTCGAACCTGCGATCATGGGTCTCGGCCCCATTACCGCGTCGCAAAAGGCGCTGGCCAAAGCGGGCCTTTCCATCAAGGACATCGACGTGGTGGAGCTGAACGAAGCGTTCGCCGCGCAATCGCTGCCCTGCATCAGCGAACTGGGCTGCGACATGGCGCGGGTGAATGCCGAAGGCGGGGCGATTGCGCTCGGCCATCCACTCGGCGCTTCCGGGGCGCGCATCACCGGCAAAGCAGCGCTGCTGCTCAGCCGCGGCAAAGGCAAATACGCGCTCGCCACTGCCTGCATCGGCGGCGGCATGGGCATCGCGACCGTGCTGGAGAAAGTATAGTGGCGTTACTCGACGACATTCGCGCCAAGAAGCCGCAGCTATTGGAAATCGCCGCAAAGTATGGCGTTAGCGATATTCGCCTGTTCGGCTCCGTTGCGCGAGGTGAGGAGCGACCAGAGAGCGATGTGGATTTTCTTGTGCATCTGGCGCCCGGCCGTGATTATCTCGACCTTGGCGGATTTCAATATTGCAGCAGCGAAATTGTTGGTCGCCATACGGATGTCGTGCTGGACCATTGTCTGCATCCGCGTCTTGCGCCTTATATTCTTGCGGATGCGACGCCATTATGACTCGCGATGACAGCATTTATATGGATCACATCGCCGAATGTGCAGCAGACATCGCCGTGATGGTTGCCGAAGGGAAGGCAGAATTTCTCAAGCGCAAAAAAACGTATTGGGCTATTTTGCGTCAACTCCAGGTCATGGCAGAATCCTGTAAACGGCTGGCAGCGACCACCAAGGATATGATCCCGGCAGATTGGAAAGCCATCATGGGCTTGCGCAATATTCTGGTGCATGAGTATCTCGGCGTGTTGGACGATGCAATTCTCTGGGAAGTTCTGACAAACCATGTCCCAACATTGGCGAGGCATGTCGCTGATTATAGGAAACCCAATAACCATGAGTAACTACAGAAAGATTTTTCTTCTCGCCGCGTTTCTGCCCATGGCGGCATTCGCCGCCCCGGCGCCTGACAGCGACTGGCACCGCTGTGCGACCGATGCGGACTGCGTCGTGGTGCAGGGCATTTGCGGCAAAGCGTCCGTGACCCGTGGCTACGAAGCTGATGCGGCGCGCTACTACGCACAAGAGGCAAAGCGCGCCAGTTGCCAACGCGAATTCTGGCGACCGAAGGAAGTGGTGGCGCGGTGCCGCCTCGAATCGTGTGAAGTGATTGGTAAACAGTAACGACCTAACCCATGGAGTAGCTGGTGAACGAGATTAAACAAGCGGCGGTGTTAGGTTCGGGGGTGATGGGTTCGGGCATCGCGGCGGTGTTGGCGAATGCGGGCATCCCGGTTTTGTTGCTCGATTTGCCCGCCAAGGAAGGTTCGCGTAACGCGATGGCCGAGGGCGCCATCAAGAAGCAAAGCGAAGGCGGCACGCCGGGTTTCGCGCACAAAAAATTCGTGCGTCTCGTCACGCCCGGCAACTTCGAGGATGATCTGGCCAAGCTCGCCGAGTGCGACTGGATTGTGGAAGTGGTGGTCGAGAAGCTGGAAATCAAACAGGACGTCTACCGCAAGATCGACGCGGTGCGCAAAAAGGGCTCCATCGTGTCGAGCAACACCTCGACGATCCCGCTGCATGTACTGATTAATGGCTTGCCCAAAGCGTTTCAGGACGATTTCCTCATCACCCATTTTTTCAACCCGCCGCGGTTCATGAAGCTTCTGGAAGTAGTGCCAAGCCCCGGGTTTGATGCAAAACGCTACGACACCTTCAAAGACTTCGCCGACCGCCGTTTGGGCAAAGGCGTGGTGCCCGCGAAAGACACGCCGGGCTTCCTCGCCAACCGCATTGGTGTGTATTGGATGACGGCCGGGCTCGTCGAAGCGATGCGTCTTGGCATCACCGTCGAAGAAGCGGACGCCGTGATGGGTAAACCGCTTGGGTTTCCCAAAACCGGCATGTTCGGCCTGTATGACTTAATCGGCATCGACCTCATGCCGCTGATTGCGCAGGCGATGATGGCGACGCTGCCTGCCGATGATGATTTCCGGAAACTCTACCAGTTGCCCGATCTGGTGAAAAAAATGATCGCCGACGGTTATACGGGCCGCAAAGGCAAAGGCGGGTTCTACCGCATGAACAAAGGCGAGGGCGGCAAAAAAACGCTCGAATCGCTAAACCTGAAAACCGGCGAATATGCGCCGCAGAAAAAAGCGAAGCTGGAAAGCGTGGATGCCGCAAAAGCAGGCCTCGCCGCGCTGTTTTCGCACCCCGACATTGGCGGCCAATATGCAGCGGCCGTGATGCTCAAAACATTGCACTACGCCGCCTCACTCATCCCCCAAATTTCCGACGACATCCAGTCCGTCGATGCCGCGATGGTGATGGGCTACGCGTGGAAATACGGCCCCTTCCAGATGATCGACCGGCTCGCCGCAGGTGGCAAAACTGGGACGGAAATTTTTGCAGGCGCGTTGCAAAAAGCGGGTATGTCTGTGCCGCCCATCATCCAGCAAAGCCTCGGCAAAAAACTGTACGACGTGCAAAACGGCACGCGCCAGCAATTCAGTATTGGTGGAAAATATAGCGCGGTTCCCATCCCTGAGGGGTCGCTGTTACTCGAAGACATCAAACTCAGCGGTGCGAAACCCATCAAGAAAAACCCCTCTGCCGCGTTGTGGGATTTGGGGGACGGCGTGGTGTGCCTCGAGCTCACCAGCAAACAAAATACGTGGGACCCCGAAAACCTGAAAATGGTCGCCGAACTGCCGGACATTGTGCGCAGCAATTTTAAAGCCGCGGTGGTGGGCGGCGACGCCGATAATTTCAGTTTCGGCGCCAACATCGGCTACTTCATGCTGGCCTGCAACACGGCGAGCTGGTGGGCGATTTCCGACATGGTGAAACAGGGCCAGAACGCCTTTATGGGCCTCAAATATGCGCCGTTCCCGGTGGTGAGTTCACTCGCCGGCATGGCACTCGGCGGCGGGTGCGAACTGAACCTGCATGTGGATGCAGTGCAAGCGCATATGGAAAGCTATATCGGCCTGGTTGAAGCGGGCATCGGCGTCATCCCCGGATGGGGTGGCTGTAAGGAGCTTTTGCTGCGCCACATGGCGGCAGGGGAAGCGGCACAAAAAGCGATTCTGTCAGGCAAAAAGCCCGACATGCTAATGAGCGGCGGGCCGATGGGGCCGGTGTCCAAAGTGTTCGAATATCTCAGCATGGCGAAGGTGGCAGGCAGTGCGGCGGAAGCGCAGGATATGCTGATTCTGAACAGTAAATCGCGCATCAGCATGAATCGCCGCCGTGTTCTAGCTGACGCTAAAGCACTCGCGCTGGAACTCGCGCAAAACTACACGCCGCCTGAAACGCGCACCGTGCGACTGCCCGGTAAATCCGGCTACCTCGCGCTGCAACTCGCGGTCGATAATTTCCGCAAATCCGGCAAAGCGACACCGCACGATGAAGTGGTGTCGATGCACCTCGCCAGTGTGCTCACGGGCGGCGATACCGACATCACGATGGAAGTGAGCGAGCAGCAACTGCTCGACCTCGAGCACGACCATTTCATGGAGCTGGTGCACACCCAAGCGACACGTGATCGCATCGCACACATGCTCGCCACATCGAAGCCGTTGAGGAATTAACATGCCCACTTACACCGCACCGCTGAAAGATTATCAGTTTCTCATCAACCATTTCCTCGAGATGGATGCGCATGCCGATGTGCCCGGCTTCGCCGAAGCGCGCGAGTTGGTGACGCCGCTGCTCGAGGAAAGCGCGAAGCTCTGCGAAGAGGTGCTGTTCCCGCTGAACACGGTGGGTGACCGCCAGGGGTTGAAATATAAAGACGGCACCGTGACGACGCCCGATGGGTTCAAGGATGCGTACAAACAATATGTCGAAGGCGGCTGGCCGACTTTGACCTGGCCGACGGAATTTGGTGGCCAAGGGCTGCCGGAATTTTTGAACATGCCAATGCTCGAGATGGTGTGTTCGGCGAATCTGTCGTTTGGCCTTACCCCCGGCCTCACCCACGGCGCGGTGCATGCGTTGATGCTGCATGCGAGTGACGAGCTGAAAAAAACCTACGCGCCAAAAATGATTTCGGGCGAATGGTCGGGCGTGATGTGCCTGACGGAGCCCGCCGCAGGCACTGACCTTGGGTTGCTTAAAACCCGCGCCGAACCACAAGCCGATGGCAGCTACAAAATCACCGGCAATAAAATTTTCATTTCCGCCGGCGAGCAGGACCAGACGGAAAATATTATTCACCTCGTGCTCGCGCGCCTGCCGGACGCACCCAAAGGCAGCAAAGGGATTTCGCTGTTTCTATGTCCGAAATTTATTCCGAACGCCGACGGTTCCATCGGCGCGCGCAATGCGTTCAGTTGCGCCAGCATCGAGCATAAAATGGGTATTCATGCCTCGCCCACTTGCGTCATGAATTACGACGGCGCGACGGGCTGGCTGGTGGGTGCACCGCATCGCGGCTTGCCTGCCATGTTCACCATGATGAACACCGCGCGCCTCTATGTGGGCGTGCAGGGGCTTGGCGTGGGTGAAGCGGCGTATCAGAACGCGCTGGCCTATGCGAAGGATCGCTTGCAGGGCCGAGCGCTGAGCGGCCCCAAATTCCCCGAAAAAGCGGCCGACCCCATCACCGTGCATCCGGATGTGCGGCGGATGATCTATACCATGAAATGCTTCACCGAGGGCAGTCGCGCATTGGCCATCATGACCGCCTTGCAGGTCGATATCGCGCACCGCCACCCGGATGCCAAAGCGCGCGAAGCGGCGGATGATTTTGTGCAGCTCATTACGCCCATTTTAAAATCCACGCTCACCGATGGCGGGTTCGAAACGGCCAGCACCGCCATGCAATGTTTCGGCGGTTATGGGTACATTGAGGAATATGGCGCTGCCCAATATTTGCGCGACGCAAGGATTGCCATGATTTACGAAGGCACCAACGGCGTGCAGGCGATGGACCTTGTCGGCCGCAAACTGGGCTTTGAAGTGGGCCGCTACCTCAGCCGGTTTTTTATTCCGGTCGACGCGTTCATCACCGAAAACCGGGCCGACCCCAAAATGGCCGAATTCACCAAACCGCTAAAAATTCATACCAAATACCTGCAGCAAGCCACCATGTGGATGGGCGCGATGGGTCTGGCCGACCCGAACCATGCGGGTGCGGGGGCGGTAGAGTATCAAAAAATGTTCAGCCTCGTGCTGTTTGCCTATATTTGGGCGAAGCAGGCGAAGCTGGCGCTGGCGCTGCGCGATTCCGACCCCGAGTTTTACGATGCAAAACTCGCCACCGCGCGGTTTTTCTTCGCCAAACTGCTGCCGCAAACCACGGGTTTGCTGGCCAGTATCACCGCCGGTGCCGGGCCGGTGATGGCGGAAGGGTTTTAAGGCAGGGTCTAGGGTCTAGGGTCTAGGGTCTAGGCTAGGGTCTAGGGTAAACTCATTTATCTTGTTGTGTTGCAGTATTTTATTTGTACTTTCCTATACCCTAGACCCTATACCCTATACCCCCCACTTGTCACACAATCTTAACACAACTTTCATCCCTAGTTTGCTATAGTTTAGACTGAAACGGATGGTAGATGGCTGTCCGGTCAACGCAAAACAAGGCCCCGAGCATATCGGGGTTTGGCAAGTGAAGGAGTGTACAATGCCCCAGGATTTCCCGCCGAATTATCTGCCGCCGGATACGTACAGACCGGTCGATGTGCCTGCGGTGCCAAACGCTCCAGGCACCTTCGTGCCGAGAGACTATCCCGCGCAAGGGACTTCTGTGTATGGCGGCTTTGGCGGAGGCAATGGCGGCGGCGGTGGGTTCTTTGGGAGCGTATTGGGCTTCACGCGCGACGTGGCGGCGGTTGGCCTCGCGGGTCGAGTGCTGGGCAATACGCTGGGTGTAGCCAGTGAGTTCACCGGTGCTAGAATTCCGCTCGGTGGAGGGTATAACGGGTTGGAGCGCCGTCAGGTCGCGTTTGAGAATACGGGATATGACGCCGGAATTGCCTATAATCGTGCCCTCACGACGAGCTACAATAATTATGGCCAAAACGGCTATGGGTATAACGGTGGCTATGGCAATAACTTTGCACCACAGGGCTTTAACGGTGGCTATGGCAATAACTTTGCGCCGCAGGGCTTCAACGGTGGCGGTTATGTGAGCGGCTACGGTTCGCAGGGCTTTAACGGTGGCGGCTATCGCAACGATTACCCGCCGCAGGGTGGTAACCGTTATGCGGCTGACTACGGTGCCGCTTCGCAAAATGGTGGTGTGCACACGCCCACAGGCGAATTCATCGACCGGGTGTATAACGCCCATATCCATGGCAGCACCGAAGAAATGCAGGCCGCGATTAATTTTGCCCAACAGGCGGGTATCGTGCAGCGCGATGGGGCTATCCATTTCCCGGAAGCCTCGCATTACTTGCCCAACGGCGAACAGGTCACCTATCACGGTGAGGTGCTACCTCCGGCACAGGCCGCACAACGACTCGACAGACTGTTTACCGAAATGGGCATTCCCGCCGGTACCCAGCAACAGACCACGACCCAAACCCAGCAAACCGGTACGCAAACGCAGCAGACCCAAACTCAAACCCAGACGCAGCCCACAACGCAGGGCAGCGGCCAAACCCAGTCCACTGTTGCAACGACTGACGCTCCTGCCGACAGCGTTGGTGTGCCGCCGACCACGGGAGGCAAAGCGCCGAGCTATGGTCTTAAGGCGCAAGGCAAGCCCACCGAAAACGAGAAGCCGGCTAACCTGACCAAAGACCAGGTGCTGTGGCTGCAGTCGAAGCTGGTCGATGCCGGCTATGGCAGCACCCTGAAAACAAAAGCGCATCCGGATGGTAAGGATGGGTGGTACGGGCCTAAAACCCGCGACGCGGCGATGGATGTTGCCCAGAAAGCGGGTATCAATCTTCACGATGTCGATTTAGGTAATCCGAAAGATCCCGAAACCGTTAAATTCCTGACGGAACTGAATAAAGAAATTGCGGCGAAACAAGGCAAGGCAGCAGCAGTCGTTCCTGCAGGCCCGACGCCCGAGCAGAAGGCCGAAGCCGAACGCAAAGCGGCGGAACAAAAAGCGGCCGCCGAGGCTCGCGCCCGCGAGGACGCAGCGCAAGGTCCGTTGCTTAACACCGCCTTCGATGCTCGCAAGCTGCCGCAAAGCTACGAAGGGCGCTATGCCATGGCGCGCGAAGTGCTGCTCGACAGCCGTGAGCTGCACAATGAGCGTCGCCTGCAAAGCAATGAAAACCTGCACGATAAAATGAAAGAAGCCGTGCGTGACGCCAACAAGCTGATGGAAAAGCAAGGCTTCAGCAAACGCTTCCAAAGCCCGGCAGAAGATCAACCTTTCACTGACGACGCGATGCAGGCACTCGGTATTGTGACGCTTGATAAAGCCAGCAAAGGGAAAACGGTGCTGCGTTCCAGTTACGACACCAGTGTGACGCCGGTAGATCCCTTGCAGCGTGCGGCGCAAGCAGCCGCTTCCTTGGGCGTACGCCCGATTAACGGTGTGAATCCGCGCGAGGCCAGCGGCGACCCGCAAGCCAGCACTGTAAGCGCGCAAGGTTTGGTAACTGGTAATAACACGCGGGTGCAGTAATAGTTCGCCTTGGCGTTAACCGGTGCATCCTCTACACCGTTTCCACGAACCATTGGAGACGTGAAACGCGTGGTGGAACCGCTCGCTGCCCCCATCAACAAAGTCGGCCTCGTGCTGCTGCGCGACGCGGCGAGCGACGACCCGTTCGTGTGCCTGACGCAGGTGAAAGCCAAAAATCCCGACGAGCAGCATAAGGTCGATTTCGGCTTGCCCAAAGGCACGCGGCAATATCTCGACCCGGATGATAATCAATGGAAGGACGCGCGCGATTTCGCGACCGCGCAGCGCTACCGCCACGCGCTCGAACCCCTCAGCGTGACGCTCATGAACGAAGCCGAGCAGGAAGCCGGTGTGCCGAAACAGACGTATGCGCAAGCCACGGTGCGCGATCTGGGCGAACGGCTGTTCACCAGCCGCAAATCATTCCGCAGCGAGAATATTCAGTGGTACGTCATGGAAGCCAGCCAGCCGATGCTCACTGCCATGAACCCCAACCCGCCCGACGCAATTGAGGTGAAATGGCTGCGCCTGTCGGAGGTGCGGGCGATGGAAGAAGCGGGGGAAATCAACCCGTGCTATGTGGATGTAATCGCGGAAGCGGCGCTTAAGCTGCGCTCGAATCAGCTGCGCCCGGCGCAGTTTCAGGAACTACGCCCGCCGCCCAGATAAGCCCGTAGCCGCCGCGATGAGCCGCCACGCGCGCGGTCAGTTGGCCGTTCAGTAGCGCTTCGGCTTGACGGCCAAACACTTCAAACCGCCAGCCTTGCGCGATATGGCTTTGCGCAAACGGCAACTTGCCGCGCACAATGGCTTCCAGTTCGTCTTTGGCGACGACGAGGCGCGGCACTAAATGCGTGTCCTCGCAGCGTTGGCGCAGCAGCAGTTTTAATTGGTCGAGGCAGGCTTCTTGGGCTGCAGGCAGGGGCTTGTCGCGCTCGTCGGCCGAGGGCCATTGCTCGCGCGGCACGTCGCGCGCGGCGTTTAATGCTTCCACCAGCGAGGCCATCGCGTCCTTGGAAAGCTGGCCGGTGATGCCGCGCACTTCGTGTAAATCCTCGACCGTTTTTGGTCGTTGGGTGGCCACTTGCACCACCCAATCATCCTTCAGCACGCGCTGGCGCGGCAGGTCGCGACGTTGGGCCGCCTCTTCACGCCACGCCGCCGCCGCGCGTAATAAATTCAGCACTTCGGACGAGCGGGTCTTGGCCTTCAGACGCATCCAGCAACGCCCGGTGTCGACCTGATATTGCGTCAAGTCGGCCATCGCCGCCATTTCCTGCGCAATCCAGTCGGCGCGGCCTTCTTCCTCGATTTGGGCGCGCAGGGTTTCATACACCACGCGCAGGTGAATCACGTCGTCGAGCGCGTAGGCCAACTGGCGGTCACTCAGCGGGCGTTTCGCCCAGTCGGTGAAGCGCGACGCTTTATCGAGGCTGGCCCCCACCAGTTCGCGCACCAGGTTTTCGTAGCTCACCGACTCGCCAAAGCCACACACCATGGCGGCGATTTGCGTGTCGTACATCGGGGTGGGCACATGGCCGGAATCATGGACAAAAATTTCAATATCCTGCTTCGCCGCGTGAAACACTTTCAGCAATCGCGTGTCGGCGAAAGCCGCGTACAGGCTCGCCAAATTAATCTCGCCGCTCATCGGATCGATCGCCACGGCTTCCTTCGAGGTCGCGACCTGCATAAGGCACAACTGGGGGAAATACGTGCGCTCGCGGATGAATTCGGTGTCGACGGTGATGAACTGCTCGTCGCCAAAGCTGGCGCAAAACTGCTCAAGCTCGGCGGTGGTGGTGATGGTACGTGTCTGCATGCGCCACTGTTTAAGCGCGTGGGGCCATGGGCGCAACGATTTTATGCGACGGGGTGCACCCATGCATTTCTTTTGCTTTTTCCATGGGCTGATTTATATAGCGGGCGAACTAAAATACGGATTTCAAAATTTGTCATCCTCGCGAAAGCGGGAATCCCCTTCAAGGAGATCCCCGCTTTCGCGAGGATGACAAAAAATAGAGATAAAAGGATTGTCGTCATGCACCCGTTTCGCACCCATACCTGCAACGACCTGCGCTCCGATCACGCCGGGCAAACCGTGCGCCTATCGGGCTGGGTGCATCGCGTGCGTGACCATGGGCAGCTGGCGTTTCTCGATTTGCGCGACCATTACGGCATCACCCAAATTGTCGCCGACAGCACTGGCGGTTTGTTCGATGCATTGAGCAAACTGAAAAACGAATCGGTCGTCACCGTCACCGGAACGGTGGTGAAGCGCGGGGCGGATGCCATCAACGCGAACCTCCCCACCGGCGACATCGAAATTGCGGTACGCGAACTGCATATCGAATCCGCCGCCGAGCCGCTGCCGTTGCAAGTTAACGCCGATGTGGATTGCCCCGAAGCCACGCGCCTGACCTACCGCTTCCTCGATTTACGGCGCGAGCAACTGCACAAAAACATCGTGCTGCGTTCACGCGTCATTTCCAGCCTGCGCCAGCGTATGAACGCGCAGGGGTTTTTGGAATTCCAAACACCGATTCTTACGGCAAGCAGCCCCGAAGGCGCGCGCGATTATCTGGTGCCGAGCCGTGTGCATCCCGGTAAATTCTACGCGCTGCCGCAGGCGCCGCAAATGTTTAAGCAACTGCTCATGGTGTCCGGCTTCGACCGCTATTTCCAGATCGCCCCATGCTTTAGGGATGAGGACGCCCGCGCTGATCGCAGCCCCGGCGAGTTCTACCAGCTCGACGTGGAAATGAGCTTCGTGACGCAGGACGACGTGTTCGCGGCGATTGAGCCGGTGGTCGCCGGATTGTTCCGCGAATTCTCGGACTGGAAAGTCACCGAAACACCATT
Organism: Rickettsiales bacterium; assembly: GCA_046154225.1. Lineage (GTDB taxonomy): Bacteria > Pseudomonadota > Alphaproteobacteria > Rickettsiales > UBA3002 > QFOX01. Next base: position 23,149 of record JBJXEM010000063.1, read on the forward strand.
CCCCCGTATCGCGTATGACGAGTCGATGCTGAAATACGGCTCCGACAAACCAGATTTGCGCAACCCGCTGATCATCGCCGATGTCAGCGATATCTGGACCGGGTCGGAATTCTCCATTTTCAACGCTGTCATGAAATCCGGCGGGGTTATTCGCGCCATTCCAGCCCCCGGCTGCGCCGACAAGCCGCGCAGTTTCTTTGATAACATGATTGAGTTCGCCAAACTGAACGGCGCGAAGGGCCTTGCCTATATCGGGTTCGACGCCGAGGGCGCAGGCAAAGGCCCCATCGCTAAATTCCTGAACGCCGATAAAACGGCGGAGTTAAAAGCGCTGCTTGGCCTCAAAAATGGCGATGCGGTATTTTTCAGCTCCGGTGCAAAACTCGAAGCCGCAAACATCGCAGGCAAAGTGCGTACCGAGATTGCGAACCAGCTAGGCCTCATTGAGAAGGGCGAGTACAAATTCTGCTGGATTGTCGATTTCCCCTATTTCGAGTGGAATGCCGACGACAACAAAATCGACTTTTCGCACAACCCCTTCAGTATGCCGCAAGGGGGTATGGAAGCGCTCACGAGCGCTAAAACGAACGAGGATTTACTCGCCATCAAGGCCTTCCAATATGACATTGTGTGCAACGGCGTCGAGCTTTCCTCCGGCGCGATTCGTAACCACAAGCCGGATGTGATGGTGAAAGCGTTCGAAATCGCCGGTTACAGCCGCGAAGTGGTCGAGAATAAATTCGGCGCGCTGTTCAAAGCGTTCCAGTATGGCGCACCGCCGCACGGCGGCCTCGCCCCCGGCGTCGACCGTATGGTGATGCTGCTGGCCGACGAGCCCAACATTCGCGAAGTAATCTGCTTCCCCATGAACCAGCAAGCGCAGGATTTGCTGATGAATGCGCCCAACAATGTCGACGACAAACAACTGCGCGAGCTGCACATTGAGCTGAACAAAAAAGCCAAAGCCACGCTCGAGGAAGCCGCGCAAAAAGCCAAAGGCGAAGCGGCGTAGCCGCGCCCATGGAGCAGCTTGCCACCTTCATCGGCCTCATCGGCGTGGTCATGCTGCTGGCCGCTTACGGGCTACTGACGCGTGGCGTATGGCGAGCCGATGCTGCGCGTTACCATCTGCTCAATATTGGTGGCACGGTCTGTACGTTGATTTCGGTGTGGTATGCGTGGAACCTACCAGCGTTCATTTCTAATCTGCTGTGGATTAGCATCGGCATTTTCTCGCTGGTTCGTATTTACTGCCGCAAGGCCGCGTGATGCTGGATACCGCCATCACTATTCTCGGCTTAAGCGCGCCGCCAATATTTCTTTACGCGTACCTCATGGTATCGCTTGGCCGCTGGCCTTCCACTGCCATCAAGTTCCATATGCTTAATTTACTTGGCGGGCTTTTTATTCTGCTGTCGCTCACCCGCCAGTGGAACCTGAGCGTCTGTATCCTTGAGATCTGCTGGTGCAGCATTAGTGCGTATGGGATTTGGAAAGCTACTCGGAACAAAACTTAGGCGAGCGCCCCGTGGCAGTGCTTGTATTTTTTGCCGCTGCCGCAGGGGCAGGCTTCGTTGCGGGCGACTTTGCCCCAGGTGGCGGGGTCGGCGGCAATGCGTTCGGTGGCGGGCACATTCATGCGCAGCATTTGAGCCGAAGCGGGCGGTGCTTCCAAGGCCATTGCCGGGTCGGTGCGCGATTCGCGCATGACTTGCTGCGGCTTCAGGTTCATGATTTCATCCGTCAGCTCGACGCGGATTTGCATACGGGCCAAGCGGCTCACCACCACTTCGCGTAAGTGGTTCAGCATTTGCTCGAACAGCGAAAACGCTTCCTGCTTGTATTCGTTCAACGGATCGCGTTGCGCATAGGCGCGTAGGTTAATGCCCTGGCGCAAATGGTCGAGTGTCAGCAAATGGTCTTTCCACAACTGGTCGAGGGTTTCGAGAAGCACGCGCTTTTCGGCCATGGCGTACACGGCGGGTGGGAAGCTGGCTTCTTTTTCGGCGAATAATTTCTCGACGGCGGCATGCGTGCGCTCGAGAATTTCGCCGTCGGCGATGCCTTCTTCGGCGGCCCAGAGTTCGACCGGTAAATCGAGGCCGAACACGCGCAGCAATTCGCGCCGCAGCGCCACCGCGTCCCACGCTTCGGCGTAGGATTGCGGCGGGATGTGCAGCTGCACTAAATGCTGCGCCACGTCGGCGCGCATTTCGGTGATGGTGTCGTGCACGTTGTCGGTTTCCATCAGCTCGATGCGCTGTTCGTAAATCACTTTACGCTGGTCGTTCATCACGTCATCGTATTTCAGCAGCGTTTTACGGATTTCGTAGTTGCGCTGCTCGACCTTGGTTTGCGCGCGCTCGATCGCCTTGTTCATCCAGCTATGGATGATGGCTTCGCCCTCCTGCAGACCCAGTTTGGTTAGCACGGAATCGATCCGCTCGGAGCCGAAAATGCGCATTAAATCATCCTGCAACGACAGGAAGAATTTGCTTGCGCCGGGATCGCCCTGACGGCCCGAACGGCCACGCAGCTGGTTGTCGATACGGCGCGATTCGTGCCGCTCGGTACAAATCACGTAGAGGCCGCCGGCTTTAATCACGATTTCCTTGTTGGCGACAACTTCGGCACGAATGCGTTCGGCAATTTTCTGCAGCTCGGCAACATCCGTAATGCTGGCGCTTTGCTGCTCGATCAGCATTTCGTCGCTGCCGCCGAGTTTAATGTCGGTGCCGCGCCCGGCCATGTTGGTGGCGATCGTGACTGCGCCCGGGCGGCCCGCTTGGGCGATGATGCTGGCCTCCTGCTCGTGGTAACGGGCGTTGAGTACTTGGTGCGGAATGGGCGGCGTGTTGCGGGCGATTTTCTCGAGATACGCCGCGTCCGTCAGCATTTCCTCGGAGGCTTTTTTCGCGTCTTCGCGGGCTTTGTCGTTTTGCGATTTGGCCGTGTCAACTAAGGTTTCAGCAGATTTTTTAAGTTGGGCGACGAGGCTCAGGATGAATTTTTTATCGCTCAGGCGCGCGCTTAAACTCTCGGATTTCTCGATACTCACAGTACCAACCAGCACCGGCTGCTGGCGCGCGTGCGCTTGGGCAATGAGCAGCACCACCGCGCGGTCGCGCTCTTCGCTGGTGCGGTAGATCTCGTCGTGTTCGTCGCGGCGGGCGACGGGCACATGGGTCGGGATTTCGATCACGTCGAGTTTATAAATGTCGTTGAACTCGCCCGCCTCGGTCATGGCGGTGCCGGTCATGCCCGCGAGTTTGGGGAACAGGCGGAAATAATTTTGAAACGTAATCGAGGCGAGGGTTTGGTTCTCGTTCTCGATAATCGCGTTTTCCTTGGCTTCGAGCGCCTGGTGCAGCCCGTCGGAATAGCGCCTACCTTCCATCATGCGGCCGGTGAATTCGTCGATAATCACGACGCGGCGGTCTTTCACGATGTAGTCGGTGTCGCGCTTGAACAAGGTGTGGGCCTTGAGCGCCTGGTTCACATGGTGAACAATCGAAACGTTTTCGATGTCATAGAGCCCCGCGCCGTCTTTGAGCACTCCGGCTTCGGTGAGCATTTCCTCGAGCCGCGCCACGCCGCGCTCGGTGAGGTTCGAGCTGCGCGATTTTTCATCGACCTCGAACAACCCGCGTGCTTCGGGTTTGCCACCCGGCATATACGGGGTGTCTTTGGCGGCTTCCGGTGCGGCAGCTTCGCTTTTCAAAATGTCGGCATGTTCGCGCATCAGGCGCGGCATGTATTTGTCGATTTGGGTGTAGAGCTCTGAATTATCTTCCGTCGGGCCCGAGATAATGAGCGGTGTGCGCGCTTCGTCGATGAGGATCGAATCCACTTCGTCGACAATCGCGAAATTGAAGGGACGCTGCACCATTTGCGCGCGGCTGTATTTCATGTTGTCGCGCAAATAGTCGAAACCATATTCGTTGTTAGTGCCGTAGGTGATGTCGCAGGCATACGCGGCGTGGCGCTCGCGGTCATCAATCCCATGCACGATCACGCCGACCGTGAGCCCAAGGAACTGGTGGATTTTCCCCATCCACGCCGCATCGCGGCGGGCGAGGTAATCGTTGACGGTGACGATATGCACACCTTTGCCGCTGAGCGCGTTGAGGTACGAGGGCAGGGTGGCGACGAGGGTTTTGCCTTCACCAGTTTTCATCTCGGCGATCATGCCTTTATGCAGCACCATGCCGCCCACCAGCTGCACGTCGAAATGGCGCATGCCAAGCACGCGCTTGCTGGCTTCGCGCACTACAGCGAACGCGGGGATGAGTAGTGAGTCGAGCTTGGCGCCCGCTTCCAGTGCTGCGCGGAATTCGTCAGTTTTGGCGCGAAGCTGCGCGTCTGTCAGGGCGGCGATTTCCGCTTCCATGGCGTTGATGGCGGCGACTTCGCGCTGCAGGTTCACTACCAACCGGTCGTTGGCGCTGCCGAAGATTTTTTTAGCGAGGGAAGAAAGCATGCGGATTCCTTGCGTTTAGCCGCGGATACATAGGGTGCGCGGGCGCTGCTGTCAATGAAGGCGCAGGGTTATTTGAGCATATGTGAGGAACTGCCGCTTGCGCTTGCTTCGGCATTTAAAATATGCCACATCGACGCGGGTAAGCTTCATCATTCTCAAAGGACATTTCCATGCGCCAGTTCGTTGCCCCACTCGCCCTCGCTTTACTGATTTCCGTCGCCACCCCAGCGCTTGCGGATGATTACGTGCTGATGAAAGTGAACAGCCAGGACATCACTTCGTCGGAAGCCCAACAGCAGTTAGAGGGCTTGTTCCCCGCTGGCCAGGCGCCCACGTTCGACAGCCTGAAACCCGATTTGCGCGACAAGCTGCTGCGCGGCATCATGGCCGAGAAAGTGCTGTACGGCGAAGCGGTAAAATCCGGCATCGACAAATCCGACGCCGTGGCCAAACAGCTGGAAGACATCAAGAAAAAACTCATCGTGCGCGCGCTGCTCGACCAGAAAGCCGGCGGCACTATTTCTGAGGCAGACCTGAAAAACGAGTACGACAAAATGCTCGACGGCATCAAAGACGAACGCGAAGTGCGTGCCCGCCACATCCTGCTGCCCACCGAGCAGGAAGCCAAAGACGCCAAAAAACAACTCGACAGCGGTAAAAGCTTCGAGGAAGTGGCCAAGCAATCCTCGAAAGACCCGGGCAGCGCCAAACAGGGCGGCGACCTTGGCTATTTCACCAAAGATAAAATGGTGAAAGAATTCGCCGACGCGGCCTTTGCCATGAAAAAAGGCGAGGTATCGGGCCCGGTGAAATCGGCGTTCGGCTGGCACATTATTAAGGTGGAAGACAGCCGCAAAGTGCAGGCGCCCACCTTCAACGAAGTGAAGGAAACGCTGAAAGCCAAGCTGCAGGAGAAAAAACTCAACGACTATGTTGAGGGTTTGGTGAAATCGGCGGATGTGAAATTGTACGATGCCAAGGGCAAAGAGCTTCCTTTCACCAAAATCCCGGCGCCCGATAAGGCCGACAAAGCCAAGTAATGGCCACTCATCCGCGCTCACCGCTTGCGCCTGAGTCGTTGCCGCATCTTGCGCCGCTTGCGGGCGTGCGGCTAGCGACGGCTCAGGCTGGCATTAAGTATCAAAACCGAACCGATGTACTGCTGGTGGAGCTGGCTGCGGGTACAAATGTGGCAGGCGTGTTCACCCGCAGCAAAGCGCCTAGCGCCCCGGTCGATTGGTGCCGCAGCATTTTGGGCGCGGGCACGGCGCGTGCGCTGGTGGTTAATTCCGGCAACGCGAATGCTTTCACCGGCAAACGCGGCGTAGCGGCGGTGAATGTGACGACGGCGGCGGCATCGGTAGTGCTGGGCTGTAACGAAAATAAAATCTATCTGGCCTCCACCGGCGTCATCGGCGAACCACTTGATGCGGCCAAAATCGAAGCCGTGATGCCTGCGCTTGCTGCCGGGCTTAAGGGTGACGGCTGGGACAGTGCCGCCCGCGCCATCATGACCACCGACACCTTCCCCAAAGCCGCCACGCGCAGCATCATAGTCGGCGGCAAAACCGTCACTCTCCACGGCATCGCCAAAGGCTCGGGCATGATCGCGCCCGACATGGCGACCATGCTGGCTTTCCTGTTCACCGACGCCAAAATTGCTGCACCTATGCTGCAGCAAATGTTGCAGCAAGCAACCGATAAAAGCTTCAACGCCATCACGGTCGACGGCGACACTTCCACCAGCGATACGGCGCTGTTATTTGCGACAGGCAGTGCCGGTGTGGACATCACCGACGCGGCGGAATTCGAGGCCGCACTTACCGAGCTGATGATCGACCTCGCCCGCCAAATCGCAATGGACGGCGAAGGGGCGCAGAAGCTCATCACCATTATCGTGCGCGGCGCCGAGAGCAACGAAGCGGCACGGCGCATTGGCCTTGCCATCGGTAATTCACCCCTCGTCAAAACCGCCATCGCGGGCGAGGATGCGAATTGGGGCCGCATCGTGGCCGCCGTCGGTAAATCCGGCGAAGCGGTCGACCGCGACCGCCTCAGCATTGCCATCGGCGGCGTGACCATCGCGCGCGATGGCGAACGCGTCGCCGGGTTCGACGAAGCACCGGTTAGCGCCCACATGAAAACCCGTGACATTCACATCGCGGTGGAGATTGGTTTGGGCGTTGGCGTAGCCACCGTGTGGACCTGCGATTTGACACACGGCTACATCGACATCAACGCCGACTATCGCTCATGAAACTCGTTCTCGTAAGCGCCGTCGCGTTATTCGACACGGATGGACGTGTACTGCTGACGCAACGCCCCGAAGGCAAAGCCATGGCGGGTATGTGGGAATTCCCGGGCGGTAAAATTGAGGCGGAGGAAACGCCAGAGGCCGCGCTTTCGCGCGAAATACGCGAGGAGTTAGGCGTCGAAATTTGCGAAGCATGCGCAAGTCCCCTCACGTTTGTCAGCCACGCCTACGCGGATTTTCATTTGCTGATGATACTGTATGTCTGCCGTAAATGGGAAGGCATCCCACAGCCGCTCGAGGGCCAGAAACTCACTTGGAAATTCCCCCGTGACATGCGCGATTTACCCATGCCGCCTGCCGATATGCCGCTGGTGGCCGCCCTCATTGACAGTCGATTTGTTTAGCCGGCATCACTATTTTGTCATTCCCGCGTAGGCGGGAATCCACTTAAAAGGAGATTCCCGCCTACGCGGGAGTGACAAACAATAAGGTTACAAAGTTCAAATAAACTAACCCAAAAAGTATTCACCGAGGCTGATTTTGCCCGAACCGCGTTTGGCGGGCTGTTGTTGCGTGTCGGCGGGTTTCCAGCCGGTCATGCTGACCAGTTCGAGCGTGGCGGTGATGGATTCGCCGTCGCGAAATTGCTGCGCGTAGCGGCTGGCTATGTCGACGAAAAATTGCCACGGCAAGTAACGTCGCGCGCGCGCCGCCAGCATGTTCACTTCGCCCACATTGCGCAATTCTTCAAACAGCGCGAAAGCATGTTCGTAACCGACATCGATCGTTTCGGTATCGGCGACGGGCAGCGCAAACCCGGCGCGTTGCAGTAGCGCTCCTGCATCGCGCACGTCGATAAACGGGGCTACGCGCGGGCTGGTGCCGCCGAACCAGGCTTCTTCGGTCTGGGCGAACACGGCGCGTAATTCCTGCAGGGTTTTGCCGCCGGGCAGCATGGCGAAAAACAACCCGTCGGGTTTCAGGATGCGTTTGATTTGGGCGAGGGTGCCGGGCAGATCATTCACCCAGTGCAGCGACAACACACTCACCACCGCGTCGACAGAGTTCTCGGCGAACGGCAGCAATTCCTCATCCGCCGCGATGCGTAGTCCGCTCGATTGCTGCAGCATTTCGGGTGACAGGTCGCACTGAATATAATGCTGCGTGCCGGTGCGCATGCGCAGCAATTGCGCCAGCTGGCCGGTGTGGCTGCCCAGTTCCACTACCACCGGAAACGGCCTTGCCATCAAGGCGAGTGATTCGGCGGCACGCTCGGCGGCTTCCACCAGCAGGAAATCGGCCTGCGAAAAATCGGCGCTGGCGCGTGCACGGCGCTTGCGTAAATAACGGCGGTCGAACAGAATGGGTGGCGATGATTCCATGTCTTCGCTGTACCGAGAAATGCGCGCCATGGCTAGCGTGATGCACCGCGTGGCGCCGCTGTGGGGCGCGCTACTCGACATGGCCTTCCCGCCCAGCTGCCCCAGCTGCCGCGAACCGGTGACAGCCGAGGGAAATTTTTGTGCCCCATGTTTTGACAAACTGCGCATCATTGCTGCACCTGTGTGCGAAGCGTGCGGCATCCCATTCCCCGTCGCGGTGGAGGCAGGCGCGCGTTGTGCCGAATGCCTCGACACGCCGCCGCAGTTTCATGCTGCGCGCGCGGCACTCGTCTATGACGCGACCAGTGCGCCGCTGATTTCAGCGCTGAAATTCCATGACCAATGGGCGGGGCTTGCGCGCTATGTCACGCTGATGCGCGGCGCTGGTGGTGCGCTGTTTGACAATGTCGATGTGATCGTTCCTGTGCCGCTGCATTGGCGGCGCATGCTGAAACGGCGCTATAACCAGTCGGCGCTGCTGGCTTATGGGCTGGGCCGGGCGAGCGGGCTGCCGGTGGAGCCCAATTTGTTGCAGCGCGTGCGTTTCACGCCGCCGCAAATGCGGCTTGATCGGGCGACGCGGCTGAAAAACGTGGTGGGCGCGTTCGCCGTCGCACCCCACGCGGCTGCACGACTTTCCGGCAAAACCGTGTTATTGATCGACGATGTGGTGACCACCGGCGCCACTGCCAATGCCTGCGCGCGCGTGATGCTGGATGGTGGTGCAAAAGAAGTGCGCGTGCTGGCACTGGCGCGCACCGTGAAGGAGTAGCAGATGCAAAACGTAAGCGTGGGCTTGATTCAAATGACCAGCGGCGACGATATCGTGGCCAACATCGCGCAGCTGGCGCCCATGGTAGCTAGCGCCGCCGCATCGGGCGCGCAGCTTATTGCTACTCCGGAAAATACGTTTTACATGCGCCGCGAAGGCACCGCCGCAATGACGGATGTGCCGATGGTGGAACATCCGGGAATTGTCTGGGCGAGGGGTGCAGCAAAAACGCACGGTGTGTGGTTGCTTATCGGCTCGATCCGCGCGCGTGAAGCGGGTATGGAACGGCCCTATAACCGCAGCGTGCTCATCGGTCCCGAGGGCGAGATTGCGGCTTCGTACGACAAACTGCATTTGTTTGATGTGACGTTGCCCGACGGGCAACACTACGCCGAATCGTCGCAGGCAGTGGCGGGTGCGGGCGCGGTGGTCGCCACTACGCCGTTTGCGTTAGTGGGCCTCAGCATTTGTTACGATCTGCGCTTTCCCAACCTGTATCGCACGCTGGCGTTGCGGGGGGCAGAAATACTCACGGTGCCTTCGGCCTTCACCCGGCCCACGGGTACTGCGCACTGGCATGTATTGCTGCGAGCGCGGGCGATTGAAAATGCGTGCTATGTGCTGGCCCCGGCGCAATGCGGCATGCACCCGGGCGGGCGTGAAACATTCGGGCATAGCGTGGCGGTTGACCCATGGGGAAGCATCATTGCCGAACGCACGGACGATACGCCGGGCGTGCTGATGGCCGCATTGGATGCCACCAAACTCGACGCCGTGCGGACGCAGATTCCGGTACTGCAGCATCATCGCGACATTATTTAAGCGCGCACGGGTTCGTGGGAGGACTGGCGCTCGGCCTTCACGCCTTCTGCCCAGTCGTGCTGCTCGGGCGGGCGTAGCTGCTCGCGGGCGGCAACCGTGTGCGGCGTGTGTTTCACGTGGCGCGCGGTCACTTCAGGCGGGAGCGTTTCCGCAGTGCCAGTATCCGCAATGGTGTCGAGCAGGGCCGGGGTGGAAGGTTGCTCACTCGCCGTACTCGGGGTCTCGTCTTTGGCGACTTTCAGCGTGCCTTTCTGGGCGGCGAGTTGGGTTTTTAAGCTCTGCGCTTCGTGTCGCGCTTCGAGATACTGATCCTGCAATAATTCGTTCAGTTCGCGTGTGTCGCGGATTTCCTGCTGCGCGCGCTGCAGCTGATTTTTGCCGTCACTGCCATGGCGCGAACCGTGTAAGATTGCACCAACCCAGCCGCCTGCATAGCCAAGCGCCCCGAAGGCACCGCCGAACGTGAGGGCATTGGTAATGCGTGCCCCGGTACTTCCGGCTGGCTGTTTGCGCGCATCGAGCAAGCCATTTTTGAGATAGGTTCCCACTTTGGGAAGTGCGCCGATGGTATGGGTGACAAACCAGTGGCCAAACCCATGCTCGCGGTTCATCACCGCATGTTCCAACCATTCCTGATGGTCGGCATTGATTCTAGGAATTGTGCCGATGGCGCCTTTGCCTTCGCCGATTAATGTGTGGACAATTTTGCCGAGTGAGCGCTTGGCAATATCCGTAAATTTACCGCTGTCATGCGACTTCAGCCGTGTGGCGAATCCCCGCGCACTCTCAAGAACCGACAGGGCTTGCTTGGGGGCGATGAGGGCAAGGGTTCCAGCAGTGGCCAGCCCAAGGCCCGCCCATTTCAAATGCTCGAATACCCCGTTACCGGCGGCGACCACGGCCTTGGTAGGCCCGGCATAGCGCTCGTCGGCGATATCGGTATCGGGGTTGTCGTGACGGTTTTCCATTCCTTCATCCTACACCTCAAATATGACAGGATGATGACAGGATTCACAAAATCGGAACTAGCAGGCTATTTTTTGGCGACCATCAAGTAATTCACATTCATGTCGCTGGAATCAATCGCGAATTTCCAGGTGAGCGGGTGCATCGTGATGCCGGTTTTATCGACCAGCGTGAGCCCCCGGCGGGTTAAATCGCGCGCCATTTCCGAGGGTTTGATGAATTTCGACCAATGGTGCGTGCCCCGCGGTAGCCAGCGCAGCACATATTCGGCCCCGATAATCGCCAGCGCATAGGATTTTGGCGTGCGGTTCAGGGTCGATAAAATCAGCAACCCGCCGGGTTTGATTAGCGCCGTGAGGGCGTCATAGAACAAGTTCGTATCGGCCACATGCTCGACGATCTCGAGCGCCAGCACCACGTCGAACTGTGCGCCATCGTGGGCGAGTGCTTCGGCGGTGGTGGCGCGGTAATCGACGCTGACGCCCGATTGCGCGGCGTGGGTTTGGGCGATGCCGATATTTTTGGCCGACGCGTCGATGCCGGTGACCGTTGCGCCAAGTCGCGCCATGGGCTCGCAAATCAGACCGCCGCCGCAGCCGATATCGACGAGGTTCAGCCCGTCAAGCGCTGCCGCCCGCGCATCGTCGCGGCCAAAATGGCGTACGATTTGCTCGCGCAGATAGCCGATGCGGCAGGGATTCATGCGGTGTAGCGGGGCGAATTTGCCGCGCGCGTCCCACCATTCTTCGGCCATGGCCGAGAAATGCGCGATTTCTGCATCATCCACCGTGCCGCGATGGGTGGTTGGCCGTGCCTGTGCCATTTGCGCTTGCCCTTATCTCTGTGCTAACCTTAACTGATGCAAAGGACATAAGCTGCATGAAGCCAAGAGGCAATAGTGGATCGCTGCTGGGATTGGTCGCCGAGGCGGAAGCCGGTTTGCGTGATTATTTCATTCACCGCCCCACGCAATGGTGGACGGAAGCGCGCGAGAAGCTGAAGGATTTACCCAAAACCAACTTCGAACTGGGGTGTGATTTCGCACAGCGCGGCCTGTATCGCGACGCGATTTTGCGGTTTCGCTTTGTGCTCTATCTGCGCCCCAATTATCCGCTGGCTTGGTATAATCTCGGCTGCTGCTATTACCGCAATGGCGACAAAGCCAAGGCCGCCCCGGCACTGAAAAAAGCGCTCGCCCAGCAGCCCGACAACCGCGATGCGCTGTTTATGCTCAGCGGCCTTGATCCGGAATCTGTACCCCAGCATTTACGCCCAACCCGCATGCCGGCCGAAATGGTCACCGGCTTTTTCAGCCTCGCTGCCGCAAACTATGACGCGTTTGAGCTGGCCAACCAATATCAGGGCGGCCAACTGGTGTTCGATGCATTAAAACCGCTGCTGAAAGTGCCAAGCCCCGTGGTGGTCGATTTCGGCTGCGGCACCGGCATTGCTGCCCGTCCGTGGCGCGCCACGGCCAAAGAAATCACCGGCATTGACCTCACGCCCGCCATGATTGCTGGGGCGCAAACGGTGGTGATTGGCGGACAGCCATTGTTCGAGCGCCTCGTCACCGCCGACCTAACCGCACTGGGCGACGCCATTACCCCTGCCAGCGCTGATTTAATTCTCTGTGTGAATACCGCCAGCTATGTGGGAGCGCTGGAAGCGCTGATGGCATCCGCCGCGCAGGCTCTGAAACCGGGCGGGCTGATTGCCATCACCACCGAGCCCTATGCCCATGGGGGGGCGTATGGGCTTTCCGCCGACACCGGCCGCTTCGGCCATAGTGGCGCGTATGTGCGCGCACTCGCCGAAAAATCGGGCTTCATCACCGCGCGCGAGCAGCGTATCGACCTTTATCCCGGCATCACCTCACAACTGCAGGTATTCACAAAATCATGATAGGCAGCGCGTACCATATTCATCCGGTTGGGCGGGGCCATGCGGCCGTGCTCTCGCAAATTCATATGGGCTGTTTCGCCAAGGGTTGGAGCCATCTCGAGTTCGAGAGTTTTTTCGAGCGCGCCGGGGTTTTTGCCGCCATTTCGTACCACAACCAATTGCCCGTCGGCTTCGTGTTATGCTGGGTGATCGAAGACCAGTGCGACCTACTCAGCATGGGTGTGCTGCCGGATAATCGCCGCGATGGGGTGGGCCTCATGCTGCTCGACTACGCCCTCGCAAACGCCCGCTCCCTCGGCGCGAAATACATGATGTTAGAGGTGAACGCTAACAACGCAGCCGCCCAAACGCTGTATGAAGCCCAAGGGTTCGAAAAATTCAGCATCCGCAAAGGCTACTACACCGGCCCGGATGGCAAGCCTGCGGATGCGATTTGCATGCGTAAGGCGCTTTAGTTACGCTTGACGTATCTATAGTTACGTGATACATAACTAACATGATCGTCAGTTTTCGCTGCAAGAAAACCCATAAATTGTTTTTGCGCGAGGAAGTGCCAGCCACATGGCGCGAGATTGCGCCGGTGGCGTTACGGAAATTGAGCTATCTGCATGCCGCTTCGCGCGTTGAAGACTTGCGGATTCCGCCTGTGAACCGGCTGGAAAAATTAAAGGGCGACCGCAAAACGCAATACAGTATCCGCATTAACCAGAAATGGCGGGTGTGTTTTGAATTCAAGGACGGCCATGCCAGTCATGTTGAAATTGTCGATTACCATTAGGAGGCACTCATGAAACCCACCCATCCCGGCGAAATTTTACGGGAAGAATTTTTGGAACCGCTGGGGCTTAGTGCCTATCGTCTGGCGAAGGATATTGGTGTGCCCGTCAATCGCATCACTGCCATTGTGAACGAGGAGCGTAGCGTTTCGCCCGAAACGGCGCTGCTGATGTCGCGCTATTTTGGCCTGTCGGATAGCCTGTGGGTAAACCTGCAAGCGCATTACGACATGGAAATGGCGCGCGACAGCCTTAAAACCCGCCTCAAACGGTTGCCGCATTTTGACGCTGCGGCAATATCTGCAGCCCTGCATTAGGCGCTGGACGGGGACGAGTGAACTTATTATAAACCGCCCCCTATGGCACTGATTGTTCAGAAATTCGGCGGTACGAGTGTGGCCGACATCGAGCGCATTAAGCGCGTGGCGATGTTGGTCGAGCGTGAGGTGGCGGCAGGTAACCGGGTGATTGTGGTGGTCTCGGCGATGGCGGGCGTCACCAACCAGCTGGTCGATTATTGTGCAGCGGCGAATGACTTGCTGAGCGATGCCGCGCGCGCCAATGCCGACCATGTGGTGGCTTCCGGCGAGCAAATTACTTCGGGCCTGCTGGCACTGGCGCTGCAATCGCGCGGGCTGAAAGCGCGGGCATGGGCCGGTTGGCAATTGCCGCTGACGAGCGACGCCATGTACGCCAAAGCGCGCATTCACCACATTGAAACGGGGCCGGTGACGGACTCGCTGGCGCGCGGCGAAATTGCGGTGGTCGCGGGCTTTCAGGGCATCAGCCCCGAGGGGCGCATCACTACGCTTGGCCGCGGCGGGTCGGACACTTCGGCGGTTGCCATTGCCGCCGCATTCAAGGCCGACCGCTGCGATATTTATACCGATGTCGACGGGGTGTATACGAGCGACCCGCGCATTGTGGCCAAAGCGCGCAAGCTCAGCAAAGTGAGCTACGAGGAGATGCTCGAGATGGCGTCGCTCGGCAGTAAAGTGCTGCAAACGCGCAGCGTGGAACTGGCCATGAATTACCGCGTGCCGGTGCAGGTATTATCAACATTCGACGACCGGCCCGCGGCAGATTTGCCCGGAACCATGCTGGTCGATGAGGAGGAAATCGTGGAACAGCAACGGGTGACGGGCCTTGCCTACAGCCGCGACGAAGCGCGCATTACGCTCGCCAACGTCGAGAACAAACCCGGCGTGTCGGCAGGTATTTTCGGACCGCTGGCCGATCGCGGCATCAATGTCGATATGATCGTGCAGAACGTGACCGAAGACGGCAAACAAACCGACCTGACCTTCACCGTCGGCAAAGGCGATTTAGTGCGCGCGCTCGATTTAGTGAAGACCGACCCGGCCTTCCCCAAATGCGAAAAAGTGCACACTGATTCGAACGTTGCGAAAATTTCCGTCATTGGGGTGGGCATGAAAAGTCACGCCGGGGTGGCCGCCGAAATGTTCCGCACGCTGGCTGAGAAAAGCATCAACATCATCGTGATTTCCACCTCGGAAATTAAAATCTCGGTGCTGATTGACGAGAGCTATATCGAACTCGCGCTGCGTGCATTGCATACGGCTTATGGGCTTGATGCGGTCGAGGAACGCAGTTAAAGTGCGCGCATGAGCGACACCCGCGACATTGAAGCCCGCCTGCAACTTCCGCGCTTCATCATGATGAGCGGCACCTATTGCGCAGGCAAAAGTACCTGGACCGAAAATTACCTAAAACGCGTCGGCGGTAAACGCACATGGGTCAGCATTTCGTTCGACGGGATTGTCGACGACGAGGCACAAAAAGCCGGCCTCTCGGCCTCCGAGCTGATGCAGGATAAAGCCCGGTATAACCGCTGCACCGACATCATGCTGCGCCGTTTGGAAGAGGCGCTCAGCGCAGGTGAAAACATCGTGCTCGACAACACCAACACTACCGTCGATTGGCGCGCCTCCATCCTCGCGCTGGTCGATGCGGCACCACAGCCCTACCACAAAACGGCGGTGTCGATGCAGGTCACGAAAGAAGAAGGCGAAACCCGCTTTCATGCGCGCAACGAAGCGATGACGCATCTGCGTGAGGACCAAAAAGTGCCGGTCGAAAAATTCCACCGGCACTATGCCCAGTACCACGCCCAACCGCAGCCCGACATTTCGGAAGGGTTCGATTTGGTGCTGCAGGTGCCCACCGATCAATTCCGTGCCGAACGCTGGCAACACACCGTTAGCCGCGCTAATTCCACTTCATCGGAGCAAAACCTATGACCCAGTTGAACATGCTTTGGCAGCGTGGTGCGCAATTCCTTGGCTGCGAACATGCCATCATGGGCGGGGCGATGAGCTGGGTGAGCGAACGCAATCTCGTTTCTGCGCTCAGCAATGCGGGGGCGTTTGGGGTGATTGCGGCGAGTTCGATGCCGCCGGAACTGCTGCAGCAGGAAATTATCGCCACGCAGCAAAAAACGCAAAAACCGTTCGGCGTGAACCTCATCATCATGCACCCGAAACTGGCCGAGCTGGTCGAAGTGTGCATCGCAACAAAAGTGACGCATGTGGTGTTGGCCGGGGGCATCCCCAAAGGCACCACGATTACGCGGTTGAAGGAAGCAGGCACCCAAGTCATCTGCTTCACACCCACCGCCGCACTCGGCAAAAAACTCATCAAAATGGGAGCCGACGCGTTGGTGATCGAAGGCTCGGAAGCGGGGGGGCATATCGGCCCGGTTTCCACCTCGGTGCTGGCGCAGGAAATTCTGCCGGTGATTCGTGAAGTGCCGGTGTTCGTGGCCGGTGGTATTGGTCGCGGTGAAGCGATCGTGAGTTACTTAGAAATGGGCGCGAGTGGCGTGCAGCTGGGCACGCGCTTTGTGTGCGCGAACGAATCCATCGCGCACGAGAATTTCAAGCGTGCGTTCATCAACGCCAACGCGCGCGATGCCGGTGTGTCGGTGCAATACCACCCGGATTTTGCGGTGATTCCGGTGCGCGCCATCAACAACAAAGCGTCCGAGGAGTTCACGCGCTTCCAGAAAGAAACGGTCGAAAAAGTCTTCGCAGGTGCACAATCGAAAGAAGAGGGGCAACTGGCCATCGAACATTTCTGGGCGGGCAGCCTGCGCCGCGCGGTGATTGAGGGCGACGTGGAGCGCGGATCGCTGATGGCGGGCCAGTCTGTCGGCATGGTGCAGCGCATGCAAAGCGCGCAGGAAATTGTTGACGAACTGGTAGCCCAAGCCGCATTATACCTGCAGAATAGAAACGCGGCATAATCTTCAGTCCGCCATCTGGGTTTCGCTTTTAAACCGGGATGGCGCAGACATAAAAAATAGCCGCGTAATGCACCGACCAGAGGCGGCAATGGCAAGTATCATCCCGATGGATCCGAAGCAGTCGGCGTTGCAAGCGCCGATCATTTTGCTGCGCAAAGTCCGCGACGTGATGAAGGGCGCCACGGACACGCCGCAAGTGCGCCTCGACCTGCTGGTAAAAACCATCGCTGAAGCACTGCATGCCGAAGTATGCTCGGTGTATTTTGCGCGGCCGGGCGACATTCTGGAACTGTTCGCCAGTTATGGTTTGAAGCAAAGCTCGGTGCACGTCACCCGCCTGCGCGTGGGTGAGGGGCTGGTGGGTGAAGTGGCGGCGACGGGGCTCGACCTGAACCTCATCGAGCCGCAGAACCATCCCAAGTTCGCCTACCGCCCCGAAACCGGCGAGGAGCTTTATCACAGCTTCATCGGCGTGCCGCTGCTGCACAGCCATAAAACCATCGGCGTGTTGGTCGTGCAAAGCAAAGCCGCGCGTGCCTATAGTGGCGACCTCGCCGAAATTCTGCACGCCGTCGCCATGATTATTTCCGAGCTGGCGGTGGGCAGCCACATCGTTGAAATTTTCGACCTGGCCGGGGGCGCCACGCCCACGCAGCAATCGCAGCAGCTTTCCGGTAGCACGCTGGCGGGCGGCATCGCGAAGGCCCCCGTGGTGCTGCACCGGCCAAAAATTGATATCACCGAACTAGTGAGCGACTCGCCGGAGGAGGAAGAAATCCGCTTCCATGGTGCGCTGTTATCATTGCAGCAATCGGTCGATGCCATGATCACCGGCGCAGGGCTGGAAGAGGGCAGCGCGCACCGCGAAATTCTGGAGAGCTACCGCTTGTTCAGCCAAGATCGCGGCTGGATTGACCGCATTGTGGAAGCGATTCATACCGGCCTAACTGCGGAGGCTGCGGTGCGCAAAGTGCAGGAAGAAATGCACGCGCGCCTCAGTCAAATCACCAGCGCCTATATTCAGGAGCGCGTGCACGATCTCGAGGATTTGTCGGAACGGTTATTGTACCATTTGCAGGGCGTCGAGCCGACTGCGGCGCAAGGCAATTTGCCGGAAGCATTTATTCTCGTCGCGAATGGTTTGGGGCCCGCGGAATTATTGGAATATGACGCGCGGCGCTTAAAGGGCGTAGTGCTCGCCGAAGGCTCGCACACCAGCCACGTGGCCATTATCGCGCGCATGATGGACATCCCCATGGTCGGCCGCGTCGACGGCATCACCGACCGCGTGGCGGTGGGCGATTTAATCGTGGTGCAGGGCGATCAGGGCCTGGTATATGTGCGCCCGCCCGAGGATGTGGAAGCCGCCGCCGACGCTGAAATTGCGGGCCGCGCGCGACAAGTCGCCGCCTATGCCGCCACGCGCGATTTGCCGCCGGTGACGGCCGACGGCGTACGTATTTCGCTGAACCTGAATCTTGGACTGTTTGTGCATACCGAGCATTTGAACGCGGCGGATGTCGACGGCGTTGGTTTATTTCGCACCGAGCTGCCCTACATGGCCAGCCGCGAATTGCCAAGCATCGCCGACCAGCAGAAAATCTACCGCGACGCGATTGATAAGGCCAAAGGCAAGCGCGTCATTTTCCGCAGCTTCGACATTGGCGGCGATAAGCAGGTGCCCTACATTCAAATCGGCGACGAGGAAAACCCCGCTATGGGCTGGCGCGCTACCCGTATCGGGCTCGACCGCCCGGTGATTTTGCGTCAGCAATTGCGTGCCATGGTGCGGGCGGCGGCGGGTGAGCGGCTGTGGGTGATGTTCCCGTTCATCGCCGAAATCGCCGAATTCGACGCGGCAAAAGCGCTGCTGCAAAAGGAAATCCAGAAAGCGCGCGATGAAGGCATCACCCCGCCCACGGAAATAAAAGTGGGCACCATGTTAGAGATTCCGTCGCTACTGTTCCAGCTGCCGGAGCTGATGGCGCGGGTCGATTTCCTGTCGATCGGCAGTAACGACCTGCTGCAGTTCATGTTCGCGTGCGACCGTGGTTCGGTGCGCGTCGGTAGCCGCTACGACACGTTGAACCCGGCGGTAGTGCGCATGGTGAAATCCATCGTGACTAGCGCGAACGAATACAAGGTCGAGCTCGGTTTCTGCGGCGACATGGCCACCCGCCCGCTCGAAGCCATGACGCTTATCGCCTGCGGGGTGCGCTCGCTGTCGATGCCGCCGGCGGCCGTGGGGCCAGTGAAAGCCATGCTGCGCAGCCTGAACGTGCGCGACCTCGCCCATTACCTCGATTATGTGTGCACCGAGCCGGTGCATTCCATCCGCCTGCCGCTCGAGCGTTTCGCGCGCGATCATGGGGTGGAGGTGGTGTAAGGTTAGAGGTCAGAGGCCAGAGGCCAGAAGTTAGAGGTTAGGGTTCAGTATTCCCGCTGCTTGCCAAGCGTGGCCGCATTCACTAAAACCCCTGACCATGAGCAGTACGCACACGCCGCTTCGCATTCCTGACAGCATGACCCCGCCCGAGCTGGGCAGTTATCTGGCGCAATTACGCACGCAATATAACCTCAGCCCGGTCGATGTGTCCGAGCGGCTGCATATCCGCATGCGTTACATCGCGGCGCTTGAAGCGATGCAGCTCGACCAGTTGCCGGGCACGGTGTACGCGCGCGGTTACCTTCACACCTATGCCGAGTTTCTGGGCCTCGATGCCGAACAGGTGGTTGCGCGCTGCTTCCCGCCCAGCACGGGCGCGGCGCATGCAGCATTGCCGCCCGCACCTGGTGTTACCGCGAGTGCGGTACGCAATGGCCGGGTCATCGCCGGAAATTGGCGCGGGCTGGCGATTGCCGCCATTGCCGCTATTATTGCCGTACTGGTGCTCACCCAGCTAATGGCTGCGCACGAGGAGGAGGGGGCGCAGGAGCCGGTGGTCGCCCCCGTGCCCGAATCGATGATGGCCAGCATGCGCACGGGCCTGATGCCTACGCCCCAGAATATCCGTTGTTTTACCAGCGATTTATGGCTCGGTTGCTTTTTCGCCGACAACGCTACGCAGGCGCTCGACGCGGCACAAACTCAGGACTTTCCCTACTTAAATGATTCTGATATAGCGCGCCTGCGCGAATTACCCGCCGCCGACGAAACCGAATTACCGCCTGAGGAAGACAGCAATGATTAACCGCCGCATCAGTTATGAAACCACCATCGGCCATGTGCGCATTGGCGGCACGGCACCGGTCGTGGTGCAGTCGATGACCAATACCGACACGGCGGACGTTCAGGGCACCATCGCGCAGGTGAAGCTGCTGGCAGATGCGGGCTCGGAAGTGGTGCGCATTACCGTGAACAACGAAGCGTCGGCCAAGGCCGTGCCTGCCATTCGCGAAGGCCTCGACACACTGGGCTGCGCCACACCGCTGGTGGGCGACTTCCACTATAACGGTCACCGGCTGCTGACCAGTTTCCCCGACATGGCGAAAGCGCTTGGCAAATACCGCATCAACCCCGGCAATGTGGGCTTCGGTGCCAAGCTCGACACGCAATTTCTGCAGATGGTGGAAATCGCCATCGCCAACGACAAACCGGTGCGCATTGGCGTGAATTGGGGGTCGATGGATCAGGCGCTACTGGCCACCATGATGGACGAAAATGCCGCCAGCACAAACCCCCAATCGGCCGAGGAAGTAGCGCGTGCGTCGCTCGTTGCGTCGGCCCTGCAAAACGCAGCGAAGGCCGAAGCCATCGGCATGCCGCGTGAGCGCATTTTACTGTCGGCCAAAGTCAGCCGCGTGCAGGATTTGATTTCGGTGTACCGCCAACTCGCCGCGCAATGTTCTTATGCGCTGCATCTGGGCCTCACCGAAGCGGGCATGGGCAGTAAAGGTATTGTGGCCTCAAGTGCCGCGCTCGGCGTACTGCTGCAAGAAGGCATTGGCGACACGATTCGCCTGTCGCTCACGCCGGAGCCGAATGGCGACCGCCGCCAGGAAGTGATCGTGGCGCAGGAATTATTGCAGACCATGGGCCTGCGCAACTTCTCGCCGCTCGTGATTGCCTGCCCCGGTTGTGGGCGCACCACCAGCACCTATTTCCAGGAACTGGCCGACGACATTCAGAAATATCTGCGCGCCCGCATGCCGCAATGGGCCAAAAGCAACCCCGGCGCCGAAGCCATGAATGTGGCGGTTATGGGCTGCATCGTGAACGGCCCGGGCGAGAGCAAACACGCCAATATCGGCATTTCGCTGCCGGGCACCGGTGAATCCCCCGTCGCCCCCGTGTTCGAAGACGGCGTGAAAACCGTGACGCTGCGCGGCGACACGATTGCGGCGGATTTCAAGGCTCTGCTCGAAGCCTATGTCGCGCGCACCTTCACGGCCAACAGCGCGGCGGCATAATAACGCTTGCACGGCCACGCGCCGCCCAGTAAAAGACTGATACGCAGGCGCTGTGACGCCGCGAGTGTGATGTGCCTGATGGCGCGTCGCCCAACCCAAGCACTGCAAACGAAAACGAGTTGCTGAACATTCCATGAGCCAAGCTCTTCAACCGGTGCGCGGCACGCACGACTTAATGGCCGCCGACTATGCGCGGCACGAGGCCGTGATTTTGGCTGCCCAACGCGTGGCAATGCTGTACGGCTACGCGCGCATCGATACGCCGATGTTCGAATTTTCCGAAGTGTTCCACCGCGCCGTGGGCGACAGCTCCGACATTGTGAGCAAAGAAACCTACAGCTTCACCGACCGCGGTGGCGAGTCGCTCACCCTGCGGCCCGAATTCACCGCCAGCGTCGTGCGCGCCCTCATCAGCAATAAACTGACGCAGGAACTGCCGTTCAAATGTTTTTACGCCGGGCCCGCGTTTCGTTACGAGCGGCCGCAGAAGGGCCGTCAGCGACAGTTCCACCAAGTGGGCGCCGAACTGCTCGGTGCGTCGGAG
Source organism: Rickettsiales bacterium (assembly GCA_046154225.1). Lineage (GTDB taxonomy): Bacteria > Pseudomonadota > Alphaproteobacteria > Rickettsiales > UBA3002 > QFOX01. Next base: position 44,722 of record JBJXEM010000063.1, read on the forward strand.
CCGACGGCGGATGTGGAAATGATTGTACTCGCCGCCCACACACTGCGTGTGCTTGGACTTGGCGATGCGGTCACGCTCGAGCTGAATTCACTGGGCGACGCCGAATCGCGCGCGGCGTATCGCGAGGCACTTGTCGTATACCTCACCCAGCACGAAGCGGGCCTCAGCGACGACAGCAAAATTCGCCTCGCCAAAAACCCGCTGCGTATCCTTGATTCGAAAAACGAGGGCGACAGGGCCATCATCGCCGGGGCGCCGTTACTCACCGATTATTTTAACGACCATTCAAAGCAATTCTTTGCGGCGGTGCGGGCAGGCCTTGCTAATCTTGGCATTGTTTTTACCCTGAACGCGAAGCTGGTGCGCGGGCTCGATTATTACAGCCACACGGTGTTTGAATTCACGACCTCGCAACTCGGTGCGCAAGGTACGGTGCTGGCGGGTGGGCGTTATGATGGGTTGGTGGGTCTCATGGGCGGGCCGGAAATCGCAGGCATGGGTTTCGCCGCCGGGGTGGAGCGGCTGGTGGGTTTGCGTGAAGTGTTGCAGGTGGCGCAAGCCGGCACACAAACGCCGCGCGTGCATGTGGTGCCCATGGGCGACAGCGCGGAAAACGCCGCATGGGAATTAGCCACACAACTGCGCGCCGCCGGCATCGCCACTGAAATTGCCTATAAGGGAAAAGCCGGAAAGCGGCTCGAGCGTGCCAATAAACAGGGCGCAGAAATCGCGCTGATGCTGGGCGACGACGAATTGGCCGCGAATACGGTCACCCTCAAACATTTCAAAACCGGTGTGCAGGAAACCATTCCACGCGCAGAGTTAATCAACACACTTCGTCATTCCAACGAAAGTTGGAATCCATCTTTGCAGCAATAGGTGGATTCCAGCTGGAGTTTACTCCGTCACATGACGGGGCTGGAATGACGGAACCCATAAGGACAAAAAATGTCATTTGATAAAAAAATCGATGCGCTGGTGAAACGCCATGGCGAATTGCGCGACGCGGTGTCGAGCCCGGACAAATTAAAAGGCGGCGAGTTCGCGAAATTCTCGAAGGAATATTCCGACCTCACCCCCATCATCGAAACCGCACTCGCGCTGCGTCAGGCCAGCCTCGAGCTTGAAGACGCCAAAGCCATGATTAACGGCAAAGACGAAGGCATGAAGGAACTCGCGCTCGAAGAAAAAGCGGCGCTCGACAAGTTGATTCCCAAACTCACCGAAGATTTGCAGGTGGCCCTGCTGCCAAAAGACGAAGCCGACGCTAAAAACGCGATTTTAGAAGTGCGCGCCGGCACCGGCGGCGACGAGGCTGCATTGTTTGCGGCCGAACTGTTCCGCATGTACCAGCGATTCGCCGATTTGCAGGGCTGGAAGTTCGAGATGCTCGAAATTTCCGAGAACGCGCTTGGTGGCTACAAGGACGCGAGCGCGAGCATCAGTGGCAAAAACGTGTTCCAGAAACTGAAATTCGAATCCGGCGTGCACCGCGTGCAGCGCGTACCGACGACGGAAACGCAAGGCCGCGTGCATACGTCGGCCGCGACCGTAGCGGTGCTGCCCGAAGCGGAAGAGGTGGACATTCAAATCAACGAAAACGATTTGCGGGTCGACGTGTTTCGCAGTTCTGGTCCTGGCGGTCAGTCGGTGAACACGACGGATTCCGCGGTGCGGATTGTGCATATACCGACCGGCGTAACCGTGCAGTGCCAGGACGAAAAATCGCAACATAAAAACAAGGCGAAAGCGCTAAAAATTCTGCGTGCGCGGATTTACGACGCTGAGTACCAAAAGCGCGAAGCGGAACGCTCGGCCACCCGCAAAGGACAGGTAGGTTCGGGCGATCGCTCGGAACGCATTCGCACCTACAACTTCCCCCAAGGGCGCGTGACGGACCACCGCATCAACCTCACCAGCTACAACCTCGACGCGGTGATCGAAGGCTCGGGCCTCGGCGCATTTTGCGATGCGCTGATTAAGGAAGACCAAGCCGCGAAATTGTCGGAAGTGAAAGAATAATGTCGGTATTCACACAGACTGCGTCATCACCCGAATCGCACAGCGATTCTAGGGTGATCCAGCCAAAAGATGGATTCCCCTATAATTTTGCTGCGCAAAATTCGGGGAATGACGGAGTGATGAGTATCGCACAGCATTTGTATTCGGCACGCCAAGCTCTGGCCCCCATCGCAGGCCCCAATGCCGCGCTTGAGGCTCGGTTGCTCGCGGCGCATGCGTGGGGCATGAGCCCTGAGGATTTGCTGCGCGAGGCCAACGTGACGCGCGATGCGCAGGCATTGCATACGCTGCTCGCACGGCGCAGTGCGGCCGAGCCTGTGGCACACATTCTGGGCTACAAAGAATTCTGGCGCGACCGTTTTGCGGTGTCGCGCGACGTGCTCACCCCGCGTGCCGACAGCGAGACGCTGATTGAAACATTGCTGCGGCTTTATCCGCAGCAAAATGTACCGCTGCGCATTCTGGATTTGGGCACCGGTTCGGGCTGTCTGCTGCTATCGGGCTTACGCGAATACCCGAATGCGACGGGCGTGGGCGCCGACCAATCCGAAGCGGCGCTGGCAATGGCCGCGCAGAATGCCGCACAATTAATGCTGCAGGAACGTGCCAGCTTTGTGCGCAGCGAATGGTGCAGCAATCTGGGCGAGTCGCGCTTTCATGTAGTGCTCGCCAACCCGCCTTACATTCCAAGCGGCGAGATTGCCGGACTTGATGCCGATGTGCGAGGTTTCGAGCCGCATGCCGCGCTGGATGGCGGGGCCGATGGGCTGGATTGCTATCGCAGCATTGTGCAGCAATTACCGCCGCATTTATTGCCCGGCGCGCACGTGCTGTTCGAGGTGGGTGCGGGCCAAGCGCATGATGTCGCCGCACTTGCCATTCCCTATTTTTCACTTCACTCGATTGTGCCGGATCTCGCAGGTATTGCGCGGGTGGTTGCACTGACTTTCACCCCCGATGCCTAACTGTATGAGGAACCTATGAACACCATGATGCGTAAAAATAATAACAACCGCGGCGGCAATAATAAGCATCGTGGGGGCAGCGGTGGCGGTGGCGGGCGGCGTTACCAGAACCATAGCGGCAACCGCAGCAGTGGCGGCAACGGTGGTGGCAATGACGGCCAGAACCTGTCGCGCCAGAAGCATCACGCCACCCAAATGCGTGAGAAATTTGCCAACATGGCGCGCGACGCACAGAACAATGGTGACCGGGTAGATATCGAATATTACCTGCAGCATGTCGACCATTACACCCGTGTGCTGAACGACATCGCCGCCATCGAGGCTGAGCGTTTCGCCCATCAGCGTGAGCAGCACCAAACGCAAGCACCCGCTGAAGGGAGTGAGCCTGCGAGCACCGAGCAACACGCCGAGGCGCCGGCCGAAGCGCAGACGCAAAGCACTTACCAGCCGCGCATGACGCGCCAGCCGCGCCATCAGGCGGCGACCCCCGCTGAATCGAATGACGGCACGAATGACGGCAACAACGACGCGACGGATGACGCGAATAACGGCGATATCCCGCTGCCCGGCCTGCCGACGATCTAACTATTTACTCGCGGCTAACCAGCGTGGCCGCGACTTCGCCGTAGCTAGTGGCGATGGTCAGTTTCAGCGGAATCAGTTCCTTGTCGGCGCTGAAATAAAGATGGATGATCGGGTCGCCCTGCTCGAATTTTCGTAATTCCTTTGGCGTGTAGCCCGCGATGGGTTTGCGGGTGACGACGGTGTTGATGGCATCGCGGTATTCGTCGTTGATTTCCACCCGCGCGCGGCTCACCACTTTGCAGTCAAACTCGCCCAAACGCGCGCCGTCGTAGCTGCGAATCACCGTGTTGCGCACTTCCTGTGCCATGTTGTCGCGTAACGCGCGGCGCAGGATGAGGCCAGCTGTCAACGGGTCGGTCGCGGTGTTAGCAAGCTCGGGCGCTACGGGGGGGCGCCATGCCGGGTCATCTTCGGGTTTGCGTTCGCGAAATGCCAGTTTGCCGGTGGCATCGTAGCGTAATTCCGTCATGCCGCCATCCTCGCGCAGGCGGCGCGAGGTGTATTTCGACGGTACATATTCGCCACTCAGCGCGCGGTGGCCGCTCACTTCGCCCACCGTTTTTTCGTCACTGAACAATTTTGCGAGGCCGCTGGTTTTGGTGTCGACCACGAGGTGATAACCCAGCACATCCTCCTCGGCATCGACATTGATGCGCCCGAGTTTAATACCGCCCCAGGTGACGTCGTAGCGCGCATGCAGCTTCAAAGGCGCAAGCTCTGGCACCTGCGCCATTGCGGGCCACGCCAGCAGGCTGAGCGCCAGCATGATGGAAGTCTTGTATTGCACGGCCAGTCGCCCCATATTGCCCATCATAGCAAAAAAGAATTGGCGAGGAAATATGGAGTTCGAGCAATTCACCGAAAAATCGCGCACCGCCCTGCAGGAGGCACAAAGCCTCGCCCTGCGCCGCAACCACCAGCGTTTCACGCCGGAACATATCGCGAGTGTTTTGCTGGAAGAGCCAAGTATTATCAAGCTGTTGCAAGCCACCGGCGGCGACGTGCCACGCATGGCGGAGCTGAATAAAGCGGCGCTCGATAAGCTTCCCCGGGTCGAAGGCGGCGGTGCGGGGCAGATGTATCTTGCGCCCGACACGGCCCGGGTGCTGAAGCAAGCGGCTGATTTGGCCAAGAAAGCGGGCGATGAGTTTGTAACGCTCGAGCGCTTGCTGCAAGCACTCAGCCTCGAGGCGGAAACACCGGCAGCGCAGGCGCTAAAAGCGGGCGGCGTTACCCCGCAAAGCCTGAACACCGCCATTAACGACATGCGCAAAGGCCGCACGGCCGGGACTGCGAACGCCGAAGACCAGTTCGAAGCGCTGAAAAAATACGCCCGCGACCTGACGCAACTGGCGGCCGACGGTAAGCTCGACCCGGTCATCGGCCGCGACGAGGAAATACGCCGCACCATTCAGGTGCTGGCGCGCCGCACTAAACACAACCCGGTGTTAATTGGCGAGCCGGGCGTGGGCAAAACCGCGATTGTCGAGGGGTTGGCGCTGCGTATTATCAACGGCGATGTGCCTGAGGCACTCAAAGGCAAAAAGCTGCTTTCGCTGGATCTGGGCGCGCTGGTCGCGGGCGCGAAATTTCGCGGTGAGTTTGAGGAGCGCTTGAAGGCGGTGCTGAACGAAATTGATGCGGCGGCGGGTGAGGTGATTTTGTTTGTCGATGAGCTGCACACCATTGTGGGCGCGGGTGCGGCGGAAG
>JBJXEM010000064.1:0-28918 GCA_046154225.1 Rickettsiales bacterium
TAGCCGTCTGGTGCGGCCTGCACCGTGAGTTCGGCGCTGACCGTTCCTGCGGCACCGCCGCGATTGTCGGAGACCACGGGCTGTCCCAGGCGCTCGCTGAGCCTTTGTGCGATCAGCCGCGCGATGAAATCGGCGGTGCCGCCCGCCGGGGATTGGATCAGCAGGCGGATAGGTTTGTTGGGGTAGGTTTGAGCGATGGCGAATTGCGGCAAGAGAGCGACTGCAATAGCCGTTGCGGTGATACCCGCTTTGACGCTAAACCTGTGCTGGTTCTCGGCGTTATTCCCGCGCCGGCGGAGGTCCCCTCCCCCCGCTTGCGGGGGGAGGTAGGAGGGGGGCGGGTGAGGGCGTACTAAGCCCGCTTTTTAGCCGCCGCTGATTGCCCCATCAGCGCCGCGACGCCCGGCAGCTCCTTACCTTCCAGCCATTCCAGAAACGCACCGCCTGCCGTAGACAGGTAACTCAGCTCGGCGCTTAAACCCGCGTGGCACAGCGCCGCCACCGTGTCGCCCCCGCCCGCCACGGAATGCAACTGCCCGGCGCGGCTGGCGGCCGCCACCATGCGGGCGATTTGCACCGTGGTCGAATCGAACGGCGATGTTTCAAACGCCCCCACCGGGCCGTTCCACACCAGCGTGCGGCTCGCGGCAATTACCTGCGATAGTGCGCCCAGCGATTTGGGGCCTAAATCCAAAATCATCGCGTCGTCGGGAATATCGGCCACGTCGCACACAATGGCGGGCGCATGGGGGGCGAAGCGCTTGGCCACCACTACATCCACCGGCAGCACAATGCGGCATTTTTTGGATTCGGCAGCGGCTAAAATCTCGCGCGCGGTGGTGGCCATTTCGGCTTCGCAGAGGCTGGCGCCCACGTTGATTCCCTGCGCGTGCAGGAAGGTGTTGGCCATCGCCCCGCCGATCACAATCGTATCGACTTTCTCGAGCAGATTGCCCAGCAGTGCCAGTTTGGTGGATACTTTCGACCCACCGACAATAGCGGTGAGTGGCCGCGCCGGTTCGGCCAGCACACGCGTAAGGGCCGTCATTTCCTCGACCATCAACCGCCCGGCGACACTGGGCAAATACTGCACAATGCCTACAACCGACGCATGCGCCCGGTGCGAACACGAAAACGCGTCGTTCACGAACACATCGCCCACGCTCGCCATGGCGCGCGCGAACTCGGCATCGCCTGCCTGCTCCTCGGCGTGGACGCGCAAATTTTCCATCAGAATCACATCGCCCGGTTCGGCGTTATCGACCGCCATGCGGGCCGCGTTGCCCACGCAATCCGGGCTGAACCGCACCGGCCGATCCCACAGCACGGCGGAAAGCGTATCGACCAGCGGCGCCAGCGACAGGCCCGGATCAAAGCTTTTCGGCCGCCCCAGATGCGACAGAATCACAATCTTGGCGTGGCGCTCCATCAAATATTGCAGCGTCGGCACGATGCGGTGGATGCGCGTCGCATCCGTCACCCGCCCCGCCTGCATGGGCACGTTCAAATCCAGCCGCACCAGCACCGTTTTGCCAGTCACGTCGAGAGATTCAAGGGTGGGGAGGATTGTCATGAAATCTTCATAAAACTTAGAATTGCCACTGCTATAAAGCAGATTCTAGACGAATCAACAATCATTGAGAGTCATATATGAAGCGATATAATCGATGGGGTATACCTGAACCCGAACACCGTATTGGTACCCATGGCATTTCGCGGCGTAACGTGCGGCGCCCGCAAGAAGAGATAGCTGTAGACTCAGGTTTTTTAGAAAGAGCCTACCCGGGAGAAGTAAGCCCAGAAGTGCGCGAAATGTTTGACGAAACAGCCATGCCCCCAATTTCACATCAGCACGGAACTTATTGGGTGGGCCAGGAAACTGGACGTCATCGTGAAGAACCAGCCAATCGCGAAGATTGGCTTGCAGATGCGATCGACAGGAAAAAGGGCCAAAAATCTGCAGTGGATAGCATCATGCGGGAGGTGGAACCTCGCCACCGCTAACCCTACCAAGCCGCCAGCCGCGCCATGTCGAGCATGCGGCAGCTGAAGCCCCATTCATTATCGTACCACGCCGCCACGCGCACGAGGGTGCCGCCAACCACCGACGTGCCGGTGAGGTCCACAATCGCGCTGGCGTTATCGCTGGTGTAGTCGGTCGAAACCAACGGGCGGTTGTCGGTTTTCAGCACATGGGTGGGCATGTGGCCCGAAGCGCTGATGAGGGCGAGGTTCACTTCTTCCTTCGTCACTTCGCGCGAAAGCACGGCAGTGAGGTCAACCATCGACACATTGGCCACCGGCACGCGCAGCGCCACACCGCTCATTTTTCCGGCCAGCTCCGGCAGCACGAGGCCAATCGCTTTCGCCGCCCCCGTTTTGCTGGGCACGATGGACAGGCCCGCGGCGCGCGCCCGGCGTAAATCCTTGTGGCTGCCGTCGACGAGGTTTTGGTCACCCGTGTAGGCATGCACCGTCGTCATGAACCCGGATTCAATTCCGAACGCGTCGTTCAGCACTTTCGCTACGGGGGCCAGGCAGTTCGTGGTGCATGAGCCTACTGAAAAAACGTTCGTCTCACTTGTGAGTAAATCGCTGTTCACGCCATACACAAACGTCGGGCAATCATCGCCCGCGGGGGCGGAAATGAGCACTTTTTTTGCACCGGAATTCAGGTGAACCGAGGCGGCCTCTTTCGAATTAAAGGCACCCGTGCATTCGAGCACGATGTCCACCCCCAGTGCCGCCCAGTCGATTTTCGCAGGATCGCGCTCATGCGTAATGGTGATGGCTCCACGCCCCATGTCGATGCTGTGCTCGTCGAACGTGATTTTATTGCCGAAACGTCCATGCACCGAATCGAACTGCAGCAAATGCGCATGGTGTTCGTTCGCGGCCGAACCGTTCGCAGCCACTAGGCGAATGTCGTCATACCCTTCCGCCACCAGCGCCCGCGCCACACAGCGCCCAATACGCCCCAGTCCGTTAATGCCGATAGTGATGGTCATGGTACTCCCCGATTCTGTCATCCCGGTTTTGCTTTTGGGCAAACACCGGGATCCATCTTCATCAAAGCAAGATGGACCCCGGCCCCCGCCTTCGCGAGGGTAAACTCGCCGGGGTGACAGGGCGGAGATATAGCGCACTATTTCGGCACGTCAAATGCTGTGGCGGATATAATGTGCGACAGTTTCAACGGGCCGTATAAATGCGGAAACAAACCGGCGCGCGTGCCGGATGATGATGCCTCCCATTTCAGGGCATCACCCAGCTGCACCGCATCCACCGTCAGCAGTATTAAATCGGTTTGCCCGGCAAAATATTTTTGCGCCGTTTCAGCGGATTGTTCGGCGGTCGAAAAATGCACATACCCATCCGCCACATCAATCGGCATACCGGGAAAAACCCCGGTGCGCTCGGTTTCCAGCCATAAGGCCCGAGAACAGATTTTATAGATGCGCATGATTTCTCACAGTGTCATCCCGGCCTTGTGCCGGGATCCAGCCTGATCTCATACACATGGCATGTGGCGAGGCTGGATCCCGGGATAAACCCGGGATGACAGGTTTAGTGTGTTGCCGCCTTCACCACCGCATCCACCGTAATACCGAATTTTTCGTACAGCACTTCGGCGGGGGCGCTCGCGCCGAAACTGGTCATGCCGATGAAGGTGCCATTCTCGCCCAGCAGTTTTTCCCAGCCTTGCTCGATGCCCGCTTCAATCGCGATGCGTTTGGCGCCTGCGGGAAGCAATTCCTGCAGGTAGGATTTGGGTTGGGCGAGCAACAATTCCATGCACGGCACACTCACCACCCGCGCGGGCGTGCCTTGGCCGTTGAGTTTTTTCACGGCCTCCACAGCCAAGTGCAGTTCGGAGCCAGTCGCCATCACCACGACTTTGGGGTTCTCTACCGAAAACTCGCACAACGTGTAGGCACCATAGGCGGAGAGATTTTCAGCCGTGAACTTACCGCGCAAATGCGGCAGGCCCTGGCGCGATAAAGCGAGTATGCTGGGTGTTTGTGGCGAGCCGATAGCAAGCTGCCAGCATTCGGCAGTTTCCGTCGCGTCGCCGGGGCGGAAGACGTTCAGGTTCGGAATCGCGCGCAAGCTGGCCAGATGCTCGACCGGCTGGTGGGTGGGGCCGTCTTCGCCGAGGCCAATGGAGTCGTGCGTCATCACGTAAATCACGCGTTGCTGCATCAGGGCACTCAGGCGAATGGCCGGGCGGCAATAATCGGCGAACACTAAAAATGTGCCGGCATAAGGGATGAACCCGCCATGCAGCGCCAGCCCGTTCATAGCGGCGGCCATGGCGTGTTCGCGCACGCCGTAATACACGTAGCGGCCGGAATAGGGGGCCGCTGTCGCGCTCCCCCCTTGCGGGGGAGCCAAATTCGTCTGCGAATTTGGTGGGGGGATTTCTTTGGCACCACCGCCCCCCACCGAATCGCTAAAGGAGCGATTCGACTCCCCCGCAAGGGGGGAGTGAAGCAGTGGCGCAAACGCCGTCATGGCTTTTGCTTTGGTGTTGTTACTGCCGGTGAGGTCGGCGCTGCCGCCGAGCAGTTGCGGCAAATGCGGGGCGATGGCGTCGAGCAAGTTTTGGCTTGAAGCGCGGGTCGCTTCTTTCGGCTGCGCCTGCGCGAGGCGTTGCTTCAGGGCATTAATCGCGTCCACCCACCCCTCGCCCAAATCGGCGCTGAGGCGTTGGCTGAATGTTTCCGCGTCGGCGCTGACGTTGAAACGTTTTTCCCACGCGACATAAGCTTCCGCGCGCACGAGCGCCGCGTCGCGCCATGCCTGCAGAATGTCGCCGGGGATTTCAAACGGCCCGTGCGCCCAGTCAAGGTTGGTGCGCGCACCGGCAATTTCATCGGCCCCAAGCGGCGAGCCGTGGCTGGAGTTTTTACCCGCCTTGGTGGGCGCGCCTTTGGCAATCGTCGTGCGGCAGGCGATGAAACTGGGTTTGTCGGACTGTTGCGCAGCTTGAATCGCGGTGGCGATGGCACTCGCATCGTGCCCGTCAATCGCGACGGCATTCCAGCCATAGGATTCGGCACGTTTCAACTGGTCGTCGCTCACCGTCAAATCCGTTGGGCCGTCGATGCAGATGCGGTTATCGTCCCATAGCACAATCAGCTTGTTCAATTTCAGATGCCCGGCCAGCGACATCGCTTCGTGGCTGATGCCTTCCATCAAACACCCGTCGCCCGCGATAACGTAAGTGTAGTGCCCTACCAGCGCGTCGGAAAATTCGGCGTTGAGCGCGCGTTCCGCCATCGCCATGCCCACCGCATTCGCGATGCCCTGGCCCAGCGGCCCGGTGGTGGTTTCAATACCGGCCGCATGCCCGAACTCCGGGTGACCGGCCGTTTTCGCGCCCCACTGGCGGAAGTTTTTAATTTCGTCGAGCGTGATGTCGGCATAGCCCGTGAGGTACATCAGCGCATATTGCAGCATGCTACCGTGACCGGCCGACAGAATGAACCGGTCGCGATCCGGCCAATGCGGGTGCTTAGGGTCGTAGCGTAAAAATTGTGTGAACAGCACCGTCGCCACATCGGCCATGCCCATCGGCATGCCGGGGTGGCCGGATTTTGCCCGCTCCACCGCATCCATCGACAGCGCGCGAATGGCGTTGGCCATCTGGTTGTGGGTGACGGGTTGGGCGGCGGTTTTAGTTTGTGGCTGGCTCATGTCAGCGTGCTTACACGCAGCTTCAGCCGCGCGCAAGTGTGGCATGCGCGATGTTATTCACACACGCTGCACGTGCGATTGCATTCCGCATGGCGCTATGGTTAGTTGGAAAAAACAACACCCTATTCCGCCACGCTGATGCTATGGCAGAAGATGAGAAACGCGATGGCTGGCAGTTCTGAATCCTCCCTCAATGCGGCAATTGAAGCCATGGACCGTGCCTATGCGCGGCTGGAAAGCGCCGTGAACGTTGCCACCCAAAGCAAAAACGAATCCGCCGCGCTGCGCGAAGCGGTGCAGTTGGAAATCAGCACCAGTTGGCAGCAACACAGCGCCGGGCTGGAATCACAACTGGCCGAGCTGAATTCAGAAAACGAGTTTTTGAAAGAAGATAATCTGCGCCTGTCGAACCAGCTGCAAAATTTGCAGCAGGAATATCTGGAACTGCAAAGCGCCGCGGGCCACGCCGTTCACCGGCTCGACGGTGCGGTGAAACAGCTCGACCTGATTTTGGAGCACTAGCATGGCCATGAAAACCATCACCGCCCATGTGTATGGCAAAGAATACACGCTGGCGTGCGACGCCGGGCAGGAAACGCATCTGCACAAGCTGGTCAGCCAAATCAACGCCCGCACGCACGAACTTGAAAAAGCCGTGGGCAAACTGCCCGAGCCGCTGATGATGCTCTACACCGCCCTCATGGTAGCCGACGAACTGCACGACACCAAGCTCGACGCCGCCCGTTCACGCGAAGCAGTGGCCAGCATGGAACGCCAACTCGCCGAACGCGGCGACGGCGCCCAAATGGCTGCGTTGGAAGAAGAAGTAGCCGATAATTTGCAACAACTGGCCGATAGGCTGGACGGGCTGGCGCTGAAGCTTGCGAGCTAAGCCGCCTCTCGGATTGTCACGCAATCTTCATACTCCTCACATGCAAAGTGCCTTAAGATTGGCTTCATATGAAACAGGAGTCCGTTATGAGCCAGCCGCAACCAGTCCAGCCAAACCACGGCAACATCATCCGCAGCAACCTTGCGGGAAATGGTGATACCACCTTTGTCGATTACGATAACTTGCACCCCACAAACGAAACGGCGGCGGCTGTTAGCGGTGCTGCGGCCGGAGCAACTACAGGTGCACTGATTGTAGGGCTGGCAGCAATGGTGGGAGCGGATTCGCCAAAACCCTATTATAAAAAGATCCTAACCGCCCCCGGCTTGATGATTAGTGCAGCCATTATTGCAATTCCCGCAGCGATCGGGGCCTACACGAGCACACTGCGGGCCCGCACACACAATCAATGGTCAAGCCGCGTTCTGGACCATCTTCAACAGAAGCCCACTGATCACATAGAACGCTGATGAGTAATATGAATCATCGGGAAGCCAATAGCCATCCGGTAGCTAGAGGCGCGTTTTGGGGCGCAGCCGTGGGTGGCGCCACAAGCGCTGCCGCTGTCAATTTCCTCGACGAGCTCGCTTATTTCGTTCCTGATTTGGGGACGAAGAAATTTAACAGTACAAGCATAAAAGCGGTTGTTGCCGTTACTTTGGCGGGTGCAGCAATTGGAGCATTCGTCAGCGCTCAGAACCATAAGGCGTGGTCGGACCGCGTAGATGTTACGACCACTAGCAAGCCTTTGGGCCGCTGAGTCGTCATTCCCCGAATCGCCTCGCGATTTTAGGGAAATCCATCGTTGAAAACCGCTGGATCGCCCTAGAGTTCGCATGCGAACTCGGGCGATGACGGTGGCCACACTTCACCCCTTGCGAAACCTTTAAAATCGGCCTATATTCATTTGTGAATGGCACTGCCCGGTGCGTGTTGGTATCGCATTACTCCGGACCGACTATCAACTCTTCGGGATCTGTCCCTGTCGTCGACCGTGGTTGGCGGTATACGGAACCCACCTGTTCACACGGGTCACGAGAGAATCAATATACCCACGGCCAGGGTGGTCCATTCACTATTTTTAGCAGTCATTTTTGCTAGCTAACCCCAGCGCATTGGCCTTGGAATCCACCTTTAAAAACATCTACAGCCTGATCGATAGGGGTGGATGCTACAATGCGTTTCATCGTTTCCGCATCAATTTTAACTACCACATCGGCTTTAGGTTGGATTTTTGTTTGACCAATACCCGTGCTTTTTAGTGCGCTCGCGGTATCTGAAGGTTGGGTTACAATCGACGCAAAATAATGTTCTCCGCCAGCGTCTGGCTGTTCAGCCAGCGCCGCGACTAATGCGTTGAGTCCGTCACGAAATTTGGAGGAAGCATTTGCCTTAGTGAATGAGAAAGTAAAGATGACATCGGGAATATGCTTTGACGCATCAAATCTCCCGGTAGAGCCAATGACACCTTCCTGAATTTTCACATCTGGACTCACGCCCGTTTTCATGAAAATCTGCGATAGCATAGTCTTTAATTCTGTACATTCTGCATTGTCGCCGTAAGTCCCACTAATTAGCATAGCCATGATTCAATTCTCCTCAATAAGAACGATGTGTAAAAAATGTTTAACACATTCGGGTGAGCAAATAGTATTACAGTTCTATGAAGATTAAGAAATAGGCCGGTCTGGCAGAAAATTTAGTATTTACAAATACTAATTCGCCGGTGCAACCGGCGTCGGCTGCGGGGGCGCGGGGGGCACGATGCGGCCGATGAGGCGGTTTTGCGAATCCCAGATGCGCCCACCGTTCAGCGGATCGAGCTCCACCACACCATACACACGCCCGTCCGTATCGATCATGGTGAGGTGCTGCGTAAGGCTGCCGGTTTTCACGACGTTGTCGTCTTTCATCATATCGCAGGCACCGAGGGTAACCATGGCAACAAGGGCGAGGCAGGTGGGCAGAAGGCGCATAAGGGATCCTTTCGTTATTTTCTCATTTTTTCTATCATAGCATAAAAAAACCATCCGCAAACTGTCGTGATGGTTTTTGCGGCAAGGGTTGAAGCCTGTGGATGGCGCGGCGTCACCAAAATAAGCGTGTACGATTCATTTTTTAACCCATTATACTGCGCCAATGACCCTGCCCGACCACGCCGCCAATGTCGCCAAACGCAAACTCCGCCAGCAGGCGCAGCAACGCCGCATGGCAGTACCGCACGCGGCGTGCCTCAGCGCCAGCCAGTCCGTCGCGCGGCATTTCGCCGACCACCCCATTCTGGCCTTCGCGCCGTCGTTCGCGGGCTACCTCGCCATGCGCGGCGAGCTCGATGTACGCCCCGTATTCAGCATCATGGCGCGTTTTTCCAAGCAAACCAGCCTGCCCTGCATCATCGAACAAAAAACCTTGTTATTTCGGCAATGGGCGCCGGGCGACCCCCTCGCCCGCCACCCGCTCGGGCCCGAGGAACCGCTGCCCACCGCACCTGCCCTGTTCCCCGAAATCATCCTGGTGCCACTACTCGCGTTCGATGGCGGCGGCGGGCGGCTGGGCTATGGCGGCGGCTATTACGACCGCACCATGGAAGCCATGCGCCGCTTCGAGACGCCACCGCTGTTCGTGGGCGTCGGTTACAGCATGCAGGAAATCGACCTCGTACCCATGGACGCCCACGACCAGCCCCTCGACGGTGTGCTGACGGAATTGGGTGTGAGCATTTTCAAGCTGAGCTAACAGCCGACAGCCCACAGCTTTTAGCTTGTTAGCTGTTAGCTGTAGGCTGTAAGCTGTCAGCCATGAAAATCCTCTTCCTAGGCGATGTCGTCGGCCGCGCGGGGCGCGATGCGGTGAAACACTGGCTGCCCAAACTGCGTAGCGAATTCGCGCCGGACGGCGTGATTGTGAATGTCGATAACGCGGCGGGTGGCTTTGGTATTTCTAGCGAAGTGCTGCGCGAATTCAAATCGCTGAACGTCGATTGCCTGACCGGCGGCGACCATGTGTTCGACCAGAAAGACGCGCTGAGTCTGCTTGCCAGCGAACCAAAATTACTGCGCCCGCATAACTTCCCGCCGAGCGTGGCGGGCACGGGCTGCCGCGAATATACGTTAGCGAATGGCAAAAAAATGGTGGTGCTGCATTTGCTCGGCCAAGTGTTCCACAAAGAATATCTCGACAGCCCCTTCGCCTGCGCCGACGCGGCGCTTGCCCCCTATAAACTCGGCGCGAATGTCGATGCGATTATGGTGGACATGCATGCCGAAGCCACCAGCGAAAAAATGGCGATGGGGCATTACCTCGATGGCCGGGTGTCGCTCGTCGTCGGCAGCCATACCCATGTGCCGACGGCCGATTGCCGCCTCCTGCCCAAAGCCACCGCCTACCAGACCGACGCCGGCATGTGCGGCGACTACTCCAGCATCATCGGTTTCGAACCCACCGGACCCATGCAAAGCTTCCTCAACAAAACCCGCAAAGTGCGCATGGAACCAGCCAGCGGCCCCGGCACCGTGTGCGGGTGTGTGGTGGAGCTTGGCGCGAATGGGTTGGCCATGAGCATCACGCCGGTACAGCGGACATAAAATTGAAAGTAATGCGTAGCGCAGATGGCCTGCGCGAGCCGGAGGCCGAAGGCCGAACGAGGGGGAGAGCAGCGGGGGCAATACTTTACTTGCACCCACGCGAGCGTTAGCTCGCCCTAAAAGCTACTCCGCATCCTCGTCGTCGTGGATTTTTTCGCGGGTTTTGCGGGTGGGGGATTTTTCGCCGGCGGTGCGGGCTTTGTGTAGTTTGCCTTTGGCCGCGTCCCACACATAGGTGTTGGTCACGATGCGGGTGCCGGTCGTCACGATATCGCCGTTGGGCAATTGCAGCACGTCGAAGCCTTCTTTCAGCGCTTCGTTGATGATGGTGCTGGAGTGGCGCAGATATTCCGGGCTGGCCATCAAATCGGCGAGTTGGCCTTCCTCGCCGCCCGCGGCCGAGCTTTTGGCGTCGCGCGTCACGTTGAGGGACAGAAACATTTTATTCTTATACGTCATAACTGAACCTTATCACCGGCGATGCGCCGCCGGAAGTAAATCGGGAATTATTTTTCGTTATGCGGTCTTTCCCGTGTAACCAGTGCCACCGATACCACATTTTGCCGGGCACGCAATAGCTGGAGGCTAAACTTCATCAAACTGTCACATTCAAAAAAGTGGCCCGGAAGCTACTGCTACCCGGGCCCAAGAAGGAGCTAGACGACTTAACATTTGAAGGGAGCGTAGGCTGCGGTCTAGTCTGCCCGCGCCCCCTATTCGGTTAGATGTTGTTCAACTGGTCGAGCAATTCGTCGGCCGTTTTGATGACTTTGGTGTTCGCCTGATACGCGCGCTGGGCGACAATCAGGTCGGTCAGCTGGGCTGCCAGATCGACGTTCGACTGCTCGAGTGCCGCCGCCACCAGCGTGCCCACACCGTTATTGCCTGCTACCCGCAGGTTGACTTCACCGGATGCCTGCGACTGGGTGTAGACGTTGCCCGAGCGTGCATCGAGCCCATCGGGGTTGGCAAAATCGGCGAGCGGCAACTGGAACAAACGCTGCGTCTGCCCGTTGGAGTAGCTTGCCGTAAGGATACCCTGCCCATCGATGGCAACACTCACCAGCTGACCCACGGGTGCGCCGTTTTGGTTAGCGAAGTTCACGTTGTACGCCGAATCAAACTGGCTCAGCCCGTCAGACAAACCAATGGTCGCAGCCCCCACCGTGCCGAAAGGCTGACCGGCGGTGCCCAGATCCAGCGAAACGCTGCTGGCGACGGCGCCGTTCGTCCAGTTGATGATCACCGGGTTGGTCAACGCAGACGAGACACTGCGTAGCGTACCATCCCCGTTGAAATCGATGGTGCCGACTGCCACCTGGCCATCGGCCAGTGCGGTGTTCACATCGGTCGTGGGGATGGCATGGACTTCAACCGCCCAGCTGTTTTGCGCGATTTTAATGTAGCTGAAGCGCAGATCGTGGCCGCTGCCGAGGCTATCGTAAATCCGCACGTTGCGGCTAAACTGCGCTGTAATATCGCCCGAGGCAAGGTTTTGACCGACTTGCCCGGTGGGGTCGTATTGCGGCCCAAGCACCCCGCTATTTTGTGGTGTGTAAAGGGCACTGTTCAGTGAGGGCACAATACCAAGCTGCGCCAGTTGGCTGCCTTGGTTCGATTCATTGGCAATCGACACCACGACACCCGCAGGCACGGCCGCCGGACCGCCGACTATGTTCACAGCCACCGGTGTAGTGAGGCGAACGGTATAGTTACCGGGTGTTTGGGCGATGACCTGAAACGGCCCACCGTTGGGCAGCGTGCCAGGTAAGCCCGCGGTACCGTTGTTCAGCCCCGATAGATAAACAAAGTCGCCGACATTCAGCGTTGCGGGCTGCGCCGCATCGGTGATGACAATATCAACCGACGCGCCAGCCGCATACGCACCCGCCGTAAAGCTCACGTTCGGACCCGCCGCGATCGAGAAGTTCGGATCGGTTAAATCCTGAAATTGGATGGTATCGAGCGGATCATCGACGTTGATGGCAATGGTCGAGCTCGAAAGGGGATTGCTCACTTTAGCGCTCAATCCGGTATCGGCATTTACCAGACTGGCGAGGCCCTGAAGGTTGGAATAACGGCGGGTGGTGCCGGCAATATCTGCCAGGCCAAGCTCGCCTTTCCAGTCAATGCCGCGCGATGTGGTCGTACCGACGGCATCGCCGTTAGTGATGGCAATACTTTCCGAAGCATCCTCGGCACCGACGACCAGGCGGTTATTCACCACCCGCGCGGTGAGGCCATTGACGGAGTCAATGGCGGCCGCAAGTGTGTTCAGGTTATTAAACTGCCCACTCAGCGTGTTGGGCGAAGAAGTGGTGTAGGTGAAGGTTTTTGTTCCCGCCGTCGCCGAGGTGATCGAGAGAGTACGTGCCCCGGCAGTAAAGCCAGTCGTCCCTAATTGACCAAGGAAAGTCTGCGTGGCGCTGTTTGCATCCAAAATAGACCCGGCATACTGGCGTAAATTCGCCGCTTGCGCACCACCGCCATAGCTACCCGCCGCCGGCACAGAGCCGGTAGCAAAAAACAGGGTGTTCGCATTCACCACCGTCACGGTTTGCTGGCCGTTGATGGAGGCCGCAGGAACACCGCCAAACACACCGACAAAGCCACTCAGGTTGACTTTATCGCCGTTAATAAGCCCGTGGTTACCAATGTTGATGAAAAAGCCCGACGAAACACCATCCGCGGTGAAGCTTGCCGGGGCAGCTAACGAGTTGAGCAATTTGTTATTCGTCTGCCCATCGCCGATATTGGTTGAGGCAACACTGTTGCTGACATCACGGCCCACCGTGTAGCCACCATACTCGTAAGTGTATGACAGCCCATTGCCGGTCGATACCGTGAAACGGTCACCGCGACGGGTGGAGTCGACGCCCGCAAGGCCATATTCCGAGCTCACCAGAATTTTATCCGCCGCGAGATTGAGGTTGTTGGAGTTTTGCAAGTCGGGTCTCAGCGTTTGCGCTTCACCGGGATACACGACTTCACCGGCATTCAGGTTGGCACCGAGAGAAATGGTGGTCGTCGATTGTGCCACGCCCGAGGCCGATTGTACGTTCACGGTTTTCAGCGAATCGAAGTTGCTGGATGAAACGGTATTCAGGTTACCCGGTTCGCCCGGCAGGCGGCCATCGCGATCGAGCGGCCAGGCTTGGAGGAAATAGCCTTGGGTGTTGACAAAGTTACCCAGCGCATCCGGGTTGAACGAACCGGCGCGGGTGTAGAAGGGCGTAAGACCCGTCGAGCCAACAGCGGCGTTCGCCTGACTGCGCACCACGAAAAATCCGCCGCCCGAAATGGCAAGGTCGGTGTTCGATTGGGTCGAGGACAGCAGGCCTTGTTGTGACACCGCAAGGCGAGTACCGCCGCGAACGCCGCCGGTCTGGTACGACACACTCGAGCTGGTATTGACCACCAGCGACTGGAATGTCGAGTTGGCCTGCTTATAGCCGATGGTGTTGACGTTTGCGATGTTGTCGGAAATCGCGCCGATTTTGCTCGACTGCGCCTGAAGTCCCGATACGCCGCCGAATAATGCCCCATATAAGCTCATGTGATTCTCCCTGATCCTTCAAATGTGTCGTTTAGCCGTGGTTTCTGTGAATGAACGTAACGTTAAACATTTCCTGAAAATGTCATTGCAGTTTTCATGCCAATTCCTATGCCCCGCTGCCTGAACCATTGTTAGCCGAGGTGGTAATGCGGGTCGGCGAGCGCACGGCCAGTATCTGCTCAAGCGTGACTTTCTTGGTGCCGACGTTCAAATTCACGGTGCCGTCGGCGCCGCTTTCCACGCCGCTGACAATGCCAACCGAACGCGTTTCCGCCAGAAGGTCCTTGCCATTGGCGCCCGACGCCTTGATCGCGATTTTGTAAATGCCGTCGGGTTCCTGTTTGCCGGTGCTGCTGTTCACCCCGTCCCATACCAGAATATTGCGGCCCGAATTTTTAGCCCCCTGCCCCTGGAACACTACCGAGCCACTGGCGTTGGTAAGCGTGACGCTGACATTGCTCGCGGCACTTGGCAGCACATAACTGAAGGCACCCTGGCCGCCCACGACCTGGCCATCGGCACCGGCGGTTTCGGTTTCAAACCCGATATAGCTGACTGCTGTGGTCGCCTGCGATTGGGTGTTGCTGGTGATCAGTTTCTCGAGGTTCGAGTTGGTTTTTACCTGCTGCTCGACGCCCGAGAACTGCGCAATCTGCTGCGTCAGTTGGGTGGTGTCGAACGGCGCAGTCGGGTCCTGGTTTTTAAGCTGCGTGGTCAGCAGCTTGAGGAAAAAAGTCACATCGCCTGACAAGGAGGTCAACGCCGTTTTCGCGTCGCTCGTTTTGGTTGTACTGGCCGAATTTGCCTGCGCATTCGCCGCGTCTTTGGCTTTTTGCGCAATCAATGCATTGTTGGCAGCAGTCACAGTTGCAGCAGTCATAACGGCTCCTTAGGCGTGGATGTCCACACCATCGTGAATATTGATGCGGTAATTCTGTACAGCCACTGCGCCGATGGCGGCGGCGGGGCTTGCGGTTTCATCCTCAGCGCTGGCTTGCTGGCCGGGCCCGCGCCCATCCGACAAGTTGCTGTTTAGTTGCGGCTGAGGTTGCGGCTGCTGGCGCAAGTTGAACTGCATGCTGCCGGCGTCGGCTTTGATGCCCGATTCCTGCAATGCCGTTTCCAGCGAACGCGCATCGCGGCTGAGCGCATCGAACGTATCGGGCCGGTCGGCGATGAATGAAATCAGCGTCTGGCCTTCGGCGTTGGTGTGGAATTTCACTTCCACCCGACCCAAATGCTCGGGGCTCAACTGAATGGTGATTTGGTCGATGCCGTCTTTGCTGGCGCGCGCTACCGCCACATGCACCTGCTCGGCGATAGGGGCGTGGTTGATCACATTCGCAGGCAGCGTGACTGCGGCAGGTTGCACCGCCTGCGCCGATTGCGTGGCGCTATGGCCGCCCGTCGCCGACGGATTCGTGGTGGCGTTAATATTCGCGTCATCACGGTCGATGGGCTTCAGCGACGCTTCGTTCGCCCGTTTTGCTTCACCAATGACCGCAAGGTTGCTTGCGTTCTCACTGAGATGGCGCTGGAATGCGTCCGGTTTTGCTGCAGCCTCGTGGCCCAAATCGGCCTTGGGCAAATCGATGTGCGGCAGGTCTGTTTTTTTGCCAAGCCCATCGCTCAGCGGCGGAATCACCGTATCGAGGTCAGCCCGCACCGGAATCGGCGACGTGCCAATATTATTCACCCATTGCGGCACAATCACCTGTTGGCTGAGCGGCGTGATTTCGACCGTGGTCAGTTCGTCGGTTTTTTCTTCTTTCGGCGCAACCGGCGTTGGCGCATTTGCTGCAGCAGCGGTACGAAAGTTGGCCGCCTGCAGGCTCTGCAGGGCGGCGTCCTGCGCAAGATTTTCAGCAGCGCGCTGTGCATTGACATCCGCGTCTTTCGTCGCAGCCAGCTCGCGTGTTTTGCTCAGCGCCCCCTGCAACAGCCGCAACACTTGCTGTACCGCGCCGCCAGTGCGCGTCTGCGCATTTAGTGCGGCGTTGGCACTTGCCTCTTGCACTGCTGGCAATGCCTGAATAATTTGTGCCACCGTTTGTGGCTCGTTCGCCTGCGCCAGTTGCGTCAGTTGGTCTTTTAATTGCTGGCGCAAGGGCGATTCACCATCGCCCGCATCGGCGGAAGCGTTTAATGTGGCGAGTAATTTCACCGCATCCTGCGGAGTCACTGGCCGCTCGAGCAGTTGGGCCAGTTTCGCCGCCGACTGGTTGGCACCGAGAGCCGCCGCTTCCTGAGCCAGCAATTCCCCGGGTTTGGCAAGAAGCGCCACATCTTTCACTGGGTTTTGTGGCGTGTCCTTACTTTGGCCCTGCCCGCTATCGAAACTGCCAAGCAGCTGCGAGAACAGGTCGCCGCCAGCATCGTCGCCGCTGTCAAACAGGCTGAGGCTCTGGCCCGGTGCGTTCGCGGAGCCAAGCAGCGATGGGGCAGAATGGGCGACCACACTGGTCATAAAGCAGACTCCCTGAACAAAATGTCAGGAGTAATTCTGCAAGCCCCGTGCCAAGTCGTGGATTGTTAGAAAATGCTTGCTGTCCAAGGGCAAGCGGCGGGTGGTAGGCGGTTAAGCCGAAACCGTGACCGTATCGCTCGGGCCTGCGGCAGATTTTGCCTCGGCGGTGGGCGTAGCGCCCTCGCGGTCGATTTTATCCCAGGCATCGCGCATCTGTTTCAGCTCCTCGATAATCTCGAGGCAAATAGCACGGTCGGCACCGCGATGCAGGCCGTGGATTTTCGATTCAATCGTCGAATAAAAATCATGCAGAATTTGTGCGGCCGTACCGCCCACCTCGAAATCGAGGCAGGCCTGCAACGCACCCAGCACGTCGGTCGCTTTGGTCAATTTATGGTAACGCGTTTCGATTTGCCCTTGTTCCATCGCTTCGGCAGCCTGCTGCAAAAAGCGGATTACGCCGTCATACAACATCACGACTTGGCGGGTTTTGCCGACCGTGTGCGTCGCCTGATGGTAGGCTTTATAGGGCTGGCTGGGGCCGGACTTGCTCATGGAAATTCCTAGGCGTTATTGCGCGCATCCTGTTGCGCCTGGAGCAATTGTAGAAGCTGGTTCGATTTGGTCAAGGCCGCTTCGAGATTCGCATATTTCTGGGTAATCTGGTCGCGGTATTTCGCCACGAAATCGTTGATTTTCGTAATCTCGTCGGTGTTGCGCGATTGCTGGTCGACCACCGCTTGCGACGCCAAGGTAAGCGAACCAATGGTGCTGTCGATGGCCGCGTTGATGGTGTTATAAATTTTGTCGCCAAACCCTTGCGTAATCGTCGCGTTGATGGTCGCATCGCCCGCACTGCCGTAAACCAGCGTCAGCCCGTCAAGCGCCGAACCCGCAGGCCCCACGAGCGACAATGCGCCCGCTGTGCCGATGGCCGTAGCCGTCAGGTTTACGGTGACACTGCCCAAGCTCGGGTCGGTGTAGGTCGCCTGATAGGTATTAGTGCCGCGGGTGATGGTGATTTGGACGGCACTCACATCCGAGTTTTTCGTGCGCGCGTACACCCCAAGCGACGCATTGTTCGATGTCAGGTTGTACTGAAACAGATTTGCAACCCCGTTGAAATTCGTGCTCAAGGCCGAATTCAGTTTATCAGTATCAACATTCAGCACGTTTTTGGTGGCGGGGTTTTTATCGTCGCCTGCGAAGTCGGTGAAGCTGACGCCCACATCCTCGAGCCGCGACGGATTGGAGCCCACAATGCCGCTGATGACGCTGGTCACCTGCGCGTTCACGTCCGAAATAATACTGCGCAGGGTTTGGTCGTTCACCAGCAACGCTTTTTCGTTAGGCGTTCCGTCGGTGTTGCGCTGCTGCTGCGTGGAGGCGAAGAGTTTGAAATTGTTATACGCGTCGACGAACTGCGAAATGGCGTTCGAAGCGATGGTGGCGTCGGGCTTTACATCGACCGTGAGCGCGGTATTGCTGACCAGCGTCGATTGCCGGAGATTCAGCGTCACCCCGGTAAAAATATCATCGATGGCGTTGCTGGAGCGCTGTAGATCGATGCCATTTACGGTCAATAACGCATCCTGCGCGGACTGTGTGGTGCCAAACCCAACGGCGCTGGTCACGTTGCTCAGTACGCCGCTTGGGTCACTCGTCACGGTAGCGGCCGAAGCGAGGTCGAAACCGTTGGCGGCGCCGGTGGTGGTGCCGGTGAAAATAATACGGTAATTGCCGGTCGACACCTGAATGATTGTAGCCTGAATCCCCGTACGCGATTGCACGAGGTTGAAATCATTCGCCACCGTTTGCAGCGAATCACCCGCGTTTAGGGTAATCGACACGTCGGCCCCGCCATCGATCGCTTTTAGCGTAAAAGTTCCTGCCGTGAATTGACCAGGCGTCGAGCTGGCGGCGACTGCGGGCGCGGTGGTG
Organism: Rickettsiales bacterium; assembly: GCA_046154225.1. Lineage (GTDB taxonomy): Bacteria > Pseudomonadota > Alphaproteobacteria > Rickettsiales > UBA3002 > QFOX01. The sequence goes on from JBJXEM010000064.1 coordinate 18,141, forward strand.
CTGTCGGCGAGCGCGAAATTGCCGGTTTGCTGTTTCGAAACCTGCGCTAGCTGGGTAATTTTATCGACCGAGAACGACTGAATCTGTGCGCCGGGTTGCACGGTGGCGGTCAGGTAATTACTGGCCGAGCTACCGTCGTTGGTCGAGATATTCGCGGTGCGATACTGAAACACATTTCGTGATTCGTTGCCAACGCCCGGAGGGTTGCGCAGCGTATCGGATGCCGACTGGAACTGTGTCAGCACTGTTTTCAGGTCGGCATAGGCCTTTTGCTGCCCAGCGAGCGGTGTGTTTTTGGTGGTCAATACCGTTGCGGGCTGGGCTTTGGCGGTGGCCAGTGCATCCACCAGCGATTTAATGTCGAGGCCCGACTGGCTGCCGCCGATGATCGTGCGCCCATTCTGCTGGAAGGCATTGCCTATCTGAATTGACGTTACCATATTCGACTCCTGTGGGCGCACACGCTCGCGCGGTGCAGCCGCGTTCTACTGTCTCATTCGTCACAATCTCAATCGTTCGTACTGCAAAACCTATGCCGTTTGCAGAGTATACCTCATTCACGCCTTAATTTCAAACAGCGGGCTTTGGCTACCGGTCTGCTGCAGCAATTGCGGCTCGGGGATATAGGTCACCCGTCCGTCGCGCAGGTTGATATAGCGGGTGATGTACTGGCCGCTGCCGTCTTTGTAGATACTGAAAGTCGTATCGCTGACGGCGTAGCTGTTCTTAAAAAGACTCTGCGAAGCGGCTTCCACCGCGTCGTAGCGCTTTTTGTCGAACTCGGCCCCGGTAGGTTGGGCGGCGCCGGGGAAACTAGCGGGGGCCTGTGGCGTGGGGGCCTCGCTTTTGATGGGTGTCGGCAGGGGCGGGCTGCTACCCGGCAATGCCTGTGGGAGGGGTGCTCCCGTGGATAAATTGATTGTCATCGCTATGCTCCAAAAGCCTTTTCGGCATTTTATTATCCTTTGTCATGAGAGTGGTGGGGGGGATTGCTCCCCCCCACCGATTGCGCTTAGGCTGCAACCTTATTCAAGCGTCCAACTACTGGATGAGCTTGAGCAGGTTCTGCGGCAGCTGGTTGGCCTGAGCCAATACAGCGATACCGGCTTGCAGCTGCACCTGAGCGGTTGCGTAAGCGGTCGATTCGGCCGAAACGTCCGTATCGAGCAGCGCCGAGCGTGCTGCATCCTGGTTCTGAACCGAGGTGTCAAGGTTAGCACTGATGAAGTTGAACCGCGACTGGAGCGCACCTACGGTCGAGCGCAGGCCGTTCACGGTATTCAACGCAGCATCGAGTGCGTTTGAAGCCGCAGCAGCCGCCGGAGACGTGCCCACACCCAGTGTCTGGCCGTTGAACAGGCTAGCCGTGGTAGCACTGCCGAGGGTAACGCCTACGGTAGCACTTGCCGTGGACCCAACTGCGAAGCTGAGACCCGAACCAGCGCGCGAGAAGCCCTGGTTCAGTGCGTTGATGAGCGACGACTGCAACGCCGTGTTCGTACGGAGGTTATCCCCAGTAAACGGCGTGGTCAGACCGGTGATGTCCACGATCAGACCTTGGCCTTGCGAGCCTTGGAAGAAGATGCGTGGCGTAGCGGCAGCAGGCACGTCGAGCACGCCCGAAGCGGTGAAGGTTTCACCGTTCACCTGCACCGTAATACGGCTGGAGTTGGCGGTGTTGGCAATGTTACCAGCATATTGGAAGTTGCTGATGACTGCGTTGCCGGAGTTCAGGCGCACCGAGACGTTACCACCGTTCGCGGCCGTACCCACAGCACCCGCAAGGCGAGTACCAGCGAAGTCCACGCCTTGAATGGTTTGTGTACGTTGAATGGTGGTGTTGGCAAAACTCGTCGCCAGTGTATTCTGCGAGAACTGCGTTGAACCGGCGTTGGTAAAGTCGAGGTTGGTGGTAGCACCGGCCGACAGACGCAAAATCGTGCTGCCGTTCGAGACGTTGAAATCGCTCACGCCACCTTGGGTCGTACCGGTGAAGGTCACGCCGCCGATATCGACGCTAATCGTCGCCGAACCCGTCGTGGTCGCACCGTAGGTCACGTTGCTGATACGGAAGTTAGAGAACTGGCCAGAAACCGCGCTGTTCACGCTGTCGTAGGCGGCGTTCGCCAGAATGGCGTTGGCGGAGTCAACCGCACTCACCGTACCGGCAGTGGCAGTCACAAATGCCAGCGACGCACCCGAGTTGGCGTTGAACGCTTGCACCGCAACGGTTGAAGCAACGGCCACACCCGCGGTCGAACCGGTAACAGCGGTGGGGTTGAAGGTAGCCGACAATACGTTGGTGGTCGACAGACGGCTGGTAGTACCCAGGCCACCGCTCAACAGGTTTACACCGTTGAAGTTAGTGGTGCTGGCGATCTGGTTAATCTGGGCGGTCAAGGCCTGGAATTCCTGATCGAGGAACGCACGGTTGGTGTCGGTCAGCGAGCCCGAACCGGCTTGCGCCGCAATCGAACGCTGACGTTGCAGAATGTCGGTAATTTGGGCAAGACCACCGTCGGCTACTTGCAGCAAGCTGCTACCTTGGCTGGCGTTACCAATGGCCGCACGCAGGTTACCCACTTGGGTCGCAAGCGAAGTACCGACTGCGAGGCCGGCCACATCGTCCGACGCCTTTACGATACGTTGGCCGCTCGACAAGCGGCTGATGGACGAAGATGCACTGTTCTGCGCGTTACCAATGTTGGTCTGCGCGCTGAGAGCAGCAATGTTTGAAAAAATGGAACTAACCATGATAGTCTCCTACTTGGATGGATGAACAATTCCCAGGCTACTTGCCCAGCACACACTCCGCGTTGGCAACCTCATGTCACCAGTGAACCACGTTGTGTATGTTACTACGTTAGCAACTAAGTCTTAAAACTTCGTTAACGCGTTTTGAGGCGCGTCATTTCATAAAAACGGGAAACCTTTTCAGGCGATGGACACTGCATGTGTCCCGATTGAAAGTGGCTTCCTGCCTCTATGTGGAGCGATTTCAGCTTGCGCATTCACCACCCCGAATAGTGTGACCATGCCATAAATTTCGCCTTTTGTCATGCGATATTTTATGGGTTCTTTACGCGTCGCCAATCAATCCGCGCAGGCGCGCTTCACGCACCCAGCCGGTTTCATGGCAAATCGCCAGCGTCAGCGCCGGGTCGGCCAGATGATCCATAAAACGCGACAGCGGCTGAACCGCATCAATCACCACCTGCTCGCTGGGTTCTTCAATGCTGGCGAGCACCAGCTTCGCCGTCGCGAACCGCACCCCAAGCGTGGTGATACGCTCGCTGAGCGTGGCGCCAAAACCCGAAAACGGAAACAGGCTTTGCGAGAGTTGCGCCTGCACATAACGCCGCAGCACCGGTTGCAGCCATGCCGCGCGGGCGCGCTCGAGCAGGCGCAGGGCGCGCATGGCGGCATCGTCACTCAGTACAATGTTCGCGCCATCAAAATGCGCACCAAGTGCTTCCGCCAGTCGGTCGATCACCGCTCTAAGGCGCAGGCTCGGCTTGGTAGTTGCGGCTTGCGTTAAGCCATGCAACGCGTGCAATACATTGAACGGGTCGTTGACGGAGGATTCGGCGACAGGCACGCGCCCGTCGGCCAGCATCACATACATGGGCAGCGTGTCGGGCCACGCGGTCGGCGGTTGCGTTTCCAGTGCGCGGGCGATGGCGCTCACGCGCATCAGGCTGCGCTCGGCACTCACGGTTTCATCCGCTGCGACACTGATAATTTGCTGGTGCAGCGCGAGTGCGGCGGAATCCGTCAGCCCCTCGGGCAAATAATTGCGCATCAGGAACGGCTGGCGCGGATCGCCAAATTCGGTGAGAGCGAATGGGTTGTCGCCGTAAATCATCAAGCGCGCCAGTTCCGGGCACGACAGCGTCCCCATCACCGCCACCGTTTCGCCAAGTGCACGCGGCATGCGGGGGAAGAGATGGCAGGCATCGCCCAGCATATCGGTGCCGAATTCGCGATGAATGCCGCACCAGCCATCGGCCCCGAGCTTGACGCAAAAGCCGGTGTCGGGATTGCGCCGCATCACAAATTCAGCCTCACCGCTCACGACCGCATCGCGCAACTGCGGGGCTTCGCGCTCGTAACGCTCGACGGTGGGGCGGTCGACCTGCATGCCCCAGCCCTGGCAGCATGTATCGGGGCACGCGCCGCCCGTGCATTGGAATTGCGCCAGGCTTTGGGTTTGTAGCCGCCCACTCACAACGTGAGTGCCTGACGGATTTGATAGCGCGTGTGCGAAAACACATATTGCGTGCCGGCACGCTGCGAGGTGTGAATGAGCACCGGCGCGCGGGCATTCACCGAAAGCCGCACGCCCGTCATTTCGCGATGAACGGTGACGACCAGCAGCACCGCCAGTTCGCCCATGGGAATGCCCATGTCTTTTGCGGCCTGTTCCAGATCGTCGCGACCGATGACGGGGTTTACGAGTTCCACCGGCAGGGTGATAAACGACAGCGTCGCATCGTCGAGCGACTGCAGCAATTTAAACCGCGCCATTTTCTCAGACGGAAAACGGGTGAGGCAATATTGGGTGCGACCCGGCATGCCCAGCATGCCCGCCGAGAAATACAACTGCTGGCGCGGGTCGATTTTCACACGGCCAAAACGGCTTTCCACCACTTCTGGAATCGGGGCGCTAAACCCGCCCTGATTGAGTACGGCAGGCCCGCTTCCCGTCATCATCATTTCTCCGTGATACATAGTTCCTCCCGTTGGTGTGGTCTTGGCCGACGCCACCAAAGAGGGAACACCCCTACTCTAGCACAGCAGCTTATGGTTGCAAGTTCTCTCGTGCTAGATGGCTCCTTATTTGAGGTAATCCGAGAGCTTTAACTGACTCAGTCGTGCATAGACCTGATAGGTCGCCTGCAAGATGGCCTCGTAGTTCGACGCCTGCGTGGTGGCCGCGACAATGTCGGTATTGCTCACCTCGCCCACCAAACCCTCGAGATACTTACTTTGCGCGTCGAGCTGCGTGTTGATGGTGCGGGTATTTACCAGCGTGGTGTTCAGCCGCGTGCGCGCACCGATCAGCTCGGTATTGCCGTCCTGCGCCAGCTTACGCGCAGTCTCAAGGCCTGCGGTATCGTTCGAACCGAACGCGGAAACCGCAAGATTCGCCGCCGCGTAAATTTTCTGGAACGCCGAATCGTCGGCGCGCACCGGAAATGCATAGGTCACTTGCTCGTTCGCCCGGTAAACCACGTTGTCCTTCGAGCCGCCGTAATACACATCGTCCGGAATACCGAGCGTCGCATTCGACGCGCTGATGGAGGCAACGGGGGGTTGCGTGGTGTTGGTGCCACCGAAAATATAGCGGCCGTCATAGGTGACGTTTAACTGGTCGGAGAACTGATTCAAAAGCCCCTGCACCTGCTGCTTCAGATTCAAGCTGGGCGCTGCCCCACTATTGATACTACTGGTGATGAGGTTAATAAGACTGTTAGCCGTTTCCTCAAGCCCGCTGAGCGACTGATCGGCGGTTTGCAGCCGTCCGATGCCGGTGGTGTTGCCATCCTTCAGCTGGTTGGTGAGGCGCAGCTTGCTGTTTAGCTGCGTATAAAATTCCACCTGCCCATTCAAACCTTCAAAGGTTTCGGCCTTGAGCCCGCTCGAGATTTGAGTTTGCAACGTGCCGAGACGCTCCTGCACCTGCGTGACATGGTTCAGCGTGTTGTTCAGCAAGGCCACACTGCCGATGCGATTGAGTGTCATGGGTCCTCCTTATTGGATCGCTTGCAGCAGCGAGTCGTAGAGCTGGTTCACGATCGTGATAACCCGCGCCGTCGCCGCATAAGCATTTTGGTAGGTAATGGTGTTCGCCAGTTCCTCATCGAGGTTCACGCCGCTGGTGGCGTTCTGTTTGGTGGTAAAGCCATCGAGCAGGGTTTTGGCATTGTCGGCCTCGGCGGTGGACGCACTGGCCTGCGATGCCTGGAAGCTTAAAATCTGGCTGCTGTAGGAACCAATCGAGATCGTGCTGCTGGCAAGTCCGCCAGCGGCCTGGAACGACACCCCGGCCGTCGAGAGCTGTGCCAGTTTCTGCGCAATCGTGTTGTCACCCGCATAGCGCAGATAGGTATATTGCGGCGGCAGCGTGCTGCCCGCCGGAGGTTGTTTTTGCAGCGTCAACGAACCGGTCGATACCAAGTTGGCGTTGTTGAGCAGGCGGTCCTGCACTTTCAGGTTGATGGCGCTGTTATGCAGCGTGTCACCGGTCGCGGTTGGGCCGTTACTTTCGAAGAAATTGTTCAGCCCAAAATATTGCGAGAAACCATAACCCGTGCCAATGTCGCCGACGACATTGGTCAGCCCATTCTGCGACGAATCGAGCGAGTCGATGGCCACCCCCGCCCCGTCGGCGGCGATGAGTTTCAGGTAGCCCGGCTGGTTGCCATACACCCCGTTGAATTTCGGCAGCTCGTTACCGTCGGCATCCACCAAAATGGCACGTAACGCATCCTGCGTGGTTTGCGGCAGCACAATGGTGCCATTACCATTGGCGGCCGTAGCCGTGTAGCGGTCGTTATACAGGTTCGACGTATTATTGTTAACGCGGTAGGTGATTTGCGAGGTTCTTACCGCCCCGGTGCTATCCACGGTTCCAACATCGAGCGTAATGTCGTAATAGGGCGAGCCAGCCCCGGCCGTGAGATCGACCTGAAATTGCGAATTGGACGTGCGTATTTGCTGCCCACCCACCACTTTGGCATACGCGCCATACGCTGTAGCAGGCGTCGCGTCACTCACGGCAGGCCCCACGCCTGCGATCACGCCACTATCGATGGTCACGCTGTTGCCCGTAATGGCGCTGACGGTGAAATACCCCGTCAGGTTCGCCGCCGGAATACCGTTGATACTCGGCGCACTCGGCGCGCCTAAATAAATCGTATCGCCCACGGCAAGGCCCGCGGGCAGCGTTTGCAAATTCACATCGACGGTGCTTAAGCCCGCCGTCGTTGTGTAGGTGTTGCTCGTGGAAAGCGTCACGTTCGGGGCATTCTGCGTGAGGCTGGTGATGTTGGTGCCGACGGAGTTGAGCACCGTTACACCCGTCACAAACACCGGCGCGAGCGACGACGATATATTTTCGATATCAAGATCGAAATTGAATAGCGACGGCGCACCGCTTGGCAAAATCGCAGTGTCAGAGGCAAGGCGAATATTATTCAGGTCGCCCAGTTTCACTTTCGGTCCCGGCGCTTTGAAATGGTCGTTGATTTCGTCGATGATCGCTTGGGTGCTGGGCGCGCCCTGCCCCGAGCCCGAATTAAGCGCACCCAAATCGAGGTTGAGCGGACGGATGCCGGTATAATTTTCGTCGGCATAAAAACTGGTCAGCGGGCTGCCATTATTGTTCACTGTCGCGATGCGAACCACACCCGAGAAATTAATGGGCGCCGTCGGGTCGAGCGCGCGTTCGCCCGTAAGGCTGTTCGCAGGCGGATAGCCCGAGCCCGCATTTTGAATGGCGTTCACACTGTTGCGCAGGCCGTTGGCCAGCTCATCCAGCTGGCTCAGCACCTGCGGCAGAATGTTGTCGCGCAGCTGTTGCAGCCCGTTCAGTTTTCCGCTCGTCAGCCGTGAAGTCACGTTCTCGGACTGGCCGGTTCCAATCAGCGTCACCGGCGTGCCGATTTGCTCATTTTTAGTGTTGAGGGTCAGTACCGTCAGCGCGTTGAGGTTCGTACCTTGAATGAACGCATTCGACGACTGCGCAGGTATGTATTGCAACTGGTGGCGAATGCCGCCTTCCACCAGTGCCGCGCCACTGCCGGTGGTCACATTCACCCGGCCCGAATCTTCGTAATTCACCGTGATGTCGAAATTTTCCGACAATGTTTTTAGCAACTGGTCGCGCTGATCGAGCAATCCTGCCGTCGAGTTACCCACTCCTTTGGCCGTCGCAATCGCGTCGTTGATGTTACTCAGCTGGTCGATGGTCTGGTTCACTGTACGCACGGCAGCGGTAATATCGTTGTCGGCCTGCAACCGTAGATCCTGGATGTTATAGGCCAGGCCCGAAATTTGCTGCGCCAGTATGTTCGCACCATTCACCGTGTTGCTTCGGTTGGCCAGTGTGTCAGGGTTGTTCGCCAGTTGCTGCAGGCTGTTAAAAAACGTGGTGATGTATTCGTCGATCGAATTACTCGCGCCGGGTTGGCCGATCAGCGATTGCAAGCGGTCGTAATAGCTGCTCACCGTCTGCGACGAAGCGGTGGTCGAGCCTTGACTGATCGATGAACGCTGCAGGTACACATCGATTTTGCGCGTGATGTCGTCGATATTCACACCGCTGCCGACACCTGCAATGTAGTTTGCCGATTGCTGCACCACCTGACGCGAGTAACCTTCGGTATTCACGTTCGCGATGTTCTGCGACAGCACCGCGAGCGACTGCTGGTTCACGCGCAGCCCGCTCACGGCGTTATTCAGTGCAAGTCCGAGTGATCCGGCGTTGGTCATGGCCTATGCCCGCTCGTTGAGGTTGAGGGATAAGGTGAGGTTCGATTTGCTGTTGGCCAGCCCCATGCGATCATACGTCGCGGGGCGCTGCTGGTCGCTCATCACATCGGTGATGGCCTGCATCACCCGCCGGTTCACCGCGCGCGCGACCGAGGCGTGGCGGAAATTTTCTTCCACCGCATAAGCCAGATCATCCGCCAGCAGCAGCAATTCTTCGCGCTCGTTCGCCCGGGCATTGCCAAGGAAATTTTTATCTGCCGCAATGTGGGCCTGCGCGGTTTCCAGCAGACGCGTCAGGCGTAGTTTTTCTTCCTGCAATGCCGCCAGTTCCCCCACGCGCATGGCCCGCAAATGTTCGCCCTCCAGCATTAGCAACTCCGAAAGCTGCTGCGCCGCCTGCGTGAGGTCGCGCAAAGAAATAGGTTGCATCATCGGGGCGTTGGGGAGTGTGTGTTGTGGGTGAAATTGCATGGGCGGCCTACACTTCCTGCAGTCGAAGGATTTCACGTTTCACATGGTCGGCGATCCCGATGCCGCCGGCTTTGCTGATCGCCTTGCCGTACTGATCGACCAGCATCGAGCGGTAAATTTCCTGCGAATCGTCGCCGCCGAGCGACTCTTTGGTGTCGACGGTGGCGAACATATTCTCGAGCATTTGGCTGATGAACTGCGCCTCGAAATCGGCGGCGGCTTCATTCACCTTCGCCTCGTTCTGGCTTTTGCTGATGGCTTTGCCGCGGCCTAGGTTGCCGATGCGGTTGCTGGCTTGGTTGATGCTGAACATATCGCTATCCACGGGGTTGCTGATGATACTGTTGCTCATGGCGCTACCTCGTTTCGATGTCGGCTTGCAGCGCGCCTGCTGCCTTGATGGTCTGCAAAATCGTAATCAGGTCGCGCGGGCCAATGCCTAGGGCATTCAGTCCGCCCACCAGATCTTTCAGCGTCGCGCCTTCTTCCAACACTGCAATTTTGTTGCCAGCCTGCTCGCTCACCGTAATTTCCGAGCGCGGCACTACCGTGGTCGCAGCACCTTCCGGGGCAAACGGGTTGGGCTGGCTGACTTGCGGCGTTTCTTCGACTTTCACGATCAGGTTGCCTTGGGCCACCGCCACGGTCGAAATCCGTACATTCTCGCCCATCACGATGGTGCCGGTCGCTTCATCGACCACGATGCGCGCGGGCTGGTCGGTCTCGATGCTGAGTTTTTCAATGTCGGCCAGCAAGCCCATCACGTCGCCCTGATAGGCGGTGGGCACCGTAATCGTTACCGTGCCTGGGTCATCCACGCGCGACGTACCCGCACCCACTTGCTGGTTTATGGCGCGGTTCACGTTAGTCGCCGTGGTTACATCCGGGTTGCGCAAGCTCAGGCGCAGCGATTTCATTTCGTTCAGGCGGAAGGCAATTTCCCGCTCGATGGTGGCACCGTTGGAAATAAACCCGTTGGTCGGCACGCCTTTAGTGATGGTCGAGCCGCTATTGCCGCCCGCTTCGAACCCGCCAATGGTGACGGGGCCTTGTGCTACTGCGTACACATTCCCGTCCGGCCCCAAAAGCGAGGTGGCGAGCAACGTGCCCCCCAGCAAGCTGCGCGCATCACCCAGTGCGCTGATGCTGACATCGATGTTCGAGCCCGCGCGGGCGAAAGGCGGGAGTTTCGCCGTTACTGTCACTGCCGCCACGTTGCGCGATTGCAGACGCAAGCCACGGGTATTCACCCCTTGCCGCTCGAGAAACCCAATCAACGATTGTTCGGTAAACGCGTTGTTCTGCAGCCGGTCGCCCGAGCCGTTGAGGCCAACGACCAAGCCGTAGCCCAAAAGGGCGTTGTCGCGCACGCCTTCGAACGCCACCACGTCCTTGATGCGCGCCGCACTTGCCGGGCCTGCCAGCAGCGACACCGCCACCAGCACCACCCCAAGCCCCATCCAGCGCAGATTCCCCGGCATGCAATGCATCGCGATTTTCCCCAATCTTGGCATCGTTCGCTCCAGTTTTTTTCTTCTGATGCCCCCCGCTATGCGATTATCGTGCCAAGTGCGGCAGTATCTGAATTTCCATGGCTCAGCCGCCATTCCAGCGAAAACGCACGCCGCTTACCTCCCCCTTCAGGGGGGAGGTCGACGCGCGAGCGGCGGGTAGGGGTTCCTTGCTGAAATGCAGATATACTCAATTCAAATAAAAACCTTACAGTTTTGTCATTCCCGCGAAGGCGGGAATCCCCTTTTCTGTGAAGGAGATTCCCGCCTTCGCGGGAATGACAAATTTTGAGGCGGTAA